>CAWBIG010000185.1:0-28652 GCA_963788435.1 uncultured Acidobacteriota bacterium | reverse complement strand
CACCTGATGGCAAATCCAACTCGAATACTATCGATCCGCTTTGAGAACATCAGGGTTGCCGGTCGCCAACCCTATGGGAGTATTCTGATGCCAATCAATTTGGGTGGAGAGCTTCTGTATGCCAAAACTGCCGTATTACCACCGCAACACAGGCAAGCCTTGGACCGACAAGGACGTAGATCTGTTGGAAAAACTAGCCGAGCAGGACACACCAACGCCCGTCATCGGATTGAAACTTGGTAGGACGGTCGCGGCGGTGTACACAAAAGCGTCGGAGGAAGATATTAGCCTTATGCCTCCGAATCCGCACCACAAGCGAAAATAAGGAATTTCCGGCTGGGATTGAGGGCGGGGCAGATGGCTGACCGTCGGGTGGGCCAAGGTGTGGGCCAAGGTGTCGCCCCGCCGCGCTTGCGGGGCATCGGTGAAGGGGCGGGCAAACGGGAAGCCTAGCGCAAAAGGCATATCACCGCGCTTCGCGGACCATCATTGAGTACAGAAGTTGGCTAGGCTGATGTTTGATTGCCGCCGCGAATGGGCGGCGCTGGCCGTTGGGTGGGCCGAAGATGCCGCCCCGGTGCTCATCCGGGGCATCAAAAAGGGCGGGCAGACGGCCAGCAATACAAAGAAATGCGGAGCCGTCTTGCTGGCTCCGCTAACAGCTTCAAGTTGGTTGATGGTTACGCCGCAACCTTTTTCGTCGCTTTCGTCTGCGATTTGGGCGTGGGCTTCTTCGCGTTCTTCCCCTTCTCCTTCACCACAGACTCCTGTTTGACCTGTGTGGAGATGGCGTCAACGTCCACCTTGTACACCTGCGCAGCATCGCGGAGAATCTTTGCAGCGTCGGCTTGGTTGTGCATGGACAGGAGAATGACTGTCTCCACCAAAATGCGGCCCAGCTTGCTTTCCTCCGCTTTGGGCAGAAAGGCCGCCAGCAGTTTCGCTGGGGCGTCACCGTCCTTCGGTTTGCCTACGCCGTGCTGCCGGATGAGGACAGCCAGTTTGCGCTCGTCCAGCATCGCGGACAGCCGCGACACAACGAAGAGCAGGTCGCGTTTCATCAGTCGCACAGGAATCGCATCGCCGATGGCTTTCAAGACGCGGAGCCCGGTGGCTTGGGCCTGCGCATCCTCCCGGCGCTGTTTTTCTTGAGCGGCTTTCATCGCGGCATCGGTGTTCGTCCGGCGCTGCTGCTTCCTTGGGTGATGTACCGGGCAATCGGGATTGGCGCACACCTTGCGGAGTTCGCCTTTGTCGCTGCCATCCGCAACGATGGCCTGGGTAACGAACTTGCACGTTTTGTATTCCGGCGCGTCCTGCTGGTATTTGTTCTTGGGCTTCTCCTGCCGGATTTCGACATACTGCCCGCGCGGGACAAGCGTGCTGCCTTCGGCGGGTTTGCCGTAAGCGGTGGTGATCTGTACCAGCTTCGGTTTCGCCGCTACCGTCCGCTTCACATGCGCGTCCACCTTGGCCGCATAGCAGGCCGGATCGGAGCAGGAATCGTGCTGTGCTGCGATGCCCTCGAAGAGCAGCGTGTTGTGCCCGGTGCGTTTCGGGCAGTCATGGCAGGAACCCGCCTCGGGCACAAGCGTTGCATCCTCTTTCGAGAATGGCGCGGTGGCGAGTTCCAAGAGGATGTTGTGCTCGATCCATTCGCGCAGATGGCGAACGGGCAGCAGGATGCGCTTCGCCTTGCTGCCGCCCGTATAGCTCTCCTGCCAGCAAGCGGTCAACGCTTCCTCCTGTTGTTGTGACTGCAACTTCGCCAGCAAAAGAGCATGACCCAAGCCAATCTCGTCCTTGGTAAAGGCTTCAACGGCTGCGGGGGCAAGTTCGGTCAAGCGAAGGCGAGAGGTCACATACCCGGCGCTCTTGCCGCACTTGGCCGCAATGAGTTCCACGGAATACTTCGGCTCCTCAAGACGCAGCAGAGCGGCGAAACCCTGCGCCTCATGGAGCGGATGCACGTCCTGACGCTGGAGGTTTTCGACTAGCTGCGCCTCCAACACCTGCGCATCGCTCATCTCGCGGATGCACACCGGCACGGTATCTTTCTCGGCCATCGCCGCGCCACGATAACGGCGTTCTCCGAACACGATCTCAAAGCTCCGCTCTGCGCGGGGCCGAACCAACAAGGGCTGCAACACGCCGTTTTCGCGGATGCTGGCAGCGAGTTCCTGCATCGCATCTTCGTCGAATGTCTTACGTGGGTTAGTGGGGGATACAACCAGCCAATCGAGCGGCAGGTCGCGGTACTCAGACTGAGTTTGCACTTGAACCATAGTAGTCATGGGAATCTCCTATTCCGGTTGAATCTTGCGTGAGGGCGCAAGCGGGCACACTCCCAAGCGCACCCGCTCAGAATGTGTGCGTTAGCTGGCCGCTGCGAACTGCTCCCGCTCCGTCGCGGCTTCCGCGCCTTCGTCGTCGCGGATAGCGGCCAGAATCAGGGCTGATGTGCGCTGGATAACCTCAAGGCTTTCGGTCAGCAGGGTTGCGTTGCCGTTGTACATCTGGATGTAATCGCTCGAAGCGTTGCCCATCTCCAGGCCGATTGCCTGACCCACGATGAAGGCCACGGCCTCGGCTTCCGTCTCGCGCACGGTTGCCGTGGTGAAAGTGCGGCGCTCTGCCTTGTGCAAGAGTTCATGCGCCGTTTCGTGAACCAGAGTGACAAACTCTTCCGGCTTCGACTGGCCGGGAAGAAGAGAGATTTTTCCGCCATAGCTTACTCCCAGCGCCGGGGCGATTCTCTCGTTGAACTCAAGCGTGATGTTCTGTTGCGCAAGAAAACCAATGAGCCGGTCGCGCTGATCGCCCACTTCGCCGGAGATGTTGTGCTCGAACTCGGGCAGGTCCTCGCCATCGGTCTGCGCCACATCGAACACGTAGACTGCACGGAACCCGATTAGCATGGGCTGAGGCTTGGCGCTGGCGTCGCGGTCCTGCTCGGCGTCGTCCTTCTTCCGCCGGTATCCGATCATCGGTGCAAGAATCTGGATACCTTTTTCGCCCTTCTTCACAAATCGGCTCATCTCTTTCCATGTTCCGAATCCTGCAACGCGCGTGGCTGTAGGTCGCTGCCGCGCAATGGCAAGGATGTTTCCAAAGCTGTAGTTGTGGAACCGCGCCATCGCGCCAAGGTACGCGGTCAACGTTTCGCTCTTGCCTGCCTCAAGCTGCTGGATGAGGTAGTCCACGGCTTGCTTGATGATTAGTTGTGTAGGGTTGTCTTTCTGGCTGGTGCGCTGCTGATAAGGCGAATCGGTGCGAGTCCGCTGCGCCGCATTTTTCCTCTGCGGCGCGGGGTTGTTGGCTGTGCCATTGCTGGCGGTGGTTGCTGCGATGCCGGTAATGCCGTTGCTGAATTCCATGACGATGCTCCTGCGTAGCCCCGTGGGGCCGATTGGCGTCCAGAAGCAAGAGCACCCAAACCTAATTTTTTTCGTTGAGTGCCCCCGCTTCATGGCTCTTGCAACGGGCGGAGGCGGAAGGTTCTGTCAAGGGCGGGCGTTTGCTGCCCGTTCATCGCAGCGCAGTGGAGACCCTTGACAGGTTCTTCCGCCTCTGCCAAGCCCGTTGCCTGAAGCGGGGGTACTCGAACGAGAAAGAAATATGGTGCACTTTCCTTATTGCTGTACGCTGGTACGCTCGTAAGGGAGGGGCGTTGCGGGGAAGGAACGGACCCCGCTGGGATGGGTGATGGAAGACGCCGGCACGATCGGCGGCTGGAATCAGGGAAGGGGCTCCTTCCCCACAAAAGCGCTCATTTCAAGTTCCAGGGCAAGAGATGTTGCTAAACGCCCGTGTCGCCAAGAGTCCAAGGACCGGGTTGCGGATATTCGACGTATACTGCTACTGAATCCGTTTCTAAAATTCTGGAGTGCACGAAGTTGGCTTGGCGATTTCGAAAATCGGCTCGCTTACCGCTCGGTTTTCGACTGAATGCATCGAAAAGCGGCCTTGGGTTCTCATGGGGATTTCGCGGTTTTCGCATCGGGCGCGACGCCAAAGGGCGCACCGTCCGCACCCTCTCAATACCCGGCACGGGGGTTTTCAACCGGCAGGTGATCTCCACCGCCCGCTCCCGCGCAACCTTCGTCACCGTCAATTCTCGCGGAGTGGGCTACCAACGGCGCACCGAGAATCTTGAACCGGGCCTGCAACCTCAAAACGATTCGCAGCTCCAACTGGACTCGGTATTCCATGTTCCTGTATCCGAGCTGGCCGCCTCGAACCAGAGTGAATTCGTTGCTCGGCTGAACGACAACGTTTCGGCTTTCAATCCCGGCCCCGTTCTAATCGTTCTTTCCGTGTTTGCGTTTCTGCTTGTATCGATCAATTTCATTCTCGGAGTAGTACTGTTCTTCCTTGGCCTTGGTCTGGGTATATTTGTATCGAAGCGTTTTGCGGAAGGCCATACCGACGAGATCAATTTCTCTTTGGATCAGGAATCGGCGGAGCAATTCAGAGCCAGGCAGCAGGCGCTCTCGGTACTCGCGTCATGCGCAAAGATCTGGGTCGTCAATACTAGTGCGGCGAACGCTGACGCGAAAAGAAATGCGGGAGCTTACACGCTAATCTCTCGCGGGCTGGCTGCTGTCGGGAATCTTCCCACCAAGGGTTTCAAGTGTTCCCTGGCAATCACTTCGATCAGAGCCAACAACATCGTGCTCCACTTCCTGCCTGACCAGATACTGATTTATACGGGCCGATACGGGTCTATCTCCTATGCGCAACTCTTCATCGAGGTGCGGTCGACCCGCTTCTCGGAAACGGAGCCGATACCCGGTGACAGCCGGAGAATCGACACAACCTGGCAATACGTCAACAAGAGCGGGGGACCCGACCGCAGGTTCAATAACAACCGACAGATACCGGTTCTTGAATATGGAGAGGTTACGTTCAGCACCGCGACGGGGCTCAGGATTATTCTTCAGACATCGAACAGCGAAAAGGCGAAGGCATTTGCAGGGCAGTTTACAGCTATTCGACCAAGCAATACAGTGGCGCCCGTCCAAGCAACTATCCCGCCACCGGCAGCTCTCCCAAGCCCAGTCCCACCCCTTATCCCAATCCCTGAGACGCCATCGAATCCAGTCGAGACGCCGCTCTCTCCACTTCGGCTCAATCCGCAGCCTGAGCTTCACCCTACGACATCAAACGAATTAACCTTGAGTTCGCTAAAGGACGTAAGCAAGGGCTATGTTGATGCAATCGTAGAACTGCTCAAAACTGAAATGAGTGAGTCACGACAATCAAGCATGGCTCGGGACTATTTTGAGCAGGACTTGCGGGCGATTATCATCCATTTCGGATGTACTGATGGGAAGATTTCGCGAGACGCAGCGCATCTATATTTGGACCTGTTTAGCCAGATGCATCCCCGGACCTATTCTGGATGGTCATTGGACAATTCGATCAATATGCTTCAACAGATCGTTCAGAAAAATCCAGACATCTATCTTGGAGGGCCAGTGAGGCCCTACACGCTGGCGTTCATTGAGAATTTCGACGCGTCACACGGAACGAATTTCAAGAAGACTACTTGTGACTTTCTCGTGGCTGTTGCCATTTTCGCATCGGCAGTGGACGGAAGAGTATCTGATGATCGGACAGCGGCCATCGCACAGCTTAAGGCCACGCTTGAACAGCATAGTTAGCTGTGGATGGTTCGCATTCGGCTGTGATAAAGCGTTTGGAGACCAAGACGGAATCTTCATGAATGTAACCGGTGAAAAATCCGCTTAATCAAGGCTCTCGCTCCACTGATATGCTCATTCCAACTATTGTGGCGTGTCAGAAGATTTGCGCTGGAGGTTAGCATTCAACGTTATCTGTCCGCCAGGCGTAATGGTCAAAGACTTCTCCCAAGGTGACAAAACCGCTAAGCTCAACTTTTATCGAATGATCGCCGGATTTGATCTGAAATGTTGAGGGAGTGCTTCCTGCAAACTTACCATCCAAGGTGATGTCGGCTCCGTCAGGCGTTGACTTTACGGTCACTTGCGCTGATTCGTCCGTTGTGGCGGAAACTTGGGACTTGTTGGATTCTGCTGGGAGCCCTTGGTTGATCTGAATCGCTTTGTCCAACTCAGTCCAAAACCGCAGAGCTTCTTTATCCTTTGCCTTCCCTACTCCAAAGACCTGAGGATTTCCGACGGCCTGTGCGATGGAGATTGAAACTGACGTCTTATCTGTGCCAGCCTCTCGGCAAATCGCACTTAGAACGAGAGAAAACTGCCCACCGCTGAAAAAGCTGGCCGTATGTCCCTCTTTTACAGCAGATTTCAGGTTATAGTCGGCGGACGCCACTTGCACAACCGCAGCATAGACCCTCTCAATCGGTACGTCGTAGGTCTTGGACAGAGGCGCAGGATTCTTGTCAGCGGCAAATAGCATAGTGCCACAAGCAAAGATGCAGATTGATGCAAAGAGATTTCGCCACTTCATTGTTGCCTCCAACGCAACTAGGTCCACTTGGGCATTTGCCGGAGCAGAGTAAACGCATTGATTGATTTTCAGGTACACGTCAGTATACTCGCCGTCTCCGGTGGTCCGGTAGGCGGCAGAGAAACTGAGACGGCCTGGTGCAGCGTTATGGCATGAGCGATAGACAACTTCGAAATCACTGGAAAGGTCACCTCCGCGATTCGTATGCGACCATTGCGCCTAGTTCGCTCCAGGCGAACGCAGTCAACTCGCGCGCCGCTCCCTGACATAGTCACTACTACGGTATCAAGAGTGCGCTGATGGATTTGGCTCACTCAGGGCGTCCACACAGTGTTCGTATATGAGAACGAAGTTCGTCATTGTTAAGGTTTTCGACTTCTTCGACTTCAAGATGTGGAAATGCGTTCGACAGGCGTATACCCGAGGAAGTCTCGATACGAAATCGAATGTGTGGTATTGCATCTTCATCGAATATGACAAGGCAGCCAGAGAACTCTTCGCCAGCAACCCGCCTGATCCTTGCGATCTGTTGATCGAATGCTGATTTCTTGCTAAGGTTCATCATCGTTGCCATTCCTTCAATGCGGATGATACGGCTAACACGAAAACTCTCCAACAGCCGACTGCAAATACAGCGGCGTGACGAAATCACTCGGTGATCGGAGTAATCGGGCTCAATTCCGCGAGGTTTTCCGAAACTTTGCCCCCGAAGCGATTAAGCCAAGCGGTGGTGTCCACAAGCGCAAAATTTATGTTCATCAAGTCTGACTTGGCGACCTGCACGGCAATCACACAGGGGTTGGCCTCACGTCCCGTAGCGCGATCTATAGTGTCAATTGTCCCATTGATAGCAATGAGGTTCAATGCGTTGGCGGTGTCTGATTGGAACAGTCTGTACATAACGACGAGTGCGATCTTGATGATCAGATCCCGATGCATCTCTGTTAGGCGATCTGCCGAGAACGGAACCTCGACGATTCTGTTGTCGCGTTGTGAGAACCTGACCTCATCGATCTTAGGGAGCTCACCGATTGGTGGCATAGCATAGTTGACTACCAGCTTTTCCTGGGTGTCGTGATAGACCAAGCTTCTAGCAGGCTTTGATTGACGGCCAAAAACTGGTTGTTCGAGTGCGCGCGCCCAGTATTCAATCAACCTGGTCTGATCGTTGCTTTCGTAGAGGCGGCGTCCTTCCTCGGCCTGGGCAAGTTGCTCCCGCTCGAAGGACTCCTTCGAGCGCTTCCAATCCGCAACCGCACGCTCATGCTGCTCGGCGATTGCGCCCCTCTTGCGCTCCTCGGCGTAAGCGAATTCATCCCACGCCAATCGGCGTTTGAGAACCCATGGAAACGTTCTTTCCAGAATTGGGATCGACCAAGCGGCTCGTACCACAAGAGGCGGGCGCTTCGGAGTTGATTCAGGTTCCAGCGTTGGAGGTGCAATTGGGAACGGCTTTATAAGAGACTGCCAGTTGAAACGGTAGTCGCCTGACGTGCCGTCAACCAATAACGCATCAATCCTCCGAATGCTCTCTTTTGCCTGTGCCGTTCGCAAATTCGCTTGTGCTGCTCCATCTGTAGCAGCTCGGAGACAGTTGCCGCACTGGTATCCTGCTACCACTTCAGTTCCGCAGTTCGGACATGGAGCGACTTCACGACCGTATGACACTACGACGAAGCCGGGCGTTCGTCCAGCTAGAAACACGCAGGGCATACATATGGTAAAAAGGCAGCATTGCTCCCCACCCTTGTGGTGTCCCGCTTCGAGCTGCTCGCTTACGATGTGGTATCCCTGAGCGGCCATCTGCCTGCTGTACACATCCTTTTGGGCGAGACCGGCTTGCGTGTTCTCAAACCTCTGCGTTACATATTGCATAGATGTTGGATACCTCTCTCAACTAAGCCACCGCACCCGAGAGAAAAGCCAATTCCCGACGCGAATCGAAGCCAGTTCTTGCTCATCCTGAGGCCAAGCGCTTGCGTTCCGCCATCGATGACCATTGCTGCGATCAGCAGAGCAGCGATTCGAAAGTCGCGCGCGTAGAGGGGCACGACGAGCGCCCCAACAGTGATTCCGAGACACCTGGCACATAGCGGGATCTGACGGTTGTGAAAGCAAAAACTTCGCTCCGGCAATTGGTGGCACCGCATGATCAACGCGAAATGCCATAAGGAAGACTGCAAAAGGTCGTGGCACTCCCTGAGCAGCAGGGAAAGTGCTCCGCCCCTCCGTACGGCGGGATCGCCCACGCATCTTGCCGATAAGTTCATCGATACGGCAAATATAGCACCTCCGCCGAGCGACAACGGCGCTCGCCAAGCCATCAGTTTTCGCAGAATCTCGGATTTAAGTGTCGATCAAGGGGGCACCCGGCAATTGGTACGGTTTCTAACCAGAACAATCTCGATTTTTGTTGCTCCAGCACTGGCAAGATAAAGCGGCGGGGAGCGGTATCTCCTTCGTTGCTCCGCCCCGCAAATAGGGATTAAACTCTCTCTATCCGTTTCAAAGCAGGGGGTGTGCAGTGAATTGCTCCCGATGTGGCTTCCCTTTGGGAACCCCGCAGGGCTACTGCCCAAGATGTGGCGCGGCCTACCTACACACGGGCGTTAATGCGCCCCCAGGGGGCAACTCAAGTGCGGACCGATTGTGGAAGGCGAGAGTCGGTGTCGGCGTAGTTTGCCTGATCCTTGGGATGGTGCTCTTCGCCTCCCTGGAGCCGGTCGCCGGGGGCTTGGCCGTGGTTGCGCTCATCATTTTCGCGGCGGGTTGGTCCATGCCGACGATCACTTACCAACGAAAAATCGTTTTCATCATAGCCTCCCTGGTTCTGATAGTAGGTGCTGAGAGCGTTGAGATTTCCATTGCACGAGAACACGACGCTGTTCGGCAACAACACTTTGCTCAAATGGAAGCTCAGAAGGAGGCGGAATCTCGCAAGGCGGCGCAGCAAGCTGTGAATGCGTTCAAGAACATGACCCCATCTCAGCACCTTTACGCAGCCGAAAGCGATTTGCATGTCGGAGGGTCCGAAGATCAGGTTGCAGAAGGTATGAAGCATTTGGACGCTCTCAACGGAACCCCCATGGAAGGGCGTGCCAAGGCTCTACGCGCACGTTACGAAGCTCAAAAAGCGAAGACCGATAAGGCAGCGGCGGCAGCCGAAGCGGCAGCGGCGGCGAAGCAGGAGAAGGAAGATGCCGAGTCGAAGGAGGTCGCGCGAGAAGCTTATGCGAAAACTCTAGAGAGCAACTTGCTCGACGAGGATATGGAGGCAGATGTGAAGACACTCGGTCCTCACCACACAACGCTGGAGCTAACCTGGGCATTGGCATCAAAGGTCTTTGTTCACAAGATCTCAGAGAGCGAGGAATTCCAGCAGCATTTTCAGGATATGCGCGCTCTTGGCTTCAAGAAATTCGTGGTCACCAATGGTTTGGAAACGGACGAACACACATGGACTTGGAACCTTGGTCAATAGAAGTGGATACGTCACGGACTATTCATTGCTGCGAGGTCTGCCCGTCCCTCCAGGCGGACTCGGGTTAACGCATCCTTATCTCTTCACCTTCAGACCCGGCGGTGGAACGTACGGCGAACCGGATGCAGCCACGGGCACAGAAGCGGATGCGTTCGAAAAGTCTGACGGATTTGTGATCGTGAGGTTCGTAGGCGATTTCCACTCACTATTCAGGTTGACTTTATCTACCTGCTGCCATGCGGCGCGCACAAGACTGTAGAGGGACCCGACGCGAATCAGCACAGGCTCATCGTGGTCGAAATGGAACGCCTCTGCTCCATCCTCCGGGCTCAACAATACGCCCGGCGCGATCATCCCATTGTGGGCCAGCAGATTTCGATACCAGATTTCGAGCTTCTTGACTTGGTCCCTGCTGAGATTGCAGTTAAAAGGCGGTTTCATCAATATCTGGAAAGGCTCGTTGCCCTTGAGCAGGCTCGCGCCAAGGGCATTGATGACACAAAAGAGCAAAAGTGTGGCTGAATACCCGTAGATTCCACCATCCTGCTTCCGGGCGTCTATGCACATCTTCGCAACTTCCAGGTATTCTTCAATCACCTCAACCGCTAGACTGTTCGCATTCGGGTGAATCGCCATCGACGCTCCTCTGAACTCTTACTCAGATGGAATCTCCGCAAGCATCGCAGCGATAGACGACGGAGAAGGACTTGCCAGAGTCGTCGCTCGGGACTTCTTCACAGTGAACCAAGCCCGCGCAATTCTTTATGACTAAACCATCGCGATGTAACTGCGGCCAGTGCTCACCGTCCGGCGAATGGCAGGCCGGGCACTTTGGATCGTCGGGTCGGTGTTCTCGGCTTCCACCAGGAATCCTCATGATTCTCAATCATACCGTTCGCTATCACCCTTTCCGTTGTGGACAACACCGCTGGCGTTAACCGGCTTGGACGTAGAATAGATCACTTGCGTGGAATCGTTCCGGAACCTGAGACGGTGAAATCGATTGCCTTGCCGGGATAAACGTTCTTGAGCAGGGCGGTTTGGACGCTGGGGTCTTCCTTTACGAAGTTGAAAGCAGCACCATAACCTGGGGTAAAGGTCATGGTTTTCGGCAGCAGCACGGCTAGGCTGTCCGCCAGCAGCGTCACCTGAGCGTGAAAAGCATATTTCCCGCCGCTGTAAGGCATGTGATAGGCAAGCTGGAAGAGCGTATCCTTGCCGCCATCATCCGGCAAGATCGGGAAGTTTAGCGCATAGGATCCCTTGGGGCCATCCGGTTCCAGTTTCACGCTGGTCGGCAACCCGTTGGGTCGTTGTCCCGCCGCGCCGTTCATCACCGCGTCTTCGGGCAATATCACCTCAAATGACTTCGAACTCCACTGTGTGAGAGGCGGGGAACTCGTGTTGTGCAGAAAGAACCGCTCCGTCACTTTGAGCTGGCCGTTTTCGCTCTCCACTTCCCGCACGTCAGCCTCAATGGAAACGCCCTGCACCTTCGCCGCCACATCATAGACCGAAACGTCGCCCGACGAACCTCCCTTAGGCGCGGCAATAAAATTATCCACTCCCTGGTGTGTTACGCGAACTAGGGAGTGGCGATTGCCTGGCTTGGCCAGTGAATAGCAGCCCTTCGCGTCGGTAGTGGCGTGGGCCACTTCGCGAAAGTGGGCCCATACGTTCAGCAGCACAACCTGGTCGCCAACTGCTGGCTTCCCGGTAGTCTTGCTGGTCACTGTTCCAGATATCGAATCCGATCCACCGCTGGGGCAGATCGATTCGGTTGGTTGCTGAGTTTGTGCCGAGGTTGGCGCGGACACGGCTGATTCTTCTGATGCTTGCTGTGAGCCGAGACTTTTGCCAACCTTAGTCTGCGACTCGGGAATAGGCCTGTGAAGGCTGGAAGCAATGCTCGCCACGAATGCGGCACCAACCACAACTACGACGATTACGACTAAGACCGAGACATCTCGCCTGTACTTGCCTGGGTCTGCAGGAGTCGGCGAAGGCTCGGACGACGGAATTGCGGACAGTATTCGCGAATGGAGAAGTACAGTGGTCAATGTTAGGGCGACCGCACACACATAGAGTCCAGCACCCGGAGTGAGTTGAACCGCGTTGGCAGCCAGATTGTCGATTTGCTGCGCAAAACCAGCGGAGGGGTCTACAGCATGATCAGAAGAGCCAGTCACGATATATTCGCGGAACCATTTATGCAAGTCGGAATTCGCAATTGTGAGATGGAGAACGGCGACTACCGAAGCCACCGCGCCAGCAGTTGCGACCGGTTTTGCGGACACGGACCTGAATGGGGGAAAGCAGCAAAGCAGAGCGACAAGCACACAGATGAAACTGACGATGATCTCGACGGGAATCATAATCAATGTCCGAACCGAAAAAGGCATCGATAGACTTGTGCTGGCGGCATTGGAACTCGTGGGTGCAGATTGTGTTGGCTCGGAATCAGGGCCACCAGGCGTCGTGGACGTCAGTTTGTTAAGCGAATGGCTGAAGTTCTTTGGCTCTGTAAGGACGTCATAGCCGCTCAGGTCTTGGTTGCCAACAATCGGGAGATGTATCGTCACCAAAGGAAAGAAAAAAGTAAGAAGTGCAATAACCATTAGTGTCCCGACAATCCAACGCTCAGAATTCCGCATTTCCACCGCCTTTGGCAGGTCTTCCTCTGACTATTCGTCACAAATGATTACGACAGGATTGTACCGCCGTGAATCGGGACGGCGCACCGCAGCGACCTCAAAAACTTTGAAATTGGTTTGACTTTGCGCATAGTCATCGGCCTTCTAAGCCGGGGGCCACCTCTCAATTTCTCAACTGGCGAGAGGCCTAACCGCGCTTCCAATGTCTTAGCAGGTCATAACGTAGGTTGCGGACGCCACCGTCCAGGAGTAGGAGTTCGCCAGTCGGCGGAGATTGCTTCAGGCCCGGCCATCAGGCAGGCGGAGTTCCTCCAGTTTTCGCCTGGAGCGTTCAAGTTCCTCCGCAATCAGCTTTTCATCCGGCAGGATTGTTTGGTATTCGGCTGCGAGAATCTTGTTCGGGAGATTGTCGAGGGAGTAGTGGGCTTCTACGGCGCCTTTCTCGGCGCAGAGGATTAGACCGATTGGCGGGTTTTCGCCGGGCTTCATCCAATGTTCGCGGGCATAGTTGAGGTACATATGCATTTGCCCGGCGTCCGCGTAGCTGAACCTATCAATTTTGAGATCCACGACCAACAGGGATTTCAAGCGGCGATGGAAGAAGACGAGATCGACGCGGAACCAATTGTCGTCGATGCGAACTCGGCGCTGACGGCCAACGAACGCAAAGTCATCTCCCAGCTCAAGCAGAAAATCGGCGAGATGCTGGATGAGCGCCTCTTCCAGGTCCGACTCAGAGTATTCGTCCTTGAGTTCGAGGAATTCGAGAACGAACGGGTCTTTGATTGCCTCTTCCGGCGTAATTGTGTCGCCGGGTTCGGCGGTCTCAGCCTTCTGGAGCATAGCGGCTTTGTTCCGCGAAAGTGCGATGCGTTCGTAGAATTGGCTGCCGATCTGTCGGTCAAGTTGGCGAACAGTCCAGCCCGAACGGAGGGCTTCAGTTTCGTAGAACCTCCGCGCATCCGTATTCCTGATCGGAAAGCAGCCGCACATAGGCGGACCAGGGCAAAGCAAAGCGAGATGCGAGAATTGAAATGGTTGAAGAAGTGCCAGCTATAGTATTGAAATCAATGGCGCTTACAAATTCTCCAGACAGTGTCTGGAGAATTTGAGATTCGGGCCATGCGCGGTAGAATGCACGCATTTGCCAAAGGTTCGCTCGTCCAAATCCCCTGCCAAATTGGCGTGTCAGATCCCCCGCGAGTTGTTCGACAAGCTGCTCACCGTATTCGGCACGGTGCTCCCCGCCCTGTTCGAGAGTGACGATGCGGCGCCCAATTTCCCAGTACGCAGCGGTCATGATCGAATTTACATTTCGGGCGGCAGCGGAGCGCGCCGCTTTGAGCAGTTCGACGATTCCGGTGCGGATGTTGTCGTAATTCTCTGGCATGGTTATCAGGTCAGTCATTGCGATGCCTCCGTTTCCATTCCGTGGATTGAACATGGAGCTTGTGGAGGCAGATGCAGCCCCCATTCTACTGTTTGCATCCGTCAGATTCCCATTCCAATTCCTTGGGCGATGGACGGTGATTGGCTGATTTCGAGCGCAGAGGTCTTGGAAACATCGGCGCTGAGTTGCGGACGGAGCTTGTTCATATCGTCGGTGAAGAGGGTGGCCTCATGGCTGGCGCGTGAGATGGACACATAGCCGAAACGAGAATTGAGCAAATCTGGATGCACGCCTGTATCAGCGTTGACTAGGACGCGCTCGGCAGTGAGGCCCTGGGAACTGTGACTGGTGACGGCGTATCCGTGGTCGAAATGGCGGTGCTCGTTGACGTTGAATTCGACCTGACGGTTGTTGTCGAGGCGAGCTGAAATGCGGCCTTCGTCCGCGATGAACTCGATGGCGGCAAGGTCGCGATTGGCGACGCCGAGCGACTTGTCGGGTGCGGTGAACTGTATGCGGTCGCCCACGGAGAATTCGCGGTCGATCTCACGGTAGACGCTGACGCCAGTGAGGCGGCGCGGATCGTAGGTGGCCTGCTCGCCGGAGGACTTTTCGACGGTGAGCAGGTTGGCGGCGGGATTGATGCCGACAATCGCTCCATAGGTTCCGGCATCGATTCCGGTGGCCTTGCTGCCGCGCGCATATCGGACCACATCATTGATTTCGTAGTGGCTCGCCCAGGAGCGTTCGGCGCCGGTCATGTCCTGGCGCTGAACGAGCACGCGGAAGCTGTGGTCTTTGGAAGCAAGTGTGCCGTTGGCCTTCAATTCGTTTCGAACTGCATCGTTTAACTCGCGGCGGGAAGCGTTGTCAGGTGAAACGATGAGCGCCTTCTCAGGCGACTCAACATAACTCTTGGCGATGGCGCGGATGCGCTCTTCGGTTCCGGGAATCTCCTTGACACGGCCCTGTTGCTGGAGCGAATCAATGGCCGCGGAGACCTGGCCCGTGGCCAGCAATTCGACAGCGGATTTCAGCGCCGGGTCTTTCTGTCTAACGATCTCATCCAGCTTGGCGGTGCGCATTCCGGCCTCCTGCAACTGCTCGAAAGGGCGGCCTGCTTCGACGCCCTGGTGCTGGCGGGTGTCGCCGATGAGGAGCGCGCGGTCGTTAGGGCCGAGACGCGCAAGGAATTCTCGCATCTGATTGGTGCTCGCGAGGCTTGATTCATCGACAAAATAGAAATGCCGTTGCTGTTGAGTGGCTGGGTTCGGGGTGCGGGCAAGGAACCCTTGCAGGGTCCCTGACTCGACACCAGCTTCTCCAAGCTGGCGGGCAGCACGGGAGGTCGGGGCGAAGCCCTCGACCGCGTAGCCATTCCATTCGGCAGCGCTGCGAACGACAGAAAGCGTCGTTGTCTTGCCTGCGCCGGCGTAGCCCTGAACACCTTGAACACGGTCGGCAGAGCTGAGCACATCCTCGACCACGCTCTTTTGAGCGCGGTTGAGATGCGTGGTCTCGTCGGTCACTTTGATGGCTTGCTGGCGTGACATGACGGGCTCAACGGTGTTCTGGCCCTCGCGCACGCGGCGGACGATTTCATGCTCAGCTTCGATGGTCTTCGCGGTTGTGAACTGGCGGGCTGGTTGGCTCTGCGAACGCTCGACGATCTGAAATTCCCCTGAAGCGAGGCGAGCGTCTAGGGTACCGCGTACCTGGGCAAAAGTGACTTCGCCCATGCCGCGGCGGAGGCCGTCACGGATGAGTGCCCGCTCATCGACGACGGCCTCGCGCTCGAAGTTCTTATCCCGAGAAAAGGTAAGTGACTCGCGGACGCGGTCAACGGAATTGACGGGCTTCTCCTGATGCTGAACCCGATCCCGCGCAGCGCGGACAACCGCTTCGGCCTGGTGGCCGAAGTCAGCCGCGAACTTGCGATGCGCGGCCATGACTTCGCCAGGAGAATGTATTTCTTTGCGGTCGCGGGTGGAGTGCGCGGCGATCTCGGCCGCCTCCTTCCCGGTCCGGCCTGTGCGCTCAAGATACTCACGAATCTGCTGGCTGCGCGGGCTTGATGCGTCAAGGTACTCCTGGGTGTAGCCCTTGATTTCCGGGGCACCGCTGCGGCCAACGGCAATCTCGTAACCAAGTTGGCGAAGCCGGTAGGTCAACTCCGATTGGTAAACGGCGGTAGCAAATTGCTGCGATGCGAACAGGCTCTGTGACTGGACGGCGCGCGGCTGGCCATTCTCACGCTCGGTGAGATTGAAGACAACCGCGTGGGTGTGAAGCTGGGGCGCAACATAACCATCGACTGGGCGGGCGGTGTCGTGCTCAAACTTCGCGGCGATAAATTTGGCCGTCGTCTCGGGCGCATGATTTCCGCCGATGCGAGCCTGGGTGTAGTTCTCAAGTTGCTCCAGGGCGACACGAACGCTCTCGCGATGAGCCACGCGGACGTTCTCATCGCCGCCAACGAGAGCGGTGAGCGAGATTGATTTCGGGGCGGAGAACGTGGCATCCCACCCAGCGCGGTGCTCCATGGTCTTGACTGTCTTGCCAACGGCATCCTGGTATTCATACGAAGCATGTTGCCGGACAAGCTGCTCGCCGGTCGCCGGATGCTGGCCTTGGCTCAGCTTCGAGAATTCCTCGGCGGACACCGCTCCGGCGAGACCGAATTGTGATGCAAGTCGGCCTTGCCACTCGCCAGTGATCACGCCGCGCTCGGACCAATAGTTCTGCTCTTTCGCGGTGAATTCCTTAGCGTGGTAGCTCTGCGCCTGACCTGCGGACAGGGGCTTAGAAATCGTGAGCATGGTTCCTCAATTCACCTCGTTTCCCTGTGCTTGTACTGCATGTTCGGGGAATATGAGGTTGCCCTGGACGGGTTCTGGCTGTATTGGCGGTGGAGTGCTCGGCACAATCAGGTCGTCCATCGTTCGCTCATCGAAACCGGTACTTTTCTCCTGAAGCGCGATGAATGGAAACGAGAATCGCGCGACATGGTTCCCGTATTTCAAGAAGCCTCGCAGGTCGTCGAGGCCCGAGACTTCCGAAGGCAGAACAAGAGGTTCGGTCTGGCGGTCAAGGGCAACGTTCTTCCCGGCCCGTGAGCCGTCGTAATGGGTCTCGCGGAGCCGCTCGATCTCCACTTCGCCAATGGCTTCGCTGACCCATTTGGCAGCGCGGGGCTCGGTGGTACGCAGGAAGATCTTGGTGGCCGGCTGGGAGAGCATGGCCTCCGAATCTTCGCCATACCGGGCCTCCATCTGGCTCCGGCCCTGGAAGCCGAGAATGACTGGGTTTTGCGATTTGCGGTTCTCGGTGATGGCGGTATGAAGCTGGGGCAGGCGTTGCAAACTGGCCAGTTCGTCAATCACGAACCAAACTGGTTTCTGGTCCGGCATGGGCTCATTCAGGAGACGCAGAACCAGCGTGTCAATCCAGAGGCTGATGAGCGGGCGGAGGGCCTCGCGCATCGTCGGGCGCGACGTGATGAATATCCAGCCACGCCGCGTTTCGGCCCACTTGGTGGCCGTCCAGACGGAGGTTGTTTCGCTCTCTTTCGGGAGCAACCGGAAGCTGTCCGCGCTCATATTGAGGGAGCCGAGCACACCAGTGCGTTGCTGCGGAGCTCCCGGTTCTATCAGCATCCAATACTCTGTTCCTTTGACTCGGCGATCGATTTCCGCAGGGTCGGACATCCACTTAATCAGATCCTCCGGCGTCGGCAGATAGCTCAGCAGGTGCGCGAAAATCTTCTGGGGGGCCTCGACAAAAAATCGGTTCGTGACGCCCTCGGGCTGGTAGAGGGAAACCGCCAGGGCCTTTGCTTCGGCCTTGCGGCGCAGCTCCTTCGACGGATTCCAGTAAGGCATCCGCGCGTCAAGCGGATTGAGGACGATGTCGCCGCGATGTGGATCGTAGAACTGCTTCACGAACTCACACGCCGGGTCATAAACGATGGCGCTATCGCCGCGCGCATCGACTTGGTAGAGCATTTGGCGGATGATGCTTGATTTGCCGGAACCCGTGTCACCGACGATCAGAAAATGCTTGTTCTCGGCGTCGCGTGGAATGCGCAACGGCAACTTGGAATCATTGGTTGTGATGCCGATTCCATTGCCCACAACCGCCTTGGTGAACTCCTTCGCGTTCACAAGCACAGGGCCTTTGAGGCGCCTGCCATAGCGCAGTAGCCTGATGCGCGCGAAGTCCTTCCGTATCGAAAACGGAAGCTGCAGGACGAGCGCCGCGAGCCCAAAGAGGAGCTGCGTCCTGAAGAGGTTGTAGATCGGAACGTCCTCGTAAATCCAATGAGCAAGCCAGGCGTGAAGCGTCTTATTTGGGTAGGTGCGAGGGTCCTCGCGTTCAAGGAAATAGGTGCCATGGACTGCGGCTTTCGGGGTGAGCGTGAGCGGGATCGAGGGACCGCCAAATGGTGGAGTGGAGCCAGGACGAACATCCGATTCGACTGCGGCATGTCGGTCCGATACTCCATCCGAAACATAGAGCATCTGGTATTTGCTGGACGAATGGGTCATGCCCGCCATCTCACTGCGCAAGTAGTACGGCAGGTAGTAACGCTGGAGCGGAGCCAGCCCAAACTGGAAGCGCAGGTAAACAAAGAATCCGGCTGCAACGAGCGCTAGAAAGAACGCCCCAAGTGTGTACAGGTATCCGCGTGGCGGCCAGATGATTGACTCTCGACGACCCCATTGTTGAACGGTTGGCATTCGCTATTTCTCCTGTTTCTGTGTGCGCTTTGCAAGGATCTCCTGCGCCTTCGCCGCTTTGGTTGTCTGGATCTGCCGGAAGAGAACTTTGATCTGTTCCTGGGCCAATTTGTCGCCCCGCAGAAGCGGTTCCAGGGTGTCCATCAAGAGCATCTGGATGCCAACAAGCTCGGCGAAGATGTGCATCTCCAACGACGCACGGTTGCCGGCGCCGTCGGCGCGCAACAACACCTCACGTGCCCATTCGCGAAGGTTTTGGCCGTTGGTCGCCGCCTTCTTCAACAGAGCCTTTTCTTCTGTGCGCGTGAATCGCGTGGCAATGCTTTGCGTCCGGCTTTCTCGGCCCTTGATCCGGGAGAGACGGCTTTCGAGATCGAATGTTTCGCTGGACATTTCAAGCCTCCTATTCGCGCCCGCGGTTGCGGTTCCCGATGGAACCTCAAGAAAACCGGCTTTGCGCGTAAGTCCTGATCTTTCTGCGTGATCCCAAAGGCAAACGTCACGGTTGCAAACGCAACCCTTTCAGGGGTGGAGTGTCGAGATACACCCGGTGCGAAGCACCGAACGGGATTCCGACGGCCATGACACTAACTGCGCGGGCGCGATTCACTGCCGGTCTCCGCGGCTTTCGCACGCTTTGCTCGCTGCGAAAGTGGCTGATGCGCGGCTCCATTGTGCGAGGCACGGCGCACTCGAAGGCGCTGCTCAACACAAGCGGCCTCCGGAGTCCGGAGGAACTCCTGGAAGTCGCGATCCTTCGCCAAAACGTAGGTCAACGCCTTGTCTACGACTTCATCGGCAGAAGCGTGAACGAGAGCGGCATACTGGTCAATCTGTTCGGCGGTCTTCTGGTTGAGGCGGATGGTAGCGTTGATGTAGCGAGTTTCTACAATTTCAAGCAATGGCATGGTGGGACTCCTCTCGGTGGGTTTGTGATGGTCGTTGCATGGCAGGGTTCTCCTGCCAAACTCGGAAGATGATCTCGACCGCGTAGGAGCGAGCTGCATCCGGCGAAAGCTGGGCGCAGTGGCGGAATTCAAGCATCGTCATTACGTCAGCGACTGGAATGCCTTCGGACAGCCATTTGTGAGCTGCATCCACGTCGTCCTTCAGGCATGTAGGGACCAGGAATCGCGGCGCTTTTGGACAGTGGAAGGTAGGCGCAGGGGGGGTCTCCCATGCCGGGACTTCCGCACCGAGAATCTCGGAATCGGGCACGGATTTGTCAGGGAAAAGCGCTGGCTTCCGGATCGGGTTCAGCATGGCTTTACCTCCGCGAAGTCCGGGCTTCCAGCTTTGTAAACGTGCTCCATTAGGTAACGCTGCGAGTTGCGGTCATAGCCATTCAAGCGAAGCACTTCACGAACAGTACGCCGGCCAGGTTCGCGGGCGACATGGACGACGTATTCAATCGCTTCTCCAATCTCCGCTTCCGTATCGGAGAATGTGGCCTGAGAGTGACTGCGCATGACAAGATTGGCGAAGCGGGTGAGGGCTTTCGCAGCGGAGTTGGCGTGAATGGTAGCCAGGGAACCGGAGTGACCCGTATTTAGGGAATCAAGCAGTGTGCGCGCCTCGACTCCACGAATCTCTCCAAGGATGATCCTGTCGGGTCTGAAGCGAAGCGCGCCCCTCAACAGGGCGTCGAACGATACATCGGCATGGAATGTATCGGACAGGGATCTGGCCGGAACGATGTTCGGCTTCTTAATCTGAAGTTCCGGGGTATCCTCGATGACGACGAGCCGTTCCTCATCGTCGATTGAGTCGGCCAATATTCGCAAAAGGGTTGTCTTCCCGGTGCCGGTGCCGCCACTAATGAGCACGGTCTTCCCACTGCGAACTAGACCGCCCATGAGGTCAGCTAGCGGCTGCGTGAGCGTGCCGCGCGCAATCAGGTCATTCATGGTGTAGTTGCGGCTGGTGAATTTCCGGATAGAGAGTGCCGGTGCCGGACTCACAACTGGCGGTATCCAAGCCTGAATACGGCTTCCGTCCGGGAGATGGGCCTGTAGTTGTGCATTGTCTTCGCCGAGCTTATGTCCAAGCTGGTTGGCGATGACTTCGAGGCCAGTGCGCAACTTTGAGGCATCGAAGAAAATAGTTTTGTCCTGGCGAACTCTGCCCTCGCGTTCGTACCACCATGTCGAATCGGGATTGCCCATGATTTCGCTAACGCTCTCGTCAAGCAAAAGTGGCTCGATGGGGCGGAGGAACGGAAGGATCAACTCGAAGCTCATGCGGAACCTCTTCAACGATGGAAGCCCAGCGCGAAGCCGGGCTTCCGAGAACGAATAAAAGAGGCCTATGCGGCCTCTTCCTCCAGGTTTGTGTCCTCAGGCTCCTGCTCTTCCGGGCTGACTTTCTCGGCGCGGTCGAGCTTCAGGATCGAAGACACGCGAACTTCCCATACGCGCTGCTTGGCGTTGGTCTTCTTGCTCGTCTGTTCGCGGCTGCGAAGCTCTCCCTCGACGGCGAGATGTGCGCCCTTCGTGAGCGTCTTCGCGTACTCGGCCAGCCGGCCCCAGACGACGCAGCGATGCCACTCGGTATGGCTGTTGTACTCGCCCGTCTTCTTGTCCTTGTAGCTGGACTTGGTGGCAAGCGAGAGAACGGTGAAGCTGGCATTGTTGGCGGTGCGGGTGATGGCGTCGTTGCCGAGGAAGCCGATGAGCGTAATGCGATTCTGATACATGGTGAGTCTCCGTTGTTTGAATTCCCGGATTGGCCGGGTCACCCCTTGGCGAAGCCCGAGCGAGAGGCACGGCTCCCAAGTGCCAAGCCGTGCATTCTGGAGCAGGGGCCCAAACTTGATTTGGGAGAGGAGTCCGGAAAGCAGAGCGGCGACGTGCCGCCGGGCGCCGGACATGGCCCGAAGCGTGTGACCGGACAGAGTAGGGATGGAAACGGAAGACGAGTGCTTCATGATCTGCATGGACCGAGGTTTTCTCGGCGTGCCAAACCTGCGCTGCTGCTTGCTGAACCATCTCTTTGCCGCCAGCTCAAGAGACCTGAACGGCGAACGGATATACCGTCTGTTCGCGACTGTGAGCGGGATTCTCCGCCCGCGAAGAAACGAAGGGCTTATCTGCCGGGATTTGTGACCGCTAAAGGACATGGATAACGCCTCGAATGGGATGTCGTTTCGGCTACTCAAACGCCTGGTCTGCCCGGAAGCGGACGATGGTCAATCCGAGAGGATCAACGGCCAGTTCGTTGTTCTTCACGTTCTCTCGGAATACATAGGTAACGCTGGCTGTCCAACGTTCGCGCTTCAGCTCGCTGTGGTCGGCCGGATTCGTGAACACCTTCACGAATTCAATCCGCGCCGAATACGGTGACTGGCGGAGGTCGTCCAGGACAACCTCTTTCACTTCGACATCGACATACGGGAGCGAGCTGTCCTTGATGTACGTCGGGATGATGTTGTCCTTGCGCTCCTGGTCGATCACGGCGCGCTGAACGTCGCTGTTCAGGAAATAGAGAGCATTGGTCTGGTCACGCTCGATAGTGAAGCGGTTCCGGCTAAAATACAGTTCCGCCCAGCGGGTCAGGTAATATTTGTTCTCCGCCTCTTGCGGGCGGTATTGGAAGTTACGATAATCGATCGCTTCCGCCCTGCCCACGTCGTTGATGCGAACGATCATGGGGTGCATACCGGCGAGCGCGCTCTGGCTCTTGAAGACGAGCCCCGCAAGTACCAGACAGACGACTGCTAGCACAAGAATCGTGATTTTCAGATAGGTGTTCACCACAAGCGGGTCGCCGTACTGCTCAAGGTACCGTTCTGCCGCTCGTGTGATCTCTGGTGTCGCCTTCGTCTGGGTACTCATCTCATGCCTCCTTTGGCCGCGATCAAATCAAAGCGCGGAGCGCCATCATTGCCCCGCCGAGGCCGCTACTTCCGCCACCAGCGTGACCACTGAAAAGGGCTTGCGTCATAGTCGGAATTTTGAAGAGAACGTAGATATTTACAAACACAAGAAGTATCAACAGTGGTAGTTCTTTAACCATGTTGCCGGGATCTGAAAACCCTATAAGCTGTGTGTAGTATTGCGCAAGAAGATGGCCAAGAATGCTGAAGACCGCAGCGGCTAGAACTTTGTAAAAGCAAAAACCGATGAACGCGCGTAACCATCCCCAAAACAGGAACTCCAGTTTCTGGAAGATAAGGAATGGGATGAACACGGGGCCTAGTAACCCGATGACTGCGCTGCCAATTGCTCCATAGGCGATGATGGCAATCACGATGGCAGACAGCGCCGCAATCAGCACCTGAATTACCACATACACCATCGCGAAGTAGGGATTCATCATGGCCTTCGCAATACCTGGTCCGTTTGTCGACTGCGCCTGATTTAGAGTGTTCTGGATGCTCGTCACACTGTCCGTTCCAATAATCGACACTAGGTACTGTGCGCCGCCGTTGATGAATCCCTTGAGAGAGTAGCCGACGCCGGGAATGGAACTGTCATAGAACTTCACCATTGTGTAGGCGAAGGTAATGAGCATAAAGAAATTCAGAAATTTCGCCAGACTGAATCCTGGCCCACCACTCGCGGAGGCAAGCGCCTCCTGAACTCCGAACCAGACGAGCATGATGGTTGCGAGAGCGATGCAGATGCGGAGCCCGACCGCATCGACCGATGGTGACACCGTGCTGGTCAATGTGTCGCATCCCTGCAGAATCCAATTGAGTATGCCCATGATCTGCCTCGCTCTCGGTGGTTGGGGTCAATAGGTCAAGGCTTGCGCCGCGCCGTTATAGGCAGGGGCAACCTGGGCCTGGTAGGTGCTGTTGAAGTCGGCCGCGTCCTGAAACCCAGCTTTCATCGCGTCCTGCTGCTGTTTTTGGGCGACCATCTGTTGAAGCGCAAGGTTGGCGTTGATCTGGTTCGTATCCTGCTGGGTTCGTAGTTGTAATAGCAGAGCCTGGTTGATTCGTTGGAGGGTTGCCATGATGGTCTGCTGGCTGGGGTCCTGGCTCTGCGATGCGGTTTCAAGATTGGCGATGTCCGTCTGTCGTGCAGCCTGGTTTGCGCGGATTGTTCCAAGAACTTGGAGGTTAGTTGTCATGACCGAATCGCCGATGTCGATAGTGGCGCCTTGCGCGGCGATTTGTTGTTGCCCGGCAACACTGACCGCACCGTAGCCGGGAACCATGCCAGGTGTGCGCGGAACGGTCGCCTGCTGGTAGGAGACAGACGCCGCGGTTCCTGTATTGGAGGCATTGAGCCAGCCCATCGAATTGCCGTAGGTGTTGGAGACTTGCTGCATCAACATCAGATCACTCTGGGGTGAGAGAAAGCGCGAGTAGAGCATCTGAGGCGCAAGAATCATCTGGTGATAAAGGTCGTATTGCTGCTTCACCGTGTTGTACGTTTGCAGCGCCGTTGTGGCGATCTTGACTGTGTTGGTGAAGATCTTTGTTCCGTTCTCGATCTGCTGAGCTTCATTGGCAAGCGATTGTTCTTCGTGCTCGATCTGCACGATGGCATGGCCTGATTGCGTCGGGTCGAAGACAATGCCGGAGCCGAACTGCGCGTGCGCGGCGGGCGCGCCAGCGCACAGGGATAGTGTGACGGTTAGCATGAACCGCTTCATGGCCAATTCTCCTTTGTGTTAGTTGAGGAATGCTTCCGGTTAAGGTTGTGGTGATTGTTTCGGAGCAG
Organism: uncultured Acidobacteriota bacterium; assembly: GCA_963788435.1. Taxonomy (GTDB): domain Bacteria; phylum Acidobacteriota; class Terriglobia; order Terriglobales; family Acidobacteriaceae; genus Telmatobacter. Next base: position 4,260 of record CAWBIG010000185.1, on the reverse strand, counting down.
GCTTCTGAGTTGCCTTCGACGAATCGTAGTTCAGTCCGTCTGCCCCACCTTTGGTTGCAGTGGGAAGATCCTTGCTCGGTTGGTTGGCGTCCTTTTCAGCCTCGCGGCAGGCTACCGCGGAAGTGCCGGATTCAAAGCACTCCTGCACCGCTTTGCACACTGCGGGTGCATCGCCGGGGGCACACTGCTCTTTCTTCTTGCAGCCCGTGAAGACAATTGTCGTGACCAAAAGTGCAACGACGGGGAAGGAACTGTACTTCATAGGGAACCTCCTCAGAACGTCTGCGGTATGGTGTGGTTCGAGTACGCCGGCAAGAGCATGTCCTGCGTGAAATAAATCTTCACGCGGTGTCCCTCACGAATCGTGATGGTTGGCGGTATTTGCATGAAGCGATCCAGGATCGTGTTTGCCGATTGGGAGATGCTGCCTGCGGTGCCAGTGGTGAAAGCCTGGGAGCCACTGGCGCTGATCGTGCCGCCGCCCTGGGTAATCTCGCCCGCTCCGGCAATCACGCCTAGAGCGATAGACGCTCCGAAGATTTCAAAGTAATGGTTATTGACCTTATCTTTCAAGCCCTCCTCGCCGATCTGGTCGAGACCGTGGAACTGGTCGAGATCGACCGAGTATCCGTCGGGCATGATTAGACGGTGAAAGACAACTGCAATTCGCCGCTGCTGCCCAAACCCGGCCGAACCGATCTTCTTGGCTTCGCCAAGAGCGACGGTTCCTTCGGGAATGATGACGTGCTGGTGGTCATGCGAATATAACGGCTCGGAGACAAGCACTTTGACGGAGCCGGCAGCGTCTCCGTCCAGACGATTCATCAGGACGGTGTCGAGAACCGAACCCTCGTATACGAGATAGGGCTGTCCGTTGGCTGAATCGATATTTGCCTCCAGGGGCCGTTTGTACTCTCCGGCTTGCTCTGGCGGATCTCCCGCGTCTCGCGGTGCCTGGAGGCTCGATTCTCCCTGCCGCTGGGCAGTCTGGGCAGCAGGAACATACTGCGCGGTCGGCTTCTGCCCCGACACTTGCGGCTGTTCCGGGGCACGGGAGTACACAAGATTCGAAGCGAAGCGCGACTCGTCGGCGCGCTCGCGTTCTTTCGCGGCGATGAGCTGCGCCTGTTGCTGTTCTGGCGATAGTTGGGGCTGTGCGTTCGCCTGCTGTCCATATCCTGCCGGGGCGTAGCCCGGTTGCTGGCAGGGCTGCCCCGGATTGGCCTGATTCGGAATGCAAGGGACGGCAACGCCATTCGGCCCGTAGGCCGCGGCGGCAGCTCGTTGCGCAGGCGTCGCAGACGCCAGCGCGGGATCGTTGGAATTCGCGCCATCCGCTGTCTGCTGTTGAGCCTCTTTGTCACGCTCAGCTCTTAGCTGGTTCTTCAGATCCTGGACGTTGTTGTCGGTGTTGTCCTGAAGAGTGGGCTGCGGAGGCTGGCCCTTGCTTGCCGCCTGCTGAGCCGGCGTCTTTTTGGCGGTCGAACTGAAGAGCGCCGCTGCGATGACAAGCAACGCTGCCCCAAGGTACACGAAGGTCTTGAGGTTCTTTTGCAGCACACCCTTGGGATCGATCTTCATGCGGCGCAGTTCCGGCTCGGTCACAGGCAGTACCGGGGGAATGACGTTGTTGTCGGTCATGGCAATCACCCCTTCCGTGTGAAGTCCATCCGCTTCTTGCCCAGCTCGACGTACCCTGATTCCATGACCTTCGGGATGATGTACGTGCCGTCGCGAAGGTCATACGTGACGAGGTCCGGCTTGCCGTCCTTCATCTCGTAGATGCTGAATTTCTCCGGCGCATTCGTCTTGATGTACGTGAATTTATCGTCGTGGTAGATCGACTGAATATCGAAGGGGGCCTCGTTCGCTTTGAAGGTGTAGTCGAATTTCAACTGGACCGGGTACGTGCTCTTGTACTCGTCCACAGCCTGCTCGACGTGCGATTGAAGAGCGGCGAGCTGATCCTTGGTCCGCTCCAGTTGGGCCGCGGGCACAAACTGCGGAGGCCCGCTGGCCGCGACAATGGAGGAGCGGTCAGCGGGTTCGATCAATACTTTCAAATCAGGCGCATCCGTTGTTCCGGACACGTCCTGTAAGGTGAACGAATAGATGTTGCCTTTGTCGGTAATCAGATTGAGATTCGAGCTGATGCCCGCCTTGGCCGGATGCACGAAGCAGAAGTTACCTACCACATCCACGATCCAGAAGTCCTTGTCGCCGGTCGCCGCCTCCATGATCTTCTCGGTGGGCGGAACCTCAATCAGGGTCGTGTATTTCAGCTTGGCGTGAATCGGGACGATGTCCTGGGAGTGGTACTGAACAGTGCGTGCCGATGGTTCCTGCGCAACGGCCGCCAGTTTTGGAAGCGCCAGGGCGAGCCAGGCGATGAAGATGAGTTTGCGATTCATGCGGTAGCTCCTTTGGGGTTTGGAGTGATGGCGCCGGCCTGCGTGCGAGGCCGGAATGGAAAGTCTTTGGCGAGGCGGCGGAGGCCGGCGGCAATGCCGAAACGGTCGAAGTAGTCACGCTTCTTGAGGTTATGGGGAGCCGTGTTAGTTGCCATCCAATGCGAAACAGAATCGACGTTCAACTGGACCATCTTCGACGACTGCGCCTTGCAGATGAGCATCTGGCCGGGGGGAACGAGGCCTGCAATGATGTCAATTTCCGTATCGTTCAGGTGAAATGCCTCCCGGTACACGTCCCGGTTCATTTCCGGGTTCGCAAGGAAGATCTTCGTTGGGCAGCTCTCGGAGACGATCTGCAACATACCCGACTCCTCCAGCTCCTTGATGGATTGCGTGGCCAGAATCATCGCCGCGTTGTGTTTGCGCCAGGTTTTCTGTGCCTGGACGACATAATTGCGGATTGTCTCGTTTTTGATGAAAAGCCATGCCTCGTCGAGCAGGAACATCTTGAAGGTGGCGAGCTTGGCCGGGTCGGCAATCTCGTTCGATGCCCGATGGAGAACATAAAAGAGCAAGGGCTCCAGAACATCTGGCGAATCTCCCCAACCTGCAAAGTTGAATGTCTGGAAGCGGCTGAATGAGAGCGTATCCTCGGCGTTGTCGAACAGGAATCCGTGCTGGCCGCCGCGTGTCCAGCGATGCAGGCGGTCTTTCAATTCTCCGATGATGTTGGCGAAGTTGGAAACCGTTCTCTGTTCCGGTTCTAGAACATAAACCCGTTCGATCGCATCCCACAGTCTGCGCTCCTCTTTGAAGTCCAGCCGATAACGATGTTCATTGCCCTCGATCAGCACACGGAAGAAACTGAAGAGGAACTGCAGATTCTCTTTGTTGGGTGTAAGCGAGAATGGGTTGATGGTAAAGTCGCGCGCCTCCTGCCCGACGTTCAAGTACGAGCCGCCAAAGATTGAAGTGAGCGATTGGAAGCTGCTACCGATGTCGAAGATGAATGTCAATGGGGCATACTTCTGCGCATTTTGCAGGATGAAATTGCAAAGATACGATTTGCCGGAGCCGCTCATTCCCAGGATCAGCGTGTGCGCAACTTCGCCATTGTGCAGATTGAGGAAGTACGGCGTGCGGTTGTCGGTTTCAAGCACTGCGAGGTACTCCGCATCCAGATGCGCATTCGTTTTCTCGCCCGGCAGGATCGTAAACAGAAATGACAGGTCGGCGTAGTTCGTATTCAGCAGGTACAGCCTGCGCAGGTTCAGTGCATAATTCCCCGGCACTGTGGCGAAGTAGGCGTTGAGCTGGTTGTAGGTCTCAACGAAAAGATTGCCGTCGGCGTTCGTGAAAACCCCGCTGAATTCGCCCACAAGTGGATCAAGTTCCGGAATCGAGCGTACATAGAGCACAATCGTGAGGGAGAAATCGCCAAGCTGCTGGCCGTCGCCCAATGCTCGCAGGCAGTCGCCGAGATTCTCTATGTCCGCTTGTTTGGATTCATCGACCAGGACATCGCGGGGATTTGTCTGCGCCGCATCGTTGCCCATCTGCGAGATGAAGCCCGTCTTCGAAACATTGAAGTGACGGCGGCGCTTGTTGACTTCCTTGCGGGCCTGCTCGGCGGTCAATGGCGTCCATTCCGTCACCACATAGAAATTCGCTGCAATCTTGAGCAGTGAATCGAGCACAAGAGGCCGTGTCTCCGTGATTGCTTCCTTCATAGTCAGGACACGGACAAAGTGGTCGCCGACGTGCAGGTGGTCGCGCTCGGCTTCGACGGTGGAATTCACTACCTGGTAGTCAAGGAACTGCGTGGATTGCGGCTTGCCAGCAATCCGCC
>CAWBIG010000184.1:0-13797 GCA_963788435.1 uncultured Acidobacteriota bacterium | reverse complement strand
GTGGGCGGGACGGGATTCACCGTAATTTGGAGGGCCGCCGCGTTGGAGGAGCCGAAGCTGTTGGAGGCTGTCACCATGTATTGCGTATCGGCCAACCCAGCGGAGGGGGTGCCGGAGATGACCCCGCTGCCCTGGTTGATGCTGAAGCCGGTGGGCAGCTTGGGAGATACGGAGAAACTGGTGGGGGTTCCGGTGAAGTAAGGAGTGTCAGGGGAGATGGCAACGCCAACGCTGGCGGTGATCGCGGGGTAACTCAGGTTGGCAGGGGGAGTTTTTCCGCTGCCGCCTGCCGAGCCGCCTCCACAGCCGGCGGCGAGCAGCGCAAGGGCGCAGGAGAGCATGACCGCGGGTGAACGGAGAAAGCTTGGGAGATTGCTCTGGAATGAAAGGCACACAAAAGCTGAGCGGAACGAACAAGGCTGGTTCATAACAGCTCTTTCGCGACCGATTATACCGCGGTAATCCTAATTCAATTAGAGGCTCAAAGCCGGGAATAGTTAGCGTAGAGTTGCCTGCCGATGCAACAGCTCATTCACCTTGGCCATTACCTTGAAGGCGTCGGCGATGTAGACCACGTCGGCTTTGCCGCGGGTCCAGCCGCAGTTGGGATCGAGGGAGATGGCGCGGCGCTCAGAGATGAAGCGCCAGCCGACGACGTGGGGCTCTTCGCCGTGGCAGCAGGTGGAAAGGCCCTTGGCGTGACGCGGCGTGGAGCCGGTTTGGCCCACCTGGTTCATGTGGGTGAGGAAGGGAAGCACGGGCTGGCCGTCGCTGCCCTGGTCGACGAGCGATTTGCTGCTGCCGAGCGATGCGCCGGAGGCATTGATGAAGCCGAGGATGAGGCTGGCGGCTTCAGCGGCGTGGGTCTGGCCGTCAGATTGTTTGCGGGTCCAGCCGGCGCCGGCGACGAAGAGAAGTTTGGCGTCGGGGCGGATAGTTTGCGCGCTGGTCTCTGCTGCTTTCAAGCCGATGACCTGGGTGCGCAGCTCCGGCATCACGGCGGTAACGGCAATCTCCTCTGGTTGAGGCTGCGACTCATCGCTGGTGAAGGCGGCCTTTGTGCCCGGATCGAGCATGAGGAACCATGGGCGCTGTGCGCGCGTGAGGACGGACTCAATGCGCTGGCGGTAGAACCAGCGCGAGGCCTGAATGTTCTCCGTTCCGCCGATCGCGGTTACGTGGGTATCGATGGCTCCGCCGACGCGATATGCGACGGCCGCCATCACGCGGGCAAAGCGCGAGCTGTGCGGAGCGAAGACGATGGTGGCGAGCGTGGCCCTCCACAGGGCCTCGCAAGCGGCGGCATCGGAAGCAAAGCGCGGCTCGGCGAAGGCCTCGCCCTGGACAGCAAGCACGCGCCTGGTTGCGCCAGCCAGGTGTGCGGCCGGTGTGGTTGCGTGTTTCGCCACGATTCCAATGGTCAGCTCCGCTCCGATTCTGGCGGCGAGTTCCTTGCCGGCGGTGACGGCCTCGAGGGAGGGTTTGGTCAGTGAGTTTGTTTCGTCGGTGTGGGTGAGAACTAGGATGGATTCCATTGGGTTCTTTGTCCTGTTGTTCCCCCCAGGCTTGCGCCTGGGGCTAGCGTCTTGCGCCCGCTTTGCGGGCCGATGGTTGCGCCGCCTGCTAGCCGGCGTTGATCCAGGCGACGATCTCTTCAGCGATCGCTTCGGGGGTGTTGTCCTTGACTACGCGCGTCTCGCGCTGCTGTTTGGGCAAGCTGGCGGAGACGTAAGTGAGGCCGTTGGCGGCGAGGGCTGCGGGTTTGGCGCGTTGCAGGGTGGGCATGACGGTGCGCATGTTGGCCATGCCGATCTGCGGATTGTTGCGCGGCTCAGGCAGATTGCCGGTGGCCCAGCCGAGGACGGCGGGAAGCCCCAGGCAAACGCTGGCCTGGTGACGGCCGCCTTCGACTCGTTCCAGCACTTCGAAGGAACCGTCGGGGCGAAGATCGATTTGGTCTACGCCCTGGAATTGGTCGGTGATGCCGAGATGCTCGCCGATGAGCTGGAGGGTGACGCCGGCGCCGCGGCTGGCCGACTCCCATCCGCCGAAGAGCAGGAGGCGGGAGCGGTCGAGGGTGGGGATGACGGCGATGGCTTCGGCGAGAAGGGCGGCGGTGGAGTGGGAATCGGCGAAGCCCGACGCAGGACCGTCGACCGCGATAAGCTCAAATGCGGCTTTTTGCGCAATGGTCATCATGACTTGCTGGAGCTTGGCTTTGGGAGCCATGGAAACTAGCCAGAGCTTTGTGCCGGGGTTTTTGGCGGCGAGATTTGCGGCTTCGTAAAGAGCGCTGGCGGCCCAGGGATCGAGGATGGCTGGGAGAATCATCTCGTTTTTGATCCCGGGACCGTTCGTGCTGGTGATGGGTTCGAGTGTTTGAAGAGGATCGGGGACGATGCCTGCGCAGACGACGATGTGGAGAGTTTGTGTCATGGTCTTCTCTTTGGTCTCGGTTTGCACGCGGGCCACCCTCTTTCGCCCCCCCGGGCTTGCGCCTGGGGCTAGCGTCTTTCCCTCGCTGCGCGGGCTGTCAGTTCTCCGCGGAGTGCAGGCCGCCCGAGCCGGCGCGGAATTCAATGTTGCTGTGCTCGCCGTCCTGGGAGTGGCTACAGTTCCAAATGCATGCGCCGCAGTGGACACACTTCTCGCGCTCGAAGGTCGGCAGCCCATCGGCACCGAGCGTGATGGCCTGGCCGGAGCACATGGCTATGCAGGTTTTGTCTTCGCACTCGGCGCAGACAGTGAGGTCGCGGAAGTGGACGTGATCGGCGAAGCCGGGCGCGGCCTGGACCTTGCCGCCCATCAGCAGCGCGTCCTGATGGGTGACGAGCAGGCGGCCATCAAAGGAGATCTCCGGCCAGCCGCGGGCGCTGAGGAGGGCGTCGTGAAACGGGCGGCCGTCCTGCACGGCAAGCTCGGCGGCGGCGCGACGGGTGAGCGTGTCGGCTGAGCTGGCGCGGCGAATTTGCTCCCAAGGTTGCGGCGCGCTGCCGCTGAGGGAAATGCGTCCATGCGTGAGCCCGGCCAGGGCGATGCCGATGAGTCCGCGGATGGTTCCCTGGTGGAAGCCGATGCGGGAGTTCTCCGCTTCGCGCGCGCCGTGTTCCACCCAGCTTGCGCGGCGGCGGATGCCGTAGGTGGCGTCGAGATTTTCAGCGGTGAAGGGCTTGCCCGCGCGCAACAGCTCGACGACGGCTTCTCCGAGTTGCACGCCGGTAGTCCAGGCCTCGTCCACACCGGAGTTGGTGAGGAGATTGGTGGAACCGGAGCCCTCGCCGACGCGGGCGAAACCGTCGCCATAAAGGAACGGCTCGCCGTGGCGGCCGGACTCTTCCAGCGATTTAGCGCCCCAGGAGCGCAGGGTGCCGTTCTTGAGATAGCGCCACAGCGCGGGATGCTGGATGAAGTGCTGCAGATAGCGATAGGCGGTGCGCGAGGGATCGTGCATCCACGAAGGAACGACGATGCCGACGGAGACGAGACGATCCGGATGCGTATAGAGAAAGCCGAAGATCTCCGGCTCGGGATAGCCGAGGGTGTGCCAGACGGTGCCGGGCTCGAGGACGGGCTCGGTGGACTCGCTGGTTGGGGCGGAAGACGGGTCCGGTAGTTCGATGAGGAACTTCATGCCGAGGGCCCAGTCGCGGCGGGAGTGGCCTTTGGGCGTGCCGAGAACCTCGTCGATGGCCTGGCCGATGGCGCCGACTGCGCCGTCGCCAACGACGGTGAGGCGCGCCTGCACGTCCATGCCGGGCAAGTAGCCCTCGGCGGGCGCGCCCTGTTTGTTTACGCCCTGGTCGGCCAGGCGGAGTCCTGCAACCGCGCGATCGGTAAAGAGCGGCTCGGCGACAGGCGTGCCGGGCCAGATTTGCACGAAGCCGCTGGAGAGAAGCTGCGATGCGACCCACTGGTTGAATTGCCCGAGCGAAAGCAGCAGGCCTCCGCGCTTGTGGAGGAAGGCGGGAATCCAGGGCAGGGCGAAGGCGTGGTCGCGGACGCCGGCTGTGCGGCCCAGGGTGTGGAGCAGGGTGTCGGCGATGCGCAGACCAAAGGAGCGGCGGCTGGCGCCGATGGGATCGAGGAGGTAAAGAACCCGCTCGTGGCGGATGTCAGTGGCGAGCGGGATTTCCTCCGCTTTGAAATCGGGAAAGCTGGAACGAATGCCGCGGGCTTGCGTGACCACACCGCTGACGGCAGCGGCAAGATCGTCGGCGCGCTCATAGCAGACCACCTGCAGCGGTATGCCTGGCGCGGCGGCACTCTCAAATACGGGATCGGCGGGATTCTCGGCCCAGGCGCGGGTGAGCGTGGTCAGGAATCCGCCCATGGCGGGGCCAAATCCCGCGCAGGCGATATCAACGTCCATGGTCTGGCGAAGGTCTTCGCCCAATCCGTCGGCTTGACTGAGTGCGTTCATTGCGGACCTCGCAAAGGTGTCATTGCGGACTCACTGCGGATAGTCCAGGGCTTCAGGGATCATGACGGTGGAGACGGTTTCTGCGGCGCGGTCCTTGGCGAGGCGGGATCCGCTGAGGCAGCGGCTGAGTTTGCTCTGCAGGTTCAGGAAGTCGCTTTCGCGGCCACAGGCAGCGCAGGGGCCGGCTTTCTCAGGATGGCTGCCGTCGGCCCTTAGGACGTCGAGCACCATGGCGGTGATGCCGGGCATGGTTTCTTCCAATTCCTCGATCTCGTTGGCAGAGAAGCACTCGCTGCAGCCGGCGTCGTTCCAAGAGGGATGGCGTTTGTAGCCGAAAACGAGCTCAGCCGAAATGCGGCTGACCTCGCCGGCAGCCTTGGCAGCCTGCACATGGCAGAGGTCGCTGAGGAACTGCACGGTGCCGGGGAGCAGCTCGGCGAGGGCGGTGTCGGCGGCGCCGCGCGCTTCAAGCTCGAGCACATCGAGGATCTGACAGCGCGAGGCGAGCAGCCAACAGAGGGCGTCGGCCATGGCGAAGGTAACGCCTTGGCGCTGGCTGTGATAAAGCTTGCTGCCACTGGGATCGGTCGAGTTCTGCAGGTGGTTGAGGGTCCAGAACCACATCTGCATAGCCGAGGCCAGGGTGCATGCGCCGGTGCCGGGGCGAGTAGAGGCGATGTGGCGCATCTCCACCGTCCAGGCGCGGAAGAGAGCCAGGAAGACGTCGCTGATCATGGTGACGGTGAGCTGGCGGCGCTGCACGGCTTCAGGGCCCTCGTAAGTGGCTTCGAGCTGCGCGTCCATCCACTTGGAGGCGAGGAAGCCGGGGCAATCTTCAGTGATGCCGTAGCCGCCCATGAGGCTGACGGCTTCGCGCATCAGGTTGGCGCCGTGGCCGGTGTTCCAGAGCTTGGTGGCGGGACAGAGGACGTTGGCCTCGGCATCCTTCAGCACAAAGTGGACGAGGGGGTCAGATTCCAGTTCGGCGCGGCGGGGATCGTTGGCGCGAAGGCCGAGGAACTCGATGGCGCTCATCTCGGATTCGCGCAGGGCCTTGATTTCCGCGCGGCCGCCAGCGATGCCACGCTCCTTGAGCAGAGCGTCTTTTTCCTTTTCCAGCGGGTCGAGCTCGTCAAACAGGCGGGCGCAGGCAAAGCCGAGCGAGGAAGCTGCTTCGCCGCAGGCCCACACGTCGACAAGTCGATGCAGCGCATCTTCGCGCTGCTGGATGCCCTGCTGGTAACGGATGGTCCCGGGTCGCGCGCCCTCTGCGCCGCGGAAGCGCGAGCGCTGGTAGCGGATGACGGGCTCGACGGCGGAGAGCAGCTTGGCCGCGGTCATCAGGCCCACGGTGACGCGGGTGCGGCGGAAGACGGCCTCGATGATTTCGCTGTGCGTGAAGTTGGGAACGATGACGCCGGCCTTGACGGTGTAGCCGCCAACGATGCGGCTGGCCGGAACCTTGAGGTTGAGGACGGGGTCGCCGGTGGAAGAAAGCTGATGAACCAGCTTTTTGGTCGCGGTGCCGCGCTCGAAGGTGCCTTCGTCGGTCTCTTCCAGGATGATGACGCAGGTGCCCTTGATGCGTGGATCGTCAGAGTTGACGGCGGCGGTGACGAAGTTGGCGGTGGCGATGTTGGTGATGAAGCGGCCGCGCTTGTCCACCTGAAGCCAGGGCTCTTCGCCTTCGTCCCAGCGGGCAATGCGGACCTTGCCGCCCAACATGCCGGTATCGACGCCGACGTAAGGGATGGGCTCGGTGAGGCAGAACGCGCCGCGGAGGGGCTTGCGGTCTTCCCCTGGTTGCGGGGGTGCGGCCAGCGACATGTAATGCTGCACCTGCTCGGGTGTGCCGCGCTCATGGATGGGCGAGAGCGCGAGGAATCCGGCGAGGCTGGCCGTGGCTGCGCCGCCGTCAACCCAGGCAAGCTCGAAAGCCGCCAGCGCGAGGGCCAGGTTCTTGGGGCCGGCGATAAAGCCGCCCTGGTCCGGCTCCATGAAGATGGCGCTGAGTCCGGCGCGGTCAAACGCCTCCAGCATTTCTTCCTTGAGCGGAGTCCATTCGTGGGTGTTGCGCTCGCCGGCGGCCACCAGTTGCGCCACGATGGTTCGCGCCACGCCGCGAGCGCTCTGCACCAGCATTTGCAGGTCGAAACGGTCGGCAAAACGCCATTGCAATTGGCGAATGGCATCAGTGGGAAGCGTGAGCATGGAACTGACGCCGGAAAGCGCAACCGTAGACATAAGGCATTCCTCCAGCAGCGCGCCTATTGTGCTTGAGCGGGGGGACGTTAGCCTGTGATTGACATCACGTAGAGGGCGGGGGCGCGGTGGGGCTACATGAGTCCGAGGCCGGCCGACCTGACCGTCGACGCTCGCAAGATTCCTCGTCCCTCCAATCGCGAGGAGCTAGTTGGGAGAGGGCTTCTCAATATGGTCTACAACGAGAATTTGGAAAGGGTCTTTGGCTGAGACCAACCTGAGACCGAGCTGCTTCCGGATAAGGTCGGGGAGGGTGAATTCGTCCGAATCCAGAATTGCCCGAGCCGCCGATTTCAAGGTGATGTCGTATATTCCCTGGATGTCAGTGCGATCAACGACTGGCAGGGCGATGCCGCGCAGTTCGGAGAGTTGGTCGGCGAATTCCGGCAAGGTGACGTTGGTGAAGACGAAGTCGCCGCCTGCCACTCTGGGATAGGATTCTCTGGGGTAGGATGGCAGATGCTCGTCGGCCTTATTTTCGGGAAGCCTCGGACCGCCCCGATCGACAACCATCTCATAAACGGCGGTTCGCCTTTGTTCCCAATGGAAACGGAGGCCAAACCGAGTGATCAGTAGATTCTTGAGCATGAGGCGCAGCGTGCTGACTTTTGCCGCCTCACCGGCCCTGGCACGCACGTCGTAGTGCTGGTCTTTTAACAGGTGCGCTCCAGCTACTTGAAAGTGCTGCACGCCGAACGCCCATTGAATCATTTCATCAACACCGAGATTGCTCAGGGTCAGGCCGTCCGACGCGTATTCGATATCGGAACGAAAGCTCCCTTCTCCTCCTGTCTGCTGGAATTTTGACAGCCTTATCGACGCCACTTCGAAGACTATCGATGGGTCCCTGGGGGAATGGGGGCTGTCCTGGTTACTATCGAGCGTTGGTACGGGCTTGATGACGAGGGCGACCATGCCTGTGTTCTGGGCGCGAACCAGCGGGGAAGACGAGAGCAGGGTAAAGCACGCGAGTGGGAGCGCAGTTTTCAGCGGACGCCGGAGCACGGTTTCTCCTTTGGCTAGCATCGCACAACCCATGAGTTTGAGCAGTGGCTGAATTACCGGGTATCGTGCTACGGGTTGCGTTCAGCGGTCCAGGGCCGTCGGCGCGGGCTTCCACTTTCATGCGGCCAGAGGCGTTGTCGCCGTCGAACCAGCCGGCTAATGCCGCGGGTATGAGGACGGAGATTTCAGCCGATCGTGTCGTCGGGGCGGGGCGGCTCGCCGCCTTTACGATTCAGGATGCGGCGAAGTGCCTTGCGATCCGCGCTCTCTTTTCGTTCCGCAAAGAAACGCTCTGTCTCCATGGCAGCGATCTTCTCCGCTGCGGCGATCACCAGAAACTGGTTCATGCTGGTTCCGTCGCGCTCGCTGATCCTTTCCAGAGCTGCTTTCATCGAGATCGGCAGACGCAGGGGGAATGTTGAAGTTCGTGTCGTCATTTCTCGATCCTCCTCAGTGCTTCGCCAGGGCGAATGACTTCAATCCCGAAATTCTTGTGCGCATCGCGCAGGTGGCTCACGTTAAACGTGACAATTGCATCGGCCTGCCCATTCACGGCCGCCTCAAGGATGAGTTCGTCCCCCGGATCGCGGAGTTGCGGACGCCATCGAAAGAACGCCCTGACCGGCTCCGCCATCCCAATCAGGCCATTCACATAAATTCCCGCTTCCGGCGCGCTGAGCCCTGAAGCTAGCCGGTGTTCAGCCAGCGTACAGATGGCCTCGTACTCGAGAGCCAGCGCGACGGTAAGCAACATAGTGGCTTTGCGGGCATCAACCCGGCGCAATAGCTCGGCAGAAGCACCGCGCGGGCTCCGCATCGCGGCGACAACTACATCGGTGTCGACCACCAGCCTCATCCATAAAATGATATCATATCGCGCGCGATGTCATTAAGCGGGCTCGACTACCTTTGTCCTACGGCACACGCTCGGCGGTCCATGGGCCGTCGGCGCGGGCTTCCACTTTCATGCGGCCGGCGGCGTTGTCGTCGTCGATCCAGCCGGCCAGCTTGGCGGGGACTGGCTCGGTTTCGGGTTTGCCGTTTTCTTTTGGCCAGTTCGCGGTGAAGGCTAGCTCGACGTAGCCATTGCGCCAGGCGCCGGTGACGGGCAGGTTGGAGCCGAAGTCGCCGGTCCAGGTCCCGGTCAGGGCTGCGCCCTGGGCGCCGGTGAGCGCCGTACCGTCGCGATGGAGATCCAGAGTGCCTTGATAGCGGCCGTAGTCGCTGCCGAAGACGACATGCCATTTGCCGGAGGCGTCGCTGCCGTTGTGGATGGGCTCGGGATTCACGGGAGTTACGCGGAGATTGGAGAAATAGGACTCTTCGCCGGGATAACCCCACAACGCTACGCCACCGCTGAGGTCCTCGCCCTTCAGGCCGTTGACGATTAGAGACGGCGAACTGGAGCCGTTGAGGAAGAGGCTGGCGGTGCGGCCGTGGAGCTCGATGCGGACGTGGGTCCAGGTTTCCGGCTTCAGGTCGGCCCAGGATTCGTAGATCCAGGGCCACTGGCGGCGCAGCGGGTACCAGTCGAAGTCCGGCTTAGCAACGTACTGGACCGAGTGATTGCGCATGGCCTGATCGTCGGACTGGGCGTTGCGCGGGCGCAGATAGAACATGTCGTAATGGGAGCGATCAGGGCGGGCGCGGAAGGCGATGCCGGTGAATCCGGGCATGCGCACGCCGGGCGGTGTGGTGATTTTGACGGCGATGTCGACGTCGATGACGCCGTCCTGGATGGCTGACCCGTTGACGTAGGCGAAGATGTCGCTCTGCTGATTGGTGGTGAGGCGGACGGCTTTGCGGCCGAGATACTCGGCGAGTTCGGCTTTGCCGCCGATGACGGAAAGCGCCGCGGTGTCAGTAAGTGGGTAAGTTTGAGGAGCCGGGAATGCGGTGGATGGCTGCTGCCAGGCACCGCCGAATGCGGGAGCCAGGAAGGCGGCGATTGCCGCGAGCACAAGGGCGCAAAGGATGTGCGTCGCTTGCCGGATAGGGGCCCGGGAAATCCGCAAATCGAACATGGATTGCCTCCGGAGGAAGGATGAATCGGGGAAGGGCGTCCGGGCAGTATGGAGCAATCGCCATACCAATCGGCGCCATGCGGCAAGCTGATGAATCCAGACCGATTGCTGGGGTCGCGCGGGGGCGCAATTGTGGCCCAGGTGTTCGTTTTCCACGGGGGATGTTCGATTTCGAACGCCCATGCCTAAAGGCCAGCTCCTCCGGATTCGTGTGTAAGGGGCCTTCACAGGCTGCGGAAAAAGTCTGTTTGTAGATACTTTTTCTCCACAGGGATTTGGATTAGTTAAGAGACATGCGCGGAGATGACCACAACCAGACGGCGATGTACAGCTATGTAACGTTAGCGCAGCGGATTCCTGGTGACCATCCATCTCGGCAGATTCGATCGATGGTGGACCGCGCGTTAGAGAAGATGGACGCTCAGTTGGACGAGTTGTATTCGACCACTGGACGCCCCTCGATAGCGCCGGAGCGGCTGTTACGTGCCTCGTTGCGGATGATTTTGTACTCTATCCGCTCCGAGCGCCAGTTGATGGAGCAACTGAACTACAACCTGCTGTTCCGCTGGTTTGTTGGTTTAGAGATGGACGATCCGGTTTGGGATGTGACGGTGTTTACCAAGAACCGAGAGCGGTTGATCGGCGGCGCGGTGAGCCAGCAGTTGCTTGAGGCGGTGCTGGTGGAGGCGCGGGAGCACGATCTGCTAAGTGAGGAGCATTTCACCGTGGATGGAACGCTGATTCAAGCCTGGGCCTCGGCGCGCAGCTTCAAGGGGAAGTCCGATCCCCCGGCTCCGGGTTCCGGTTCGGGATGGGGTGGTGAAGTTCTGCTGCGCGACAAGGTGGAGTCGACGACCGACCCGGATGCGCGTTTATACAAGAAGGCAACGGCGGACAAGTCGGTTCCGTCTTATCAGGGCCACGCGCTGACAGAGAACCGCAACGGGTTGGTGGTAGCTGCCGAAGCCACACTGGCTGCGGCCGATGCCGAGGCCGGGGCAGGGATCGCGATGCTGGACCGGACACTGTCTCTGAGGGCCGAACCAGGAGCCGGGAAGCAGATCACGCTGGGGGCCGATACGGGCTATCGGCAGGAGAGATTCGTCGAAGCACTGCGCAAACGTGAGGTAGCGCCACACGTCAGCGAGTATGTGAAGGGAAACTTGCAGAAGAATCGCCTGCGCCCGGAGGAGCGATCGGATGAGCGAAGCGCAATAAGTCAGCGCAAACGCAAGCTCATCGAGCGGGTCTTCGGCTGGGCCAAGCTGAGAACAGGACTGCGCCAGGTAAAGCTGCGCGGACTGAAAAGGGTGGATTGGTTCTACCGCCTGACCATCGCTGCGTATAACTTGGTGCGCATGCGGAGACTGATTCCGATTCAAACAATGCCCGCTTAGGGCCGAAGTGTCTCTGGAGGTTGAGAAAACGGCCTCCAGATGTAAAACAACAACCGAAACCCAACAATAACGCCGGCCAAAAGGCGTGAAAAACTTCAGCCCAACGCAATTGGGCAAGGAAACATCAGTTTTTCCGCAGCCTGTGAAAGGCCCGTGGTCCCTCCGCAGGCATATTGAGGAGATCGAATGGCGATCGTGTTGGCGATCACGAATCTGGCCTTCGCAGGGGCTCCGCATGTGAGCGAGATCGCATAAACATTTGGCGTGATTGGTCAACGGACACAACGGAATGTGATGGGAGTCACTGTTTGGACCTTGCTGTTCGGAGTCTTCTCACATGTGGAGACTCTAATCCAGCCGCCTGCACCCGCAGGAAGTGTGCTGGCCGGAAATCGCGCCCGGAGAAAGAAGACGGCAGAATGGCGGAAGCCGCGCAACAAGAATCGAGCTCAGCCAAGGGGCCGCGAGTGGCCCAGCCCCAAACTCATCCTGGAAACCCGATCGTGCGCTGTGTGCGGATACCGGGGATCACGCCATTGCTTGCGCTGGCCCTTCGATTGGGGACATTGGGATTGTTGCTAGGTTTGGGTGTGGCGACGGCCGCACCGCAGACCGATTGCCTGGCTTGCCATGGCGACCAGACAATGACCGATGGATCGGGGCACAAGATCGGGGTGGATGGCGACAAGTTTCACGCGAGCATCCACGGCAGCCTGCAATGCGGCGACTGCCACGCGGACATCAAGGCGTATCCGCATCCGGATCATCCGGCGAAGGTAGAGTGCTCTACGTGCCACGCGGAGCAGGCGAGCGCATTGAAGGGCAGCGTGCACGCGGATTCGAAGGAGCATCCGTGCACCAGCTGCCACGGCGACGCGCACGCAGTTTTTCCCAAGGCAGATGCGCGGTCGGCGGTTTATCCGCTGAACATCCCGGCGACGTGCGGGCGGTGCCATGGCAACAACGGCATGGGGCAGAAACACGGGCTGGCCAGCGTCTACCCGCATTACATTGATTCGATTCACGGGTTTGCGCTGAGCAAGGAAGGGTTGCTGGTGGCGGCCAATTGCCAAAGCTGCCACGGCTCGCACAACATCAAGAGCCATACCGACCCGTCGAGTCCCACGTTCAAAGCCAACATTCCCAAGACGTGCGGCACGTGCCACGCCAAGATCAACGACGATTACCAGCTCGGCGTGCACGGGAAGGCAATCGCGCAGGGCAAATTGAAAGCCCCGGTCTGTACTGATTGCCACACGGCGCACGCCATTCTGCAGCCAACGGAGTCGGAATTCCGCATGCAGTCGACCCCGATCTGCGGCTCATGCCACAAGGATCAGTTATCCACTTACCGCGATACGTTTCACTCGCAACTGGGCTCGCTGGGCGGTTACGTGGAGACGGCGCGGTGCTGGGACTGCCACGGAGCGCACGAGATATTGCCCGCCAGTGACCCGGCTTCGCCGGTCTCAAAGGCGAACCTGGTGACTACGTGCGGGCGCTGCCATGCCGGCGCCAACCTGAGTTTTGTGCAGTATCAGCCGCACGCCAACGCCCATGACCGCAAGCTGAATCCGGCGCTCTACTTCATACGCCTGTTCATGAATGTGCTGCTGATCAGCGTGCTCACTTTCTTTATCCTTCACACCATCCTGTGGCTGGTCCGCTCGCGGCTTGACCAGGTCAGGAAGAACTCGGCGGGGAGAAACCACCATGCCTGAGCCACAAACGGCCGTAGAGCCGAAGACAACAGCGGCATCGACAGACCGCTACTTTACCCGATTCACCTCCGCGCAGCGGACCTTGCACGCGGTGTTGTTCAGCTCGTTCCTTGGCCTGGCCGCAACGGGGTTGCCGCTGCGCTTCAGTGAGAGCATCTGGGCGCGGGGCCTGGCGCGCGCGGTGGGCGGATTCGGCGCCATCCTGTTCTTTCACAAGTTCTGCGCGCTGGTGCTCACCATCGCTTTCCTGGTGCACGTGAAAGATCTTGTCCAGCGCCTGCTGCATCACGAGAAGGGGATCTTCTGGGGCGCCACTTCGATGGTGGCCAACTGGAAGGACGTGAAGGATATTTTCAACCACATGCGGTGGTTCGTCGGTCTCGGCCCCAAGCCGAAGTTCGAGCGCTACGCTTACTGGGAAAAGTTCGATTACTGGGCGGTCTTCTGGGGCATGATCGTGATCGGCTTTTCAGGCTACGCGATGTGGTTTGCGCCGTTCTTTGCGCACTTTTTGCCCGGATGGGCGCTGAACGCGGCGCTGATTATCCACAGCGAGGAAGGCTTGCTGGCCATCCTGTTCATCTTCGCCATTCACTTTGTGAACACCCACCTGAGGCCGGACAGTTTTCCCATGGACATGGTGATCTTCACGGGTGTGGAGAGCGAAGAGGAGTTCCGGCACAAGAGGCCGCTCGAATATCAGCGGCTTCAGCGGGAAGGGAAGCTGGACGGGAAAGTTGGCGAGAAGCCGCAGCGGTGGTTCGTGAACTTTTCACGGATCGCGGGGACGGTCGCCATCGCGTTCGGGTTGCTGCTGCTGGTGCTGACGCTGACGGCTTACTTCGGATAGGAACGCGCCAGGACGCGACTGACCCAACGCGAGGAAAACACTTTAAAGTCTGATTCTCAATGCGATGCGGAGGATTGCGAGTTAGGTCTGAGTCAGTTTTCCGCGCACAGAGCCCGCG
>CAWBIG010000183.1:0-11209 GCA_963788435.1 uncultured Acidobacteriota bacterium | reverse complement strand
TATGTCTGGCGCGTTCAGTCTGGTCTTGCTGGACTTCCCCAAGCGGGCCATCTACGGTTCTGAGACCTCGAGCGCCATCTGCACGCGCGGCATTTACGTCACCGATCCGTTGCGTAACTGGGTGAACTCCTACAAAGGCGTAGTGCCATGGGGCGAAACGCCGGAGACCTGGTGGACCTTCTACGGTACCCGCGACTGGGAGGCCGGCGGATTTGCGTGGACCGGCTTCGACTATCGCGGCGAGCCGACGCCCTACGGCTGGCCATCCATCAACTCGCAGTTCGGCATTGTGGACATGTGCGGATTCCCCAAGGATTACTTCTACTACTACACGGCGTGGTGGAAGAAAGAGCCGTCGCTGCACCTGTTCCCGCACTGGAACTGGGAAGGCCGCGAAGGCGACGAGATTCCCGTGTGGGTCTACTCAAACCTGGACGAAGCGGAGCTGTTCGTTAACGGCAAGAGCCAGGGCAGCCAGAAGGTGCCGCACCTCGGTCATGTGGAGTGGAAAGTGCGCTATGAGCCGGGCGCAATCGAGGCGCGCGCCTCGCGCAGCGGGCAAGTGGTTCTGACCGAAAAGCGCGAGACCACCGGCGCGCCGGCGCAGCTTCGCCTCACCGCAGACCGCACGGAGATTGATGCCGACGGCGAGGACCTGGCCATTCTGAAGGTCGAGGTGCTGGATAAGGACGGCCGTCTGGTGCCGACCGCGATGAACACGTTGGCGTTCAACATCACCGGTGCCGGCAAGCTCATTGGAGTCGGCAACGGCGACCCCAATTGCCAGGAGAGCGACAAGGCGCCGAAGCGATCGCTGTTCAACGGGCTGGCACAGGTGATTGTGCAGAGCGTGAAACGGCCGGGCGAGATTCACATTGAGGCGACGAAGGATCCCTCGCAATGGGATGCGCCGGAACTGACTCCGGCACAGATAACCATCACCACCAAGCCAGTCGAGCTGCGCCCGGCTGTGCCGGTGATCCGAGAAGGCTGAGCAAGATCACGCGAACGGCAGCCACGGCAGGGACTCCAGAAGCGCCGGCGGTTCGATGGATTGCGTGCCGAGCCCCGTAGCGTCATCATCGTAGCGGCTGCCCAGTTTGTGCTCGCGGCAAATGGACTGGACCAGATCGCCGACGCGCTTGCGGTACTCTGCGGAAACGAAGGCGCTGTTTTGGTAGCGCCGCTTGTAGGCCGGTTGCTGCTCCGGGAAATTCTCGGCCACGAATTGGAAGAAAGTCGGCAGCGAGCACGGCTTGAGGAAGAGCGGACCGGAGCTGAAGAATTTCGCGCCGGCTCCCTTTGCGGCGCGGGCCACGGCGTCAATGGAACGGCGTGCATCGGTAATGCCCGGCATCAGCGGCGAGCAGAGCACGCCCGCGCGCAGGCCGGCTTCACACAAGCGGGCCAAGGTTCGCATGCGCAGGTCGGGCCGCGGCGCGCGCGGCTCCAGCAGCCGGGCCAGCTTCGCATTCATCGTTGTTACCGTCAGCGCCACCGTAAGCTTGTGCCGCCGCGCAATCTCGGTCAGCAGATCGACGTCGCGCGCGATTAGTGTCGATTTGCTGACAATGCCCAGACTAAATCTGCTTGTCCTTGCGAACACCTCCAGCAGCGAGCGCGTAATCTTCTGCCGCCGCTCGATGGGTTGGTAAGGGTCGGTCGCGGTGCCCAGGGCAATATGCGTCCCCGGCTTCAGCCGGGACAGTTCCTGCTTGAGCAGCCAAGCGCCGTTCTGCTTCATGTAGATCTTGCGCTCGAACTCCTCCGCGGTGCGCTCCATGAACTCATGGGCGTAGCGGGCGTAGCAGTAGCGGCAGGCGAACTCGCACCCGCGGTAGGGATTGATGGCGTGGGTGAAGGGCAGGCCGCGGTTGGAGACCACTTTGGAGATCATGGAGCGGGTTTGGATGGGCCGGTATTCGGTGAGGCAGCCGGTGGAATCAAGCGGCGCGGTGTCGGCGGCACGGGCCAGCGGCGCGCGGCGTGGTTGGGATTCGAGGATGGGGAAGAGGCTCTCAATGTTCGCCATATATTCGCCTTTTCACTCCAACGTACGCCTCCTCTCAGGACCAGTCAAGCGAGATATTCTGGGAAGGGACAGCATGCCTTCCGGCGTCAATCGGGCCAGAAGCCGGCATCTGAAGAACTCATCCGGGAGCGTGGCATGCGCCGCTGCCTGAAACCAATTTCCAGCACTGAGGGAGCGAATTGAATGGCGTCGCAGCAGGGATTGAAGATTACGTGGCTGGGTCACGCAACAGTACTGATCCAGAGCGCCGGCGGGACCACCGTCCTGGTTGATCCGTTCATCGAGCAAAATCCGAAGTATCCAAAGAGTTACGAGCTGCCAGCCAAGATCGACTACATCCTTCTCACCCACGGCCACGGCGATCACATCTCTGACGCCGCTCCCGTGGCAAAGAAGCACGGATCGACGGTCGTGGCCATTTACGAACTCGCCGATTACGTGGCCAAACAGGGCGTGGAGAAGACCGTCGGGATGAACCTGGGCGGTACGGTTGAAATCGGCGACATTACCGCGGGCATGGTGGACGCAAGGCATTCGTCGGGCGCGCAGGACAGCACCGGAACCCACTATGTTGGCGTGGCCGCAGGCTACGTCATCATGCCCAGGGGCGGCCCGGTTCTCTACCACGCCGGTGACACCCATGTCTTTGGAGATATGCGCCTGATCGGCGAGTTATACCGGCCTGAGGTAGCCATGCTGCCCATCGGCGGCCACTTCACCATGGGACCACGAGAAGCTGCCATGGCCGTCAGGTACCTCGGAGCCAAAACCGTCCTTCCGCTGCACTGGGGCACATTCCCCATGCTGACCGGAACGCCTGCAGAGCTCAAGAAACTGGTGGATGACGGCGTGAAGGTTGTCGAGTGGTCGCCCGGAGATGTTTATTGAGGAATATTGCCCGAGTCGGATGCGCTTTGTGACCAACGCGCAGATTTATGCGGAGAACGTATGAAACCGAAGTCGAGCCAACCCGCGCTCCCATTGGGATGCTGCCACGAATGACGCGAGGGCTGTCGGAAAGACAGCCCTCGTGTCCAAGACTGGTACCTATTTCCCCGATTGTTTCTGGGCTTGCGTCTTCTTCTGTTCAGCCCAGCGCCGCTTGACTGCTTCCGCAATGCGCCGTCTTCCCTCCGGCGTGAGGCGACGCTTCTTTGCTGGTTTTTTAGTGGCGCGGGGCACCGTTTTGGTCCCCCCGTGCGCCGCGGTAAGCAATGCGCGCGCTTTCTGCAATTGCTCGATTTCATGATCGATCTGGGCAAGAATTTCAGCTACTCCCACGGGTATCCTCCTGTGGATTGTTTTTGATATTGGTGGTCCAACCACGAATCGCCTAACAGCAGGGCCCGGGCCAGCCACTATCCTTCGGATCACAATAACCAACGCATTTACGGATGACAAACAAAAACCGCATCAAGTTACTTAATAGATGAGACATACACTAAAGTGCGGACCGTAGTAATCAAACTGCATCAGACTAAGTCGAGTAAGGGTAAGTTTCAGGCTGGATTTCCACAGCCGCTGCGGCCTTCTGGCTTGATGGTCCACTGGCAATCAAAAAACGCCGTGAGTCAGCGGAGGCGCGTAGCGTTTTCTGAACTGTCCGGTGGGTGTTCGGGCGGAATACCGGAAGATGGCGCCGGAAGCGCATTTTCAACGGAATTGGCTGCGCGGCAATTGCGCAGTTCGCGGAGGACGTCCGTCTTTTCGCGTGCGTACTGGCTCGCAAGCCGGGTCAGTGCGAAGGTGATGATGTCGCTGTGATGCAGGTCGGAAGCGGTCGGATCCCGACGCATATTGAGCCAGAGCCGGTGCACAAGCTGCACGTCGTCGGGACTCAGCGCGGGCGCGTGCGGTCCAATGTAGTAGACCTTTGCCTGGCCGACGGGTTCAACAACAAAGAAATTGAATTGCCGCTTCGGTTCGGGGAGCGCTTCCCAGGCCTGGCCCAGGTGAAAGGCCTGCTCCTCGGCAGTCATCTTCGTGGATACGCCCGAAACCACTGAATCCACATCGAGGGAGTTAGCGCTTTGCGCCAGTGCGGCGAAAATGTCGCCGGCGGGAACCACCAGAAGCGACACCTTCTTGCCAAAGCTTTCGGCCACCGAAACGGCCTTGGTAAACAACATCTGCTCGTGCTCGCTGAAGCTCTGTTCCTCGGCGCTCAGAAACTCCGGCCCCCCGGCGCCCATAATGCGCGCGCTCAGCACCACCACGTCCGTGTCGTCATTGGCATGGCGCGCCAGCGTCCATTTCAGCGCGAAGGGATTGGAGGCGTCGCGCATCGTCACCATCACTCCGCCGGACCGGATCGCCACCGACTCCCGGCTGATCGTGTCCTGGTGCTCCAGCTGGAAATGATCTTTCATCTGCCGGGCGGTCAGCGCGTGTTTGCGCTGGTTCTCGCGCTCGGAGATGCTGAAGATGACGAAGAACGCCGCGGCAAAGGCCACGCCGCTTACCGTCGCCACCGACTTAGTCAACAGGTTGGTTATAGCCACCGAGAGCAGCGCGAAAAACACACAACTGAGGCCGATGGGAATTTCGGTCTTGCCGATGCGAATGTTGGGCGGAACCTTCCAGCCGCGCTCCCCATGGTACTTCCAGCGCAGCACCAGCATCGCCAGCGAGTTGAACGTGAACGACCAGATCACGCCGAACGCGTAGGCCTCGCCCAGGGTAATCACATTGCCGCGGGTCGCGATGATGGTGAACATCTGCAGCACGAAGACGAGGTTCACGATGCGGTGACTGGTCCCGAATCTGCGGTGGGGCTTGCGGAACCAATCGGACAGCACGCCGTCCTCGGCCACGCGCTGGAGTACTCCCGTGGATCCGATGATGGATGTGTTGATGGCGCCGGAAAGAATCAGAAAACCGACCACTACCACGAAGATGCGGAAGGCGATCCGGGCCGCCATCGGGCCCGTCATGTACATGGCGAGGCCGGCTATCAAGTTGTCCTGGTAGATCAGGGTGCGCGGGCCATCGGGAATCAGCATGGACGCCAGCAGGGTGGCGCCGCCGGTGAAGATGAGGCTGTAAATCGCGATGACGATCGCCGCGCGCTTCAGGTTCTTCAGCTTGGGATGTTCGATCTCGCGGTTGACCTGGGCCAGGCTCTCCTCACCGCTCATGGCCAGAATCGAGTGGCCAAACGCCATGACGATGCCGAAAAGACCAAAGTAAGGTAATAGCGGGGTGCCCTTGAGGAAACCAAGCGCGTCTTTGCTGAAGTGGATGTTGGCGGGTGTCGGCGGCGGAGGAAGGTGAACCCCCTGCATCAACACCGAGTAAATGCCCCACGCCAGCAGCACGATCACCATCACGGTGGTGATCTGCATCACCCGCAGCGCCTTGTCGCTCGACTCCTCGATCCCCTTCACGTTCTGCCACCAGTAGTAAATGGTGACGATGGCGGCAAACACGGCCGAGGTCCCGTTCATGTCGAACTGGATGGCGCCCCCATGCGCGTTCTGCAGGGCCGGAGGAAGCCAGTGATAATGGTTGACGACCCCCATGAGCTCGTTCATGAGCCCGGTAATGTACTGCCCCGCGGACACGCCTGAGATGGGCCCCGTCAGAATGTAGTCGAACATCAGCGCGGAGACGCTTAACTTGGCGAACGTTCCGCCCAGCGCCTCCTTGACCACGCGGTAGACGCCGCCGCGGGTGAACATGGAACAGCTTTCCACGTACACGGCCCGGACCGCGAAGCTGAACAGCATGATGCCCAGAATGAACCACGGCGCCGCCTTGCCGATGGCCTGCTCGGCGATCCCGCCGGCATAGAAAGCTGACGATCCAAGGTCATTGAGGACAATGGCGGCGGCGCGCCAGAAGGAAATGAATGTGAGCATCACGGAGGATGCCACAATGAGCCGCACGCGGTCGGAGGGTGGGGCTACGGTCGTACGAGTAGATGCCATTAGTTGGTTGCCGGCCACGTGCCCGGACGTTCTTTTATCCCAGGAGCTTTCAATACTCGCGCTTTCTGCGCTCGCCCTGGGCTGAGTTTAGAGCCGATTCGCGCACGAGTCAATGAGGACGACATAAGGCTCTTCCTTGCAAGTATTTAGTCTTTGCCAAAGAGCTCTTTTCCATCCTCGATGAAGCTGATGAGAATCACGATCGTAGAACCTGCCAAGCCCACAAAAAACATGACCTCGAGTAGGCGCATACCAAAAATGGCGAGGTGGATCATCCATCCATTTTATCGCGGGAGCGTGAGGACCGCATGTGGATTCAATCCGCTTCGGAAACTGGCCCGCCCCCGCAATGCGTTACACTCGCCCCAGGATGCAACTGGACACTCCCAAGTACTGGGCGGCAGCCGGACTCAGCGCCGCGTTGCTGGAGCTGCCATTTCCGCTGGCCGGACCCATGCCCCCAGCTCGCAGCCTCGTGGCCTGGTTTGGACTGGTTCCCCTCATCTGGGCGGTCATGCACATGGCTGAAGACGACCGCCACCCGCTGCGCAGTTCCTTCTTGATCGCTTACGTCTGCGGCGTCCTTTGGTTTGCCGGCAACTGCTACTGGATCTACGACACCATGCTGATCCACGGCGGTTTGCCGCCGATCCTCTCCGCCCTGGTCCTGCTCCTCTTCAGCCTCGTGCTCGGCGGCTACTTCGGCCTCTTCGGCCTGGGGCTCGCGTTCGTCCAGCGCAGAACCGGCTCAACCTACCTCGCCCTCGCCTTGGCGCCGTTCCTCTGGACCGCCATCGACCTCGCCGCCGCGCGCATCACCTGCGTCCCCTGGGATCAGCTTGGCTATTCGCAGGTAGACAATTCGCTCGTCACTCTGCTCGCGCCCTGGACCGGCGTCTACGGCATCAGCTTCACCTTGGTTGCAGTCAACGCGCTGCTCGCCGCCGGCTTGCTTCCGCGCCGCGGCCATCAACGCACAAAGCTCTCAAAATGGGCTCTGCTCGCGTGCGGCCTGGCCCTCCTTATCTGCGCAATCACTGGCATCTCCAGCAAGCCCGTTCCGCCGCTTCCCAGCGCCAGTGCCGTCCTCATCCAGCCCAATCTCGATGTGGAAGACACCGGCTACTGGCTCGAACCCGGCGAGTGGGACCAGCGAATGGCCGAGTTCAAGCGCCTCGCTGCCGAGCAGTGCAAGACCTACATCGCGGGCATTCCCCAAACCGGCGCAACCACCGGCGAAATCGTCTGCCCGCCTCACCCTATCCATCCCGATCTGGTGGTCTGGCCGGAATCCCCGGCCCCGTTTTTCCAACAGGAAGCCCGCTTCAAGAGCGCCATGTCCGCCATCGCGCGCGGCGACGATGCACCGCTCATAGTCAGCGGCGTAGGCTCTGACTTCCACCCCGAAGCCGGCGGGTCGGTGGATCACGTCTCCGCCATGGTCTTCACGGCCGACGGCAACGAGGTCGGGCCGCTACGACAAAATCCACCTCGTGCCCTGGGGCGAATACGTTCCCTTTCCAAAGGTTTTCTTCTTCGCGCGCAAACTCACCGGCAAAGTTGCGAACTACGTTCCGGGAACCGACCGCACCGTCTTCCGCATTCAGTCCGCCGACGGCCAGATGCACCGCTACGGCATCCTCATCTGCTATGAGGCGGTCTTCGGCGATGAAGTGCGGCAGTTCGCGCGCAACGGGCGCCCAGGTTCTGGTCAACCCCAGCGACGACGGCTGGTACGGCGACACCAGCGCCCCCTGGCAGCACCTCAACATCGCCCGCATGCGCGCCATCGAAAACCGCCGCTGGATTCTGCGCGACACCAACAACGGCGTCACCGCCGCCATCGATCCCTACGGCCGCGTCCGCCAGAGCATTCCCCGCCACCAGGTCGACGTGCTCCCCGCCCAGTTCGCCTTCCGCAGCGACATCACCTTCTACACCGCCCACGGCGACGTCTTCGCCTGGCTCTGTGCCATACTTTCTATAGGGGCGATCGGTTGGTCCCTCCGCAAGCCGCATGCATCCCGCTACTTGCGGACCGCCGCCTCGCTGACCCCAATTCAAAGTCAGGTCTCAAGAGCAAATCATGGCATCGTTCAAGATCTCGAATTCGCCTACGCTCCCGTGCGCAACCAGGTGCGCGACCTGCGGGAGTATCTTTGACCCTGCCCGCCTCCGCAGGGAACTCGCCGACATTGAAAAGAAATTAGCCGACCCGGCGTTGTGGACCAATCCCGGCGCAAGCCAAGCCGTTGATGCGCGACCGCAAAACGCCTGGAGTCGCTCATCCGCGACGACGACGAACTCGTTCGCCGCACCAGCGACATCGAGGCATACTTCGAGCTGGCTCGCGAGGGCGAAGACGTTCTCGCCGATCTGGAAAAATCCATCGAGGACCTGGGAGCATTTCCGAGGAACTCGAAGCAAAGCCATGCTCTCCGGCGAAGCCGTAGAGAACGAGAACCTTGGTCATGAGTGTCTCCAAGCACCTTCGAATTCGCTTCCTGTTGCGGCTCTAGCCGCTCACCGGATCATTTATCATGCGTTGACGTAAATTGCTCAATACGCGATAATTCGAGCACTCTGGTTCCAATTTGGATACAAATGGACAAGCTTGAGGCCAGAACGCCCTGGTAAAGGTGGTCGCCAGCGGCAGCTACGCCGAGGCGGCCCGCAGGCTCGGCCTCACGCGATCGGCCGTCAGCAAGGGCGTTATGGTGCTTGAGCAGATGCTCGGCGCGCGTCTGCTGGACCGTACAACACGGCGGGTCAGCCACCGAAGCTGGCCTCGCCTACTATGAGCGCTGCATGGCGATCTTGGCGCAGATCGAGGAAACGGAAGCTCAGATCTCACGCCTTCACGACGAGCCGAAGGGGATTTGAAGGTCAACGCGCCGATGTCCTTCGGGACGCTCTATCTCGGTGAGGCTGTCGCAGACTTCATGATCCGCTACGGCGATCTCAAGGTCGAGTTGATACTGACCGACAGGTTCATAGATCCGCTCGAAGAAGGCGCCGACATAACGGTGCGGATCGGCAGCTTACGGATTCGAGCCTGATCGTGCGCCGCATCGCGTCCGCGCGTATCGTCCTTGTTGCTTCGCCCGATTACCTGAAGAAGCACGGCACACCTCAGGTGCCCACCGATCTGATCGATCATCGCTGCTTGAGCTATGGCCACACCACCTCGATGCAGCGCTGGCACCTGACGGAAAGGGCCAGCCGATCTCCGTTTCGATCGGCTCCTGTATGTCGTCGAACAACGGCGACGCGCTGCGAGACGCCGCGGTGAAAGGCATCGGCATCACGAGCTTGCCGACCTTCATAGTTGGTGAGGATATAGCAGCGGGGCGATTGAAGATCGTTCTGCCGGACAACCGGCCGGCCGATCTGACCATTCACGCGCTCTATGCGCCGAACCGTTATCTTGCCGCGAAAACGCGCGTCTTCATCGATTTTCTCGTCGAGCGCTTTGGCAAAAACCCACCTTGGGACGACTTCGAAACGAAGCGTTGAGTTACGACCGCGGCGCGCGCCGAAGCAGATACGTATCCATGATCCAGCCCTTGCGTTCTCTCTCTTCGGCGCGGGCCTCTTCGATCGCGTCGACGCATTCCTTGAGCTTGCCCGAAATCAGGATTTGGTCTGGCGTTCCCAGGTATGCGCCCCAGAAAATATCGACGTCTTCGTTGATCAGGGCCCTGAGGCCCGACCCGTTGTCGAGCATGACCACCGCCGTATCGACCGAGCCCGGAAGACCTTCCAGAAGCTTCCGACCCGTCGTGATATGAACCGGTTCGCCGATCGGGTTCAGCGCGATCTTATGCTCGGCCGCAAGCGCCTGCACGCTGGTGATACCGGGAATGACCTCGTATTCGAACGCCAGCGTTCCATGCGAAATGATCTGCTCGATCACCCGCAAGGTGCTGTCGTAGAGAGAAGGATCACCCCAAACGAGGAACGCGCCGACCTCGTCGTCTCCAAGCTCATTCGAGATGAGCGAGCTGAAGATCTGCGCTTTGTCGAGGTGCCACGCATGGACACCTGACTTGTAATCAGGTGCTCCGAGGTCACGTTCCGGACCCGGAACCTCGACAATTCGATAAGACTTTTCTTCTATGAACCGCTCGCAGATCGTTCTTCGAAGCTTGATGAGATCTTCCTTCTCCTGTCCCTTATCGAGGAAGAAGAACACGTCGACCTCGTTCAATGCCTTGACGGCCTGCATCGTGACGTAATCCGGGTTCCCGGCGCCGATACCGATGAGAAGGACCTTCTTCATGCGAACGCATCTCCAATCTGATCGAGCACGGAAACCGTAAATTACGTGATTTGTCGATGGCTGGCGTGCAGGAGATTGCAACGAGCGCCGTTCGGTGCCAATTCACGGAAGACAGTCGTAAAAGGAAATGCCCGCCGATGGCCAAGCGCATCGTATTGGTAACAGGGTCGCTGGCCGAACCCCGGGTAAAACGTATCGCCGAAGAGCTCAATAACGCCGATCTCGAGCCAGTCGTCGCCAACGTCGGAGTCAAAAGTCGCGGCCTTGATGACGACGGAGATCGTTGAGCGACGGCTGAAGCTGCCAGAGCACGCCGATCGAGTTATAATGCCAGGCCGATTTCGCGGCGACCTCGATCGTCTTTCCGATCACTTCGGAACGCGCTTCGAGCGCGGCCCTGAAGGAAATCGCCGATCTGCCGGCGTATCTTGGTCAGACGGCAACAAAGATCGATCTTTCCGAGTACGACGTGACGATCTTCGGCGAGATCGTCGACGCGACTTTTTCAACACCTCAGCAGATCGTCGAGAAATCGCGTAAGTTTCGCGGCGACGGTGCCGACGTCATTGATCTCGGGTGTCTGCCGGATAGCCCTTTTCCGCATCTCGAAGGTTCGATTGCGGCGCTCCACGCCGACGGCGCGAAAGTCAGCGTCGACTCCTTCAATCCCGAAGAGCTGTCGCGAGCGACGCGCGCAGGCGCCGACTATCTTTTCAGCCTGTCGGAAAAAACGATTTCGATCGTTGATGAAGGACCCGCAGCTCCCATTCTCATCTCCGCCGGCGGGGCCGATATGGCGTCTCTCGATAGGGTGATCGATATCATGATCGCCAAGGGTCGGCCGTTCTACGCCGATCCCATCCTCGATCCGATCCATTACGGCTTCACGGCATCGATCGCCCGCTATTACGATCTAAGGAAGCGCCGCCCCGACGTGCCGATCCTGATGGGCATCGGCAACGTCAC
>CAWBIG010000182.1:0-81292 GCA_963788435.1 uncultured Acidobacteriota bacterium | reverse complement strand
CCCTTTCAGCCCAGGACGAGCCCGGCCAGCAGGCATCGCAAGAATGCCAATTCGTCGCATTCCGTCCAGTTTGGCTTCTGTGGGCTCGTAGGCATACCTTACCCCTAGTATCCGCACGCACCGCCCGGAACACCATCAATGAGTCATTCCTGAATTCTGGATTCTCGGCACAGTCCTGCTCAGACTTGGGTCCAACTTGGGTCCAATTACTGCCGAATATCCTGCATTTGGGTCCTGATAGACGCACCACCAACCCCAACGAGTCAACAACATTGCGAACCGGTTGCGTTTCGGACGAGGGGTCGGAGGTTCAAATCCTCTCTCCCCGACCATTAAAATCAACAATTTACGTTGATCTGATCCGGCTGGACAGCCTGGGGTTCCCAGAAGGGTTCCCAATCTTCGACAATTCCGTCGTTGGGGAGGCCCTTCAGCGGAATCGCCATTTTCCTCCTCTCCTCTTTCTCATCTGGTTCAGCAAATACGGCTTCGACGACCCGGCTCACCGCCTCGACGCGTTCGTTCCACCACGTCTTTGAATAGACATCGAGCGTGATACTGCCCGAGCTACCCGCGTGCCCCATGTGTCCCGGGCGACCTCGAGGCGCGCGCCGAAGCGCCGCATCAGGCTGGCGTGCATGGTCCGAAAGCTCCGGAAGTCCACCGTCTTTGGCAGTCCCAGCTTCTCCGCCACCGGCTTCAAGTGCCGGTGGAGAAGGTTATGCCGATCCAGTGCCTTGCCGTTCCCGTTGGCAAAGATGAGATCGTCGGGCTTGCGGAACTTTTTGTTGCTGGCCCACATTCGCTGTATCGCCGCGAGAATGACGCCACGCTTGTCGAATGGCACCTCACGCTTGCCGGCATCCGTCTCGGGATGGCCTCGCAAGCCGCCCGCAATGGGGCGAGTGCCAGAGATATCGCGAGGATTACGTGGCATCGCCCGCTCTCCAGGGTGGAACGGTAGCTATCGGCCCCTCCGTCCCATCTCGGCACCTAGTGGCCGCGGTAGTGTCGCAGGACGTCGTCATCGCGCGCCCGCTCTGTTATCCCATGCAATCGATCACCCACGAGACCCAAAACGCTGCCCCTGTCCCGCGCGCACCCCAAGTACGGAATAACACACCACAACCCCTCATGGCCGCGGCGGAATACGCCTCCGCGGCCTTTCGCTTTCATGGAGAACTCAATGAACGACATGGACGCTTTTTCAAAGAACTGGCGAGCGAAAGCCGCGCCGAACAGGCAAGGCTCCACGCCGCATTCCCGGTTTGCTCACCCGTCGAGCTGCCGCCGGAGCTCGAACTCGCGCTCCACCGAGGTTGTCCCTCTGCCCCGTCGCGTGCACGGCCCTGCGCCCGCCGGACCGCGCGATCGTCGCGGTGCCCAGCAACGAGCTGAACAAATGGCATGGTGGTGGGCTCAGAAAAATACCGTCTCCCGAACCTGAAACTGGGTGTGCCACGCCTGGACCGGAACCGCCACGCTGAGGTTGATATGCGCCAAGCCGTTGCGTCGCCCCGCGATCTGACAGAAGAGAGCGACGCCTGGGAGGGCCTGCGCGCTGGGCACGCTGGCTCTGGTTCAGCCCTTTTCGTTGCGGCGAACCGTCCCGCAGGAAGTTACTCGGCTCGATGCTGCATCGGCGCGCCATCTTCGTGGTGCCTGGGCTTCCATGGCGTGCTCGCGTTTGCCGATCCTTCGGCGCGGGTCTTGGACCTGTCCCCCTGCTGGTCGATCGCACCGGCGACACCGGCAACGAACATGCGTCCTGAAGGTTGCTGAACCGCCGCGTTCACAGCAGCCGCTTCCCTGTCCATTCCCGCCCCATCCGTGCCAAAGCGCCTCCTATGCGCCGCGGGCGACGGACGGACCGCGCCCCGTGAGGACTGAGTAATCATTTGAGATTCTATGCAGTGTCTGTTGAAGCAATACGTACCCGTGAGCGGCAGATGCCGCCGCTGCGGCGCTTCCTTCGGGCATAGAGATCATTGAAATCAAACTCCCGAGTGCTCCCGCGTCCGAAAACTTTCCGCGGGTACTGGGGCTTCCGGCTGGCAGCGTGATTTAAAAACACCCCGGACGGGCCCGGACGCTCGAACCTGGATGCCACTACTGCGGTGGAGGGTGTCTGCTGGCTTGTACCCCTCTTGCTCGACCGAGGGGGTAATCGGATCGGAGACTGTCAGCCGACTTTTATGGTCCCACGATCTTGATCCAGAGGGTTCTGAAGGTGATTGCTCGTTTCCAAAACGCTCAGACATCCCGCCCTGAGTCCAGCCACCATTGATAGTGAGTTTCAGCAGTTGAACATCGATCTCTAGATGCGGTGGGGAGATCCGTTTGCACTGGAAAACGAGTTCGATATCAATATCCCACGGCCCACCAGGTGCGCGGCATCAAAGGCGCGCGCGGCATGCGGCGGAAGGGGCTGGGAGAAGCTCATCGCCGCCAAGACCTCCCCAATCGGGGACCGGCCAGTAGGAATGCGTCGCGTCGCGATTACCGGCTGGGCGCCATCTGCGCTCGGGCCGGAATCTTCGCGATGTCCTCGCACATTACGGCCCAGCGCGCAGATGGCGCCGAGGCCGGTAATCGCGACGCGCCGCATTCCTACTGGCCGGCCCCGATTTGGGAAGTCTGGCGGCGATCAACTTCTCCAGGCCTTCGCACATGCCGCGCACGTTGGTGATGCCGCGCACCTGGTCGTCGGGGATGTTGATGTCGAACTCATTTTCCAGTGCAAAGAGGATCTCCACCGCATCCATCGAGTCGATGTTCAACTGCTGAAACTCGCTATCGATGGTAACCGTTTCTGGCGGGATGCGTTTGGAAGCGGCAATCACCTTGAGAACCCTCTGAATCAAGTCGTCGGACATAAAAGTCGGCTGACAGTCTCAATCCGTACCCTCGGTCGAGCAAGAGGGGTACAAGCCGGCGGACGGCCTCCACGGTCGCCGTCACATCCGGGTTCGAGCGCAGTTCCCGCCCGTCCAGTGTTTCTGGCGCAGCGACCGGATCGCATCTCCCAGCGGAAGCCCCAGCCCCGCGGAAAGCTTTCGGACGCGGGAGCACTCGGGAGTTTGATTTCAATGATCTCTATGCCGAAGGAAGCGCCGCAGCGGCGGCATCTGCCGCTCACGGGTACGTATTGCTTCAACAGACACTGCATGCAAGTCTCAATCATTACTCAGTCCTCACGAGGCGCGGTCCGTCCGTCGCCGCGGCGCATATGCGCAGGCGTTCGGGACGGACGGGGGTGGATGGGACAGGGAAGCGGCTGCTGTGAACGCGGCGGTTCAGCAACCTTCAGGACGATGTTCGTTGCCGGTGTCGCCGGTGCGATCGACCAGCCAGGGGGACAGGTCCAAGACCCGCGCCGAAGGATCGGCAAACGCGAGCACGCCATGGAAGCCCAGGCACCACGAAGATGGCGCGCCGATGCAGCATCGAGCCGGAGTAACTTCCTGCCAGCCGGCGCACCGGTTCGCCGGCGTAACGAAAAGGGCTGAACCAGAGCCAGCGTGCCTCTGCGCGCAGGGTCCTCTCCCAGGCGTCGCTCTCTTCTGTCAGATCGCGGGGCGACGCAACGGCTTGGCGCGTATCAACCTCGAGCGTGGCGATTCCGGCCCTGCCGGCCCGTGGCAACGCCCCAGTTCAGGTTCGGGAGATACCGGTAGTGGTTCTGAGCCCACCACCATGCCATTTGTTCCAGCTCGTTGCTGGGCACGGCGACAATCGCGCGGTCCGGCGGGCGCAGGGCCGTGCACGCGACGGGGCAGAGGGACAACCCTCGGTGGAGCGCGAGTTCGAGCTCCGGCGGCAGCTCGACGGGTGAGCAAACCGGGAATGCGGCGTGGAGCCTTGCCTGTTCGGCGCGGCGTTCGCTCGCCAGTTCTTTGAGAAAAGCGTCCATGTCGTTCATTGAGTTCTCCATGAAAGCGAAAGGCCGCGGAGGCGTATTGCCGCCGCGGCCATGAGGGGTTGTGGTTGTGTTATTCCGTACTTGGGGTGCGCGCGGGACAGGGGCAGCGTTTTGGGTCTCGTGGGTGATCGATTGCATGGGATAACAGAGCGGGCGCGCAATGACGACGTCCTGCGACACTACCGCGGCCACTAGGTGCCGAGATGGGACGGAGGGGCCGATAGCTACCGTTCCACCCTGGAGAGCGGGCGATGCCGCGTAATCCTCGCGATATCTCTGGCACTCGCCCCATTGCGGGCGGCTTGCGAGGCCATCCCGAGACGGATGCCGGCAAGCGTGAGGTGCCATTCGACAAGCATGGCGTCATTCTCGCGGCGATACAGCGAATGTGGGCCAGCAACAAAAAGTTCCGCAAGCCCGACGATCTCATCTTTGCCAACGGGAACGGCAAGGCACTGGATCGGCATAACCTTCTCCACCGGCACTTGAAGCCGGTGGCGGAGAAGCTGGGACTGCCAAAGACGGTGGACTTCCGGAGCTTTCGGACCATGCACGCCAGCCTGATGCGGCGCTTCGGCGCGCGCCTCGAGGTCGCCCGGGACAACATGGGGCACGCGGGTAGCTCGGGCAGTATCACGCTCGATGTCTATTCAAAGACGTGGTGGAACGAACGCGTCGAGGCGGTGAGCCGGGTCGTCGAAGCCGTATTTGCTGAACCAGATGAGAAAGAGGAGAGGAGGAAAATCGCAATTCCGCTGAAGGGCCTCCCCAACGACGGAATTGTCGAAGATTGGGAACCCTTCTGGGAACCCCAGGCTGTCCAGCCGGATCAGATCAACGTAAATTGTTGATTTTAATGGTCGGGGAGAGAGGATTTGAACCTCCGACCCCCTGGTCCCGAAACAGCAACCGGTTAGCAATGTTGTTGACTCGTTGGGGTTGGTGGTGCGTCTATCAGGACCCAAATGCAGGATATTCGGCAGTAATTGGACCCAAGTTGGACCCAAGTCTGAGCAGGACTGTGCCGAGATCCCGAATTCAGGAATGACTCATTGATGGTGTTCCGGGCGGTCGTGCGGATACTAGGGGTAAGGTATGCCTACGAGCCCACGGAGGGCCCAGAACTCGACGGAATGCGACGAATTGGCATTCTTGCGATGCCTGCTGGCCGGGCTCTCCTGGGCTGAAAGGGCCGGGGCGCGTGCGAGATCCGAGTCTTGGGCCAGGACCCTGACAGCGCCCCGATCACAGGGGTTGCGTCTTGTAGCACCACCCTTGTAGGATTGGCTCGTGACTGCTGTCACATCATTCGTTCCCCCAAGCTGCGTAGGATTTACGAACACTCAGCAGAGTTTGGACCCAAGTTTGGTTTTTGGGTCTGATTCCGATAACGGGAACCCTGGCGCTCGGAGGCGCGGCGCTCCCGAAAAGTGGGATTGATGGGTTCTCTTGTCTCCGGTACTCTAGATTCCGGAGTTTGCGGCCTACATTTGGCGGGACTTGCTCATCTATCCACTAATGACTATGCGGGTGGCATTTGGCCATTCGCCTCTTGGCGGGGTCCCTAGGGATGTTGAAAGACCTGTTAAACGACGCGCATATCGCGGCAGATACGTGCGCGTCTCTTCTCGGCCTCAATTCGCGCCTGTTTAAGGCGTGGGTTGATGGCCAGCGCGATTTGCCCGGGTACATCATTCCTGAACTGGCAAGCGTCTTGGGTGTGAGCCAAGAAGCGCTTGCGACCGGACGCGTGCGTGAAGCTCCGGCGATTTGGTTCAAATTCAGAGAATCCGGCCAACTCTCCGATGTTGATCGGGAGCTGGTGGTATTGATCAGACGGCTCGGGTTCTACCAGCATCAGCTCGATTTGGCTACGTCAGCTCCCAATAACAAGTGGCAAATCCTGTTCAAGTTCATCGATGAGCAGCTGACGCCCAATCGCCAGGCGTCACCGAGTATCCAAGGAAGAGAAGCTGCCAGGGTGCTGCGTGATCAACTTGACCTTGGGTTTCCTCGGAAGAGTGCTGGCGTAAAGGGAAACGGCGATCTGATCCGACCAATCTTGAGAAACTTCGGGATTTTGACAATCGAAGCCCCAATTCCTGAGTCCAAAATCGAAGGCTGTAGCTTTTACGTTGGCGGTCCTGGTGAGCAGCGGCCATGCCTTTTCGTAAATACCTACAAGCAGGACTGGTTCCGACGCAACCATGTACTCTTGCATGAGTTGGCTCATGCCATTTTTGACATTGATCGAGAGGCCGCCTCAATTGATTTCCGCGAGGCCTCTGAGGATGGGGATGTTAAGGAAATCAGAGCAGAGGCGTTTGCGGCAGAATCATTGATTCCCAAAGAGATGCTTCGTCATCTTCAGTCCATGTTGGGGCTTCATTGGGAATCGCTGTCTGACCTCGATTTGGCGGGCTTGGTTGCGTACTCTCAAATTGAATTGAGATTCGCGCTCCGCGCTGCGCTTGATCATAAACTCATCGACGCGGAGGCTAAGCTGCGGTATCAGGATCGATCCATATCCAGCGAGTTGAAGCAACTGACTGAGCGCGCTCTCGACACCATGGAATTCGAGCGCGTCGCGGGTGCGCCGATGCTGCCTGTAGCGCTTCGTACGACCACCATTCCATCGCGGTCATTGCGACTTCCAGTTTCATATGTGGCGCGAGTCGTGTCAGCAGTTAGTGACAGCGTTATTTCGGAATCGAAGGCTGCTGAGCTTTTGATGATCGACGAAAACACTTTTGCGGAGCGCTTCGGTGAACTTCTGGAGGGGGTGGCTGCCTGATGGCAGCCACCGGCAGCCCTGCAAATCCCCAAATAATCATTTGCGATACTGATGCGCTGATCCAAATCTTCATCGCTCGTGAAGGGGAACTGCTCAAGCGTTTGAAGCGACGCTATGGCATCCAGCCGGTCATTCCAGAAGCTGTCGAAGGCGAGATCACCCGCCGAGGTCTGCGCAACAGCTCCCTGTTTGTACCCGGATTCAACAAAGCTGTGGATAACGGCGCCCTGCTATTGCTTGAAGAGCGGATTATCGGGGAATTCACTTCCAATGATCCACATTCTACGTATAACAGCATTCAACTGATGGGTCAGAAAAATGCCATTCATATCGGACCCGGAGAGGCGCACGCTTATGCCGCAGGGGTCGTGCTGAGGGCTCCGGTTCTAAGCAACGACGCGAAGGCGGTACTGATTGCTGATCGATACGAGATTAAGCGCCCCCCTCAGATCATCCGAGCCTATGATGTTTTCATGCTTTTCCATCAAAACGGCGAGTTGGACGAGAGAGAGTGCGACAGAATTCGACAAAGCTTATTGAAGGCCGACGAAGCCATGCCGTTTCAGGTTAGAAATAAGAGTTACCGCGATGGACTTCATTACGTCTTCCCAAGATTGGTGGACGAAGCTTTTCCGCCACTGGCAACAGGCAGCCAAGCAGAGTTGGCGGATTTGGAACAGCTTGTGATCCGAACAATCCAACCCCAACAAACGCAAACCGCGCCTGAAATCGCTAGCAGCACCGGCGATGTTGACCCTTCCCGGCCTTCGAATTAGGTCCCTACTGAATGCTGTTGCGTAATCCATGAGCCGATGGGCTTGGTGCGATCCAAGGCGTAGGAAGTCATCGTGCCGCGATCAAACGGAACCGTTGCGGGACCTCACGGACACGGGCCTTCTACAGCAAAAGGGGTGTTCACAGCGGTAGAGAATCCACAAGTGGTCAGAAGCGCGTCAGAGCCAGACGTGGGGGCAACAATGGGCATTCTCCTGGGTCCGCCACAACCATCCCCGGATACCTTGCACGGCTGCTTCCAAGTTGGTCAGGAGCCTGACATTTTCCAATCGCCACATTCATTCTGGATGACGGAACGAAGTACCTGGAACTATGGTCCTTTGCTCAGGACGGCGCGTAAGATGGGAGGCGATAATTCTCCTGATTCAGACGGGACCCAACGAGCATGAGCAGCCTTTCATCCCTGATATGGTCTGTCGCCGAGCTGCTGCGCGGCGACTACAAGCAATCCGATTACGGCAAGGTCATCCTGCCCTTCACGGTGCTCCGCCGCCTTGACTGCGTTTTGGAGCCCACCAAGAAGGCTGTGCTGGCAGAGAATGCCCTGCGCAGCAAGGCTGGAGTCAACCCGGAGCCGTTCCTGCTGCGCAAGTCTGGTGCCAGCTTCTTCAACACCTCCCCGATGGACCTGAAGGCGCTCCTCGGAGACCAGGACCACATCGCAGTCAACTTGGACGCCTACATCCAGGCGTTCTCGCCCGCCGCCCGCGACATCTTCGACCGGTTCAAGTTCGGCGGCCAGATCGAGTACATGGGCAGCAAGGACCTGCTATACCTGGTCACCGAGAAATTCGCCAACTTCGACCTGCATCCGAACGCCGTCTCGAACGCCGAGATGGGCACCATCTTCGAGGAACTGATCCGCAAGTTCGCCGAACTGTCGAACGAGACTGCTGGAGAGCACTTCACGCCGCGAGAAGTGATCCGGCTCATGGTGAACCTGCTTTTCGTGGAGGACGACGCGGTTCTCTCCCAGCCCGGCGTGGTACGTACCATCTACGACCCGGCAGCGGGCACTGGCGGAATGCTGTCGGTGGCAGGCGAGTACCTGGCGGAGCACAATCCCGATGCCCGTCTCACCATGTTTGGCCAGGAACTGAACGACGAGTCCTACGCCATCTGTAAGGCCGACATGCTCATCAAGGGCCAGGACGTAAACAACATCATCGCGGGCAACACGCTCTCCGAGGATGGCCACCGGGGCAAGAGGTTCGACTACATGCTCTCCAATCCGCCGTTCGGCGTGGACTGGAAAAAGGTGGAGCGCCAGGTGCGCCGCGAGCACGATGTGGACGGCTACGATGGCCGCTTCGGCCCCGGCCTGCCGCGGGTCAGCGACGGCTCGCTGCTCTTCCTGATGCACCTGCTCAGCAAGATGCGCCCGGCAGTCGATGGCGGCAGCCGATTCGGCATCGTGCTCAATGGGTCGCCGCTGTTCACCGGCGGTGCGGGCTCGGGGGAGAGCGAGATTCGCAAGTACGTGCTGGAGAACGATCTGCTGGAGGCGATCATCGCGCTGCCCACTGACATGTTCTACAACACGGGCATCAGCACCTACATCTGGATCGTCTCCAACCGGAAGCTAGCGCAGCGCAAGGGCAAAGTGCAGCTTGTTGACGCCAGCAGCTTCTGGCAGAAGATGCGAAAGAGCCTGGGCAGCAAGCGCAAGGAGCTTGGCGACGAGCACATCGCCGACATCACCCGCCTCTTCGCCGCGTTCGAGGAGGTCACGCGCCAAGACGAAACGAACACGCCTGTGCCCATCAGTCGCATCTTTGCCAACGAGGTGTTCGGCTACCGCACCATCACGGTGGAGCGGCCCCTGCGCGCCGAGTTTGGCAACGTGGTGCTCGGCACCAAGGGCAAGCTGAAGGGCCAACCGCAACCAGACGCCGACCTGCGTGACACCGAGAACGTGCCCCTGAACGAGGGTGTGGAGGCGTACTTCGAGCGCGAGGTGCTGCCGCATGCGCCGGATGCGTGGATCGATCACGAGAAGACAAAGGTGGGCTACGAGATTCCGTTCAACCGGCACTTCTATGTCTACAAGCCGCCGCGCCCCCTGGCGGAGATCGATGCCGACCTGAAGCAGGTGACCGACCGCATTCTGGTGATGCTGGGAGGACTCACGGCATGAGCCTCCCACGATATGCGAGCTATAAAGATAGCGGTGTGGAGTGGCTCGGTGATGTTCCGGCGCATTGGGAAACCAAACGACTCAAGTATCTCGGTCAACCGATTATCGGGCTCACCTACGATCCCTCGGAAGTTGTTGATGCCGATCACGGAACGCTTGTGCTCCGATCCTCCAATGTGCAGAATGGCGGGATCACGCTTGACGATAATGTTTACGTCTCGGCCCGGATTCCGGATGAACTGCGGACTAAGCCTGGTGATATTCTCATCTGTTCCAGAAACGGTAGTCGTGCGCTCATCGGGAAGAACGCAGTCATCGACTGCGCATCTTCTGACGTCACATTCGGCGCGTTCATGACTATATTCAGAAGTGATCTTAATCGGTACTTGCGATGGGTTTTCAACTCCGCACTTTTTGATTACCAAGCTGGCACGTTTCTGACAACGACCGTGAATCAACTTACCACCGGGAATCTGCGCGGCTTTGAAGTACCTCTTCCACCTGAGCGCGAGCGCGACGAGATCGCCAGTTTTCTGGAAAGCCAGACCATCCAGTTTGACGGTCTCCTGGAAGAGCAGCGACGACTGATTGGGTTGCTGAAAGAGAAGCGGCAGGCCGTCATCTCGCACGCGGTCACCAAGGGCCTCAACCCCGACGCCCCGATGAAGTCGTCCGGCGTTGATTGGCTTGGCTATGTTCCATCGCATTGGCAGGTTCTTAGACTGGGGTCGTTGTACTCCGAGGTTAACGAGCCGGGAGAAGAAGACCTGCCTGTTCTCAGCGTCTCCATTCACAGTGGCGTGTCCGATAAAGAACTCGACGATGACGAGCTTGACCGCAAGGTGACCAGGAGTGAGGACAGAACCAAATACAAGAAAGTCAGCCCGAACGATCTAACCTACAACATGATGCGTGCATGGCAAGGCGGGTTCGGAAGCGTAACAGTCCTCGGTATGGTAAGCCCGGCATACATAGTAGCCCGCCCGAAGGCCCCGATAAGCTCTCGGTTCGTGGAATACCTGTTGCGAACCCCGTGCGCGGTTGAAGAAATGCGCCGCCACTCGCAAGGAGTCACGGACTTCCGCCTCCGGCTCTACTGGGAGGAGTTTAAGAACATCAAGGTCGCAATTCCTCCCATCGCTGAGCAAGAGGCGATGCTGAACTACATTATTCGCTTCATCGGGGAGACTGACGAGTTGATGAATGAGAATGCTCGTGCGATCGACCTCCTCCAGGAACGCCGCTCCGCGCTCATCTCCGCCGCCGTCACCGGAAAGATCGACGTGCGCCAAGCCCTCGCGGAGTGCATCGCATGAACCTGCACACCGAGATTCATCTCGAAGATGAGATTTGCGAGCACCTACACGGACACGATTGGCTATACGCCACCGGTGACGCAGCCAACTACGACCGGATGCTGGCGCTCTATCCCGTCGACGTGGTGGCGTGGACGCAGGAGGGCCAGCCAAAGGCCTGGGAGGCACTGACCAAGGCGCACGGCGCGAATGCCGAGACAGTGCTGGTGAACCGGCTGCGCGACTGCATCCGCACGGAAGGCACGTTGCACGTGCTGCGCAGCGGCCTTGACGTGTTCGGGCTCAAGGGCAGGCTGGAGATGGCGCAGTTCAAGCCTGCACTGGCCATGAATTTAGAGCTGATGGCCCGCTACAAGGCCAACCGTCTGCGC
The DNA here is from genome assembly GCA_963788435.1 of uncultured Acidobacteriota bacterium. Lineage (GTDB taxonomy): Bacteria > Acidobacteriota > Terriglobia > Terriglobales > Acidobacteriaceae > Telmatobacter. Next base: position 69,957 of record CAWBIG010000182.1, on the reverse strand, counting down.
GTGGTTCGCCAGGTGAAGTACTCAACGGTAAATGAGAACTGCCTCGACCTAGTGCTGTTCCTGAATGGCATCCCAGTGGCCACGGCGGAGCTGAAGTCTGACTTCACCCAGTCCGTTGAGGACGCGGTGAAACAGTACAAGTTTGACCGCGATCCCAAGCCGAAGGGCTCAAGCGCCGAACCATTATTGACCTTTCCGTACGGGGCCCTTGTTCATTTCGCCGTGAGCAATTCCGAAGTGATGATGACCACCAAGCTGGAGGGCGCGGCCACGCGATTCCTGCCCTTCAACAAAGGCTACGGTGGCGGAGCGGGCAACGTGGAAAGCGCGCAGGGCGAGCCGGAGGCTCCAATCAATGAAGCTCCCGCGCTTGGACATCCAACAGCGTATCTGTGGGAAGAAGTCTGGCAGCGCGATAGCTGGCTAGAGATTCTGGGCCGCTATCTCGTCACCGAGAAGGACAAGAAAAAGCAGATCACGAGTGTGATCTTTCCACGCTTCCACCAGTTGCAGGCCACCCGCAAGCTGGTGGCGGCAGCCCGTGCGGAAAGCGCAGGCCATAAGTACCTGATCCAGCATTCAGCCGGATCAGGCAAGACCAACACGATTGCCTGGACGGCGCACTTCTTTGCAGACTTGCATGACCAGAATCAGAAGAAGGTCTTCGACACGGTGGTGATTGTGTCGGACCGCAACGTGATCGACCAACAGTTGCAGGAGGCGCTTTACAGCTTCGAGCGGACAGCGGGCGTTGTTGCGACCATAACCGGCGAAAGCGGCAGCAAGAGCGCAGAGTTGGCAGAGGCGCTCTCACAGGGCAAGAAGATCGTGGTGTGCACCATCCAGACCTTCCCAGCCCTGTTCGAAAAAATGGAGGAATTGGCGCGTGGCAAGGGCACACGGTTTGCTGTAATCGCCGACGAGGCGCATAGCTCACAGAGCGGCGAATCCGTGACAAAGCTGAAGGCTGTGCTGAACGCCGAGGAGCTGAAAGACCTAGAAGATGGCGGCGAGATCAGCGCCGAGGACATGCTGGCTGCGCGCATGGCCGGGCGCGTGAATCTGCCGGGAATCTCATTCGTGGCATTCACGGCCACGCCGAAGCCGAAGACGATGGAATTATTTGGGCGTAGGCCGGATATGAGCAAGCCAGCCGGTCCCGGGAACACACCTGAGCCATTCCATGTCTACTCGATGCGTCAGGCCATCGAGGAAGGCTTCATCCTCGATGTGCTGCAGAACTACACCAGCTACAAGCTGGCGTTCAAGCTGGCGCACCAGGGCAAGGAGATAGATGAGACGGAGGTGGAGCGCGGCGCGGCCATGAAGGGCCTGATGCGCTGGGTTCGTCTGCATCCATACAACATTTCGCAGAAGGTTCAGGTGGTGGTGGAGCACTTCCGCGAGAACGTTCAGCCGCTGCTTAGGGGCCATGCGAAGGGGATGGTGGTGGTTGGGAGCCGGTTGGAGGCGGTCCGTTGGAAGCTCGCAATCGACAAGTACATCCTGAACTCTGGATACGATCTGAAGGCTCTGGTAGCGTTCTCCGGCGAGGTGATCGATAAGGAGTCAGGCCCGGACCCCTTCACCGAGACCAGCAAGGTGCTCAACCCCACGCTGAAGGGCCGTGACATGCGGGAGGCGTTCAAGACCGACGAGTACCAGGTTCTGCTGGTTGCGAACAAGTTCCAGACCGGCTTTGATGAGCCGCTGCTGTGCGGAATGTACGTGGACAAGCGGCTGGCTGGGATCCAGGCAGTGCAGACGCTCTCGCGCTTGAATCGCGCCTACGACGGGCCGTTTGGGAAGAAGCAGACCACCTTCATTCTGGACTTCCTGAACGATCCGGCGGAGGTTCTGGCCGCATTCAAGATGTATTACGACACTGCGCAACTGGAAGATGTGACCGACCCGAACCTGGTGTACAACCTGCGAACGAAACTCGACGCGGCAGCTTACTACGATGATTTTGAGGTGGAGCGTGTGGTCGCTGTCCTGCTCAGGCCGGACGCGAAGCAGGGGGAACTGGTGGGGGCACTGACACCGACGGTGAATCGACTCACTAACCAGTTCAAGGCGGCGAAGCAGCGGTTCCAGATCGCCAGGGACCAGAAGAACGACCACGACCAAAAGGAAGCCTGGGACGAGATGGAGGCGCTCCAGCTCTTCAGGCGCGACTTGGCCAATTTCCTGCGCGTGTACACCTTCCTGTCGCAGATCTTCGACTACGGGAACACGGAGATTGAGAAGCGGTACCTGTTCTACAAGGTGCTGCTGCCGCTGCTCGATTTCCGGAGTGAACGCCCGGAGATCGATCTATCGCAGGTGGTTTTGACGCACCACGCGCTGAGGAACAAGGGAAAGCAGCCGCTCAACCTGGGAGTTGGCGCGAATCCAACGTTGCAGCCAATGACCGACACAGGCTCCGGGAGCGTGCAGGAGAAAGAAAAGGCGCTTCTGACAGAGATCATCGCCAAGGTGAACGACCTATTCGAGGGCGAACTGAGCGAGGACGACAAGCTGGTCTACGTGAACAATGTCATCAAGGGCAAGCTGCTGGAGTCCGAGGTGCTGGTGCAGCAGGCGGCGAACAATACTAAGGAGCAGTTCGCCAACTCGCCGGACCTGGCAAACGGCATTCTGTACGCCATCATGGACGCGCTCGCCGCCCACGGCACGATGAGCAAGCAGGCACTGGAATCGGAGAAGGTGCGCAGCGGATTGAAAGACGTGTTGCTGGGACCGGCACAGTTATATGAGGCGTTGCGTGCGAAGGGCGCAGAGACCGACGTGGTTTGGGGGCATGAATAGGGCTATGATGTCAGAACTCGATGCGCTGATGAAATGTCCATGCGATTGGTTTGAGATTACCGGGTATCCTTTCGAGGACAGTATTCTCCAAGCCGATTGGCAATATGCATTAGGGAAAACGGCGTTCGAAGCTACAGATCTGCCTTTCACGGATTGGGAACGGCAATTGCTTGAAGGTGACGAGGACGAGATTAGGTATTTAATCGAACTTCTCCAGATACGGCACGATGAGACCGAGAATTTCTATAACAGCAATTGTGCTGGCCGACTTCGCAATTTGCACTTCGTGACACCCGCGGAACATGGCAAGCATTACGTTCAGGGGCTTGATGAGAATGCGGCCACCAAACGGACTAAAGGTAACAAAAAGAGATCGCTGTTTTTTGAGAACGTATCCAGTCGTGAACTGAAGCAAGAGTTTTGGGATTGGATAATGCGTTATTGCGGGTCACCCTGGGATCATTCGTCTTACGAGTTAATGATGGAACCCGACATGAACCCCGATGAACAAGAGCGCAGCATCCCGGATTTAGTGCTCTGGCGCAAGCTTTTGAAAGCGTCGCACGTTCGCGTTTGCATGAAGTTGAATAGACCAATCGGAGCTTCGGCAGGTGCAGTGACCAACTTAATCTGCTATGACATCCATGTTGATACCAATATTGTGCACTGCTTCCCCGTGACTGAAGCGGACGCCAAGGAAATTCTGGGGGAGGCGGGTGGCTTTGATTATGAGGAACTAAACAGACCGCTTTGAAACCAAACTTCAATTCATCAGAATGGGGGGTGCGCGGTGGCTGGATGAAACAATCTCCGCCTGGGAGGCACTGTGCCAGGAGCCAGTCATAAAAGGGCAGCGACTGGGATGCTGGCCACTGCTAAAACGTACAGATTCTGCCCGTCCAATCCCATGCCGGGAAGGCTCCATCGTCGAGAACCGAAGGAGCAGCGGCAAAGGCCGAGAAGGACGTAAAGCGCCGGGAAGGCAGAGATGCTAGGGGATTCGACGCCGGTGGTGAGCGCCGGAAGATGGACTCAACGAATGGGCAGTTTTCTTGGAGCCCGGAGCCGGAAATTCAAACAGCTCTTTTGCGGGTAGACCGAGCCGGTCGGCAATCAGTTCCAGTGTGTCGAACGATGGTGAATTGCGCCCCCGCTCAATCAGGCTCAGAAAGTCGACGGAGATTCCCAGCAACTCGGCGAAACGCTCCTGCGAAAGATCGCGATCCCTTCGCAGTGAACGGAGCCGTTTCCCAAAACTAATCCTTAGCGAAGACATTCTTGCTCTTCGCTTTACCCTGACGTAGTATTGCTACGGAAACCACCGAATCAGATTACGGGTTTGCGGCTACTGGAGGCCCATTCGCAAGAGAAAGAGGGTGAGACCGATGCGGACTGTTCTGGCCGCCTGGGCCGAGATTACTCATGATCTGCATAGTGGGGGTGCGCAGGCATAGGAGGAATGCTTCTTCAGTTAGGGTGAGATGGACTGAAAGGGGGCACGCCGCATGTTTTGCAACGGATGTGGCCAACCACTCGACGCGGCCGCCAGCTTTTGTAGCAGATGCGGAGCACCCAGACCGATTGTGGCTACGCCTCCTACGGCATCGCCCTACTACCCACCCTCAGTGCAGGTATCCCAAGAGGAGAGGATCCGAACAGTCCGGTTCTTGATGGCGGTGTTTTGCGCTATATTAGGCGCTCTCGCACTTGCGGTCTTGCAGTTCAGCGCAGCCGTCATCGCAGTTTTGACACTGGTCGTTTTCGCTTTTGGGTGGTCAATCAAATCGATCAAGTGGACATATAAAATCGGCTTTATTGCCTTTTCGTTGATCCTCGTATTCTCCGTGGACGCATATCAAGTTCATTCGAATTCTGCTGCTCTCGCCGAACGGGAGAGGGTCGCCCAAGAGGCAAAGGAAAGGCAGCGAGAAGACGAGCTTCGGGTTATCCGCCAGGTCGAGAATGCGTTCCGACAGATGACGCCGGAGCAGCACCTCGCCGTCGTCAAGAAGAACCTCAGAGTGGATGCGAGCCCGGGCGAAATTGACGATGCCATGAGGAATCTGGAAGCGCTCAACGGCACGCCGCTTGAGGGACAAGGCGAAGCCATCAGAGCGCATTACGCAGCCCAGAAGGATCGAGCAGAAAAACTGGCCGCGGCCGAAGAGAAGAGGGACGCAGCGATTTACGCCGAAGCGGCCCGCACGGAGTACGCGAAGGCCCTCCAAAGCAATCTCTATGACGAGTATATGGATGCGAAGATTGATGCGATTGGCCCCCAACATACAGTGTTGCGGATCACCTGGGCGCTAGCAAGCGACATGACCGCCTACCAGATGAGCAAGAAGTTCCAAACCTATTTTCAAGATATGCGCCAACTTGGATTCAGGAGATTCGTTCTAACAGACGGATTCGGAGACTCCTGGGGGTGGAATCTGGACAAATGATTCGGCGAACGGACCGGGGCGGGCAGGCCTGGTACGGATGTTTCGTTGACCGATGGGGAAATCGCCCATATGAAGACCCTTGGTCAGAGGGTCGCCCCCTCGATCTACGCTGGGCTATTCCCGAGTGATGCGCTGTAATGGCGCGGGACCGGGCTTGGTAGGCGGGTTGGCGCGGAGGTCAATGACGCGGAGTTTTTAAAATGACCGCAGGTTCCCTTTCTGGATCGCTTTTCTTGAGTTCCGTCTATCTGTAGTTTGGTCTAAAACCGCAATTGATGGAATTCAGGTGTGCGAAGCTGCGCCTAGATTCGACGTACGCTCTTGTTGGTGCCCCAGGCGGTACTAGGTGGCCCCGGAAGTCAGGAATCGCCCCAAAGTCAGATATGGCAGACGGGCGGCACTTCTACCGCCAAACGCGATTGCGCACCGGGAAGTTGCCCGCATCGAGAGGCGAATGCTGTAGTTAGCTAAGCCCTTTATTATGTGACATAATACAAATTCTCTAGAATTGGTATTGACTTTCCTTGCATTTCCTGGCCGACTGGACCCATGAAACGGGCATTTGCATATCTCAGGGTGAGTAGTAAGGGGCAGGTAAAAGGCGACGGGTTCCCACGCCAATTGAAGGCCATCAAGGAGTATGCCGCGCAGAAGGGCATAAAGATCGTTCGGATTTTCAGGGAAGAGGGTGTGGCGGGGGCCATGGAGTCGATGGACCGACCGGCTTGGAGCGAGATGATGACCGCGCTGCATGGAAACGGCGTGCAGATGGTCATTATTGAAAAGCTGGACCGATTGGCGCGCGACCTCATGGTGCAGGAAGCGACCATCGCGGACTTGGAAAAGAGCGGATTCACCCTCATCTCCGTCGCCGAGCCGGACTTGATGGCAAGCGACCCAACCAGGATCCTGATGCGCCAGATGATGGGGGCGGTAGCACAGTATGACAAGAGCCAGATTGTTCTAAAACTCAAGGGTGCTCGAATGAGGAAACGGGCTGCCGAGGGCCGCTGTGAGGGGCGAAAGCCGTTTGGGCGTGATGCGGCCGAGAAAGTCGCCCTGGAGCGTATGAAGGCACTGCGGGCTGAGGGGATGGGATTTGACAGAATCGCAGAGCGGCTCAACGCGGAGGGCGTACCCACGCGCACCGGGAAACGGTGGCATGGGATTGTGATAAACCGGATTCTCTCTCGCACGAGCAGATCGACGCCGAAGTAGTTGGAGCTGCGACCTTGGGTATCCTCGATTCTCGGACGTGTCGGGAAGCGGTACCCTCAACAATCCGCAGCAACACGTGCGGATTTCTTAGAGTAAGAGAAATCCCGGCGAAGGTTCCGCCGCGATTCCAGGTTATGAAAGACGAGCCTCGACTAATCTCCGGTGCCTGAGAGCGGGATCGACTGTGGACTGTTTTGTGCGTTGTCGGTTAGCACCAGGGTTGCGGTTCGCAGGCCTTTGGCTGCGGGCGTGAAGGTGATGCTGATGGTGCAGGTGGCTTTCGGATTGAACGATTTCCCTGCGCAGGTATTCGTCTCACCGAAGTCGCCCTTGTCGGCGCCGCTGACGGTCACCGTCGAAATGGACAGTGGGGTTCCTCCGGCGCTGGTTATGGTGATGGTTTTGGGCTTGGTTGTGGATTTGGTTTTCTCCGTACCGAAGTTGAGGCTGGTTGGGTTGAAGCCCGGCACCGGATCAATGACCGTCGCGCTGAGCGGCACGGCTTGCGGGCTGCCCGCCGCGCTGTCGCTGATCATCAGGTCCGCTGTCTGCGGCGCGGTGTAGTACGGCCCGGCAACGAAGGTGACGGTCATGGTGCAGCTCTTGCCCGCGGCCAGCGATTTGGGGCAGAGGTTGACGGTGACAAACTCGTCGGAGTTGCCGCCCTTCACGATGGCGATGAGCGGGTTGCTGATGGTCATGGCGGCAGCGCCGGTGTTGGTGATGGTTACGGTTTTGGTGACCGTGCTGCCCAGGTAGAGCGTGCCGAAATTGATGCCGACCAAGGGGTTGGGCGAGATGCTGGCGATGGGCACGGCCGTGAAATTGGCGGTCACCTTTTCCGGCGCGCTCATGAGGATTGAGGTGGATGCGCTGGTGGAGCTGGCCACGGCGCCGGTCCAACTGCTGAAGACGTAGCCGAGGTTTGCGGTAGCGGTGAGAGGAGTTACATTGGTTCCCGCGTTGTAGTAGCCGGTGGGCGGGGAAACGGTTCCGCCGGCACTCGGGTTTGCCGCCGTGGTCAACAGATATTGCGTGTTGAAAGCCGCGGTGTAAGTGGTGGCCGCGGTTGGAGCGACAGAGTGCGAGATGAGCCCGCCGTCGGACCAACTGCTCCACACGTACTGCGTTCCGGTTGCGCCGGCCTGCGGCGATGTGGTGGCAATGGTGTGCGGCGAGCCGGGGGTCCAGTTGAAGTTTTGTGTCGAGGTATAGGTGGTCCCATCCACGGCAAACGCCAGACCCGCCACGCTGGTGCCGACCGTCACCGGCACGGAGGCGGAATTGATGACGATGGTGAAGGTCTTGGTCGAGGTTGCGCCCCAGGTATCGGTTACGGTGACATCCGCGCTGGAGTAGGTCCCGTTGCTCGTGGGTGTGCCGGTGATCACGCCGGCCGTGGGGTCGATGGCGAGACCCTGCGGCAAGCCCGAAGCGGAATACCCGATCGGCTCGGTTCCACCGGTCACGGTGATTTGCTGGGGGCTATAGGCGATGCCGACGACACCGGATGCGAGAGCTGTGTTGGTGATCTGCGGAGCCGCGTTGCAGGTCACGGTCAGCGGGCCGACGCTGGAAGTTGCGCCACCATTGTCGGAGACGGAGAGCATGACGGTGCTGGAGCTGCCCGTGCACTGGCCGACAATCTGGTTGGAGCTGTTGAGCGAGAGGCCGGCGGGCAGGCCGGTGGCGCTGAAGGTGTAGGGGACGAGGCCGCCGGTGGCCGAGAGTTGCACGAGGTAATTTGCGCCTGTTGTGGCGTTGGGCAGCGTGGTGGGCGCGATCTGCAGCGCCGACGAGACGACGGCGATGGTCACCGGCATATCGACCTTCTGGCCCGCCGCATCAGTGATGGTGACTCCGATGTTGAAGATCTGGCCGGGACTGGCGGTCACCGAACCGGAGATCAGGCCTGTGCTTCCGTCGAAGGTGAGGCCGAGTGTGCTGAAGCTATACGGAACGCCATCCTGGGTGATGGTGTAGGGGCCGGTGCTGCCCTGCGGTGCAAGCGAGTAGGTGTAGGTTTGGCCACTGACGGCCTCTGGCAGGATGGCTCCTCCCGAGAAATAGGGCGCTGACCAGATCCATTGGTCATTGAGGTTGGCCGTGCCGTTGTTGCCGCCGAACAGGACCAGCTCACCCGTACTGGTGCTGCCGCTCTGCTCAAACGCGCCGACAGCGCCGTAGCGGCCGGTGATCGCGGTAGTGGGAGTTTGCTGGGTCCAGTCGACACCGTTCCAGATCCAGGTGTCTTTGAGCGCGCCGCCGGAGCCCGTTCCGCCGGTGAGCACGATGTAACCGTGCGCTGAATCGAAGGCCATGACCGCGCCGCTGCGTACTGATGGATAATGCGCAGGAGTGAGCTGGCTCCACGCGGTCCCATCCCAGATCCAGGTGTCATTCAGGTTATTTCCATTCGCTTCCGTGCCGCCGAACAGGAGGACTTCGTTATGCACGGAATCGAAGGCCATGGATGCGCCATAGCGCGCCGGTGGATTGATGTTCGGAGGAGACGCGGGGGTGACGTTGGTCCAGGTCTGGCTGCTTCCGTTCCACAGCCAGGTGTCGCCGTCCGCATTGGTCCCGTCGTAGCCGCCAAACATCACGGTGTTCTGATGCAGCGAGTCGTAGGCCAAGGATGCGCTTTCGCGCGCGCCCGGCGGGTTTGAGGGGCTGACCGACGACCAGGCGCCATTGGCGAAGATCCACGTGTCCTGGAGCGCTGTGACGCTGGTGGGGCTTGAATTTCCGCCGAAGAGCACGTCGTTGTTGCCCACGCCGTCCCAGGTGATGGCAGCCATGGACCGCGCCGATGGAGAACTGCCGATGATCTTCACCCACTCGTCGCCGGTCCATTGCCACGTATCGCTAAGAACGCTGGTTCCGTTGGTTCCGCCGAAGAGAAGCACCCCCTTCTGCGAAGGATCGTATATTGCCGAGGCAAAGGAGCGCGCGGATGGGCCGGATTGAGGACCAAGTTGCGTCCAGTTTTCCGTCGTGATGAAGGGCAGGAAGTTCGCGACGATATTCTCCGAGCCATTGACGGTGAGCACAGCGCAATCGTCGGGCAGGCAATCCACGAGATCGGTCGTGTTCGTGTTGCTCCAGCCGGCGAAGAAGTACCCTGGCTGCGCATAGGCGTAGATGTAGTACTGGTTGCTGAGCGGAAGGTAGCTGCCGGAGGGCACGGTAACCTGCACGTTTTGGCCTTGCTGCTCCAGCATCACGGTGCCGCCGGCCGTGGGCGAAGCCGAGTAGCTGACCAGCGCCGCTGTCGCCGTAAATGTGGCAATATCGCTCGTGCTGTCCGATTCCGGCGTGAAGCTGTTGCTCGCCACGCCGGTGCTTACGGATGTGGAGCCCGCGCTCCAGCTCGAGAAGGTGTACTGAAGGCCGGCAAGGTCCTGCGTGGTGGCAGTGGCGAGGGTCACCGGAGTGCCGAAGGTGAGGTTTTGCATTTGCGTGGATGTGTAGGGGCTGCCGTTGATGGAGAAGCTGAGGCCCGGCACGTTGGTGCCCATGGTGACGGATCCGGACGGCGAGCCGACGCTGAACGAACTGCTGACGGCCGAGATGGACGGCGCGGGAGTTGCGGCTGAGTTTAGCGCAAGGCCCGCGGTGAGCGTGTCGTTAATGGTGGTGGGGTTGGTGAAGATCAGGTTGCTGAACGAGGCTACTCCGCTGGACGTCGATGCGGATGTGGTCGAAGCCCCGCTCAAGTCGCCCTGCGCATCCGAGACCCCGATCGCCACGGAGCTGCCCGTGAACGTCGTACCGCTCTCGGTAAGCGTCACCGCGGGCGCTGGAGACATCGCCGAGCCGGTGACCGTGCCGGTGGGTGGCGGTTCGCCGCCGGTGAAGCTGATGGCGTAGTCCGTCTGGACGGCGCCAGCGTCAACGCAGGGCGTGCCCGCCGAGTAGCCGTTGTAGGTGGCGTTGGTGTTCGGGAAGCCGCGTTGGTCGGTGGTGACCCCGGCGGGAATATCCGCCAGCACACCCGCGCAGATGGCAGGCGAGCCGGGCAGCGGCAACTGGGTCTGCGTGGGCCCGCCGTTGTTGGCTAATGGCCCAAGGTTGACGGCCGAGGGAGTGCCCACGATATTGCCGGCCACCCCGCTCACTGGGCAGGAGCCAAAGCCGTCGTCGAGGCAATCCTGCTCAGCCGCGGCGACACTCCCACCCTCGAGGGTGTCTGGATAGCTACCGTATAGCAGGTTTCCGCTGAACACCGAATCCAGAATAGTAACCGAACCCCCTGTAACCCACAGTCCTGCCCCAGGGTTTATCCCAGAGGTAAAGTTGCCGGTAAAGGTGACTCCAACCATTGTTAGAGCACCCTCGTTGTAGATACCTCCGCCTCCTGCGGTCTGTTCATCTGTGGGGTTCGCACCGTTTCCGGAGATTGTCGAATTCACGATCAACATGGTGCCCGCCGCGAAAATCCCGCCTCCATAGTCAAGGTCGATTGCACCAGTTGCCTGGTTCCCGCTGACGGTCGAGTTCCACATGCTGAGGGTACCAGTGCTGTAGATTCCGCCGCCCTTCTGGGCAAAATTCGCGACGAAACTGTCGCCATTCAATACGACCGTCCCCGCATTCTGCAGGCCACCGCCTGCGATATTCAAGTTGGGCAGGTCGCTGCCACCATTGGTAACAATCAGGTGATCCACCTCCACCGCTGTTACCCCGGAGTTCACCGTCAGCACGGGACATCCTACATAACAAATGCTCGACGGGCCGCTGCCGGCAATTGTAACCAGGTTGGTGAGCGAAGCTCCCGACCCCGTGGTCGCCCCGGCGATGGTGGTGTTGGCCGGAATGGTCAGTGTGCCGTTGCTCAACGTGATGGTGTTCTGCGTAGCGGAGTTCGAGGCGCTGAAGACCTTGGAATCGAAGCCGATCTGGATGGAGGGAGCGGTGCTTGCTGCGGCCCAGGCCAGCGCGTCGCGCAGGCTGCAGGCGGTGTCCGTGGTGTTGCTGGTGGCGCTGGTCTGCGGGGTGCAGTCCGTGGATACGCCGCTGGTCGTGTCGCCGTTGGTGTTCACCACCAGCAGAGGCAACGCGGCGAAGTTCGCGGTGAGGTTCTCCGGACCATTCATCGTCACCGTGGTGGTAGCGCTGGTCGCGCTGGCGATGTCGCTGGGCGAGTTGGCGCCCGTCCAGTTCACGAAGTGGTAGCCCGCGTCCGGCGTCGCGGCAATCGTCTGCACGGTTCCGACGTTGTAGGAGCCGTTCGGCGCCGTGTTCGCCGCAATCGTGCCGCCCGTGCCTGCGGCTACGGTTAGCGGATACGTCGAAGCCTGGACATTCTGCCCGCCACTCAGCGTCCCCTCGCTCGACAAGTTATTTACGTCGCCCGAGTAGGTCGCGACAATGACATCGTTGCCGGTCGCGAGCGAGGAGGTCATGCACTGTGCCTGGCCCGAGGACAGAGTCACTCCCGTGCAGCCGGCGATGCTTACGCTGTTGGAAGTGAATCCGACCGTTCCGGCCGGCGAGTAGCCGCCGCTGACTGTAGCGGTCAGGGTGACCGACTGGCCGGGGGTCGAGGAATTCGGAGCCGACCCCACCGACGTCGTCGGTTGCGCCTTATTCACCGTGAAACTTGTGCAGGTGTTACTGGAACCCGCGTGATAGCTGTCGCCGGAGTAGCTCGCGGAGAGCGAATAAGTACCCGCCCCCAGCGGCCCGACCGTACCGGATTTAGGCACAATCCCGCTGGACAGAGTTTCGGTCGAAGCGCCGACGCTCGTGGAAGTGCAGGTGCTGCCCGAATAGAACGTATACGTCACGCTGCCCGTGGGTGTGGGGCCGCTGACGCTTGGGGTGACGCTCGCAGTTGCATAGGCGCTTGCGCCGGCTACTTCCGTATTCGTCCACACACCATTCGTGGCGGCGTCGACGACCGTGGCAGAGGTAGTTGTCCCTGCCATGACATCGATGGTGGCGCTGACCGACAAGCCGGTGCCGCCCGGTGTGGAACTCACCGTGCTGGTCGTGTTGGTCTGGGAACCAGGCGTCACGCCGGTGACTTGGACCGTGACAGTGCAACTCGCGCCAGCCGTGAGCGAGCCGCCGCTGAAAGTCACAGAGTTGCTGCCGGCGGTAGCCGTGACAATGCCACCGCTGCAGTTGGTGGACTCCACGCTGGGAATGGCCACCACCAGGCCCGAGGGCAAGGTGTCTGAGAAGTTAATGCTGGTCTGCGTGAAAGTGGCTGGGTTGGCCAACGTAAAGGTAAGACTTGTTGAAAGGCCCACCTCGACCGACATGCCCCCCCACGCTTCCGCAATGGTGACCGGAACCGGGTCCACGTTTATCGAGTCGGAACTCGAGGATGTCGAACTCACGCCCGCACCGCTCGCAGAAACAGCGTTGCCGATACTCCCGGACGTCGTCCCCACATTCACGTCAACCGTCAGAGGCGGGTAGCTGCTGCCTTGCGCAACCGCGCTGTCATTTGTGCAGCTGAACGTCTGCCCTGACCCCGAGCAGCTCCAGCCCATGCCCGACCCGCTGGCAAACGTGAAGTCCGAGTTCAGCGTATCGGTCACATTCAGCGGGTTGCTGCCCCCGGTCGGGTCACCGGTCGCACCCGTGGTCCCGTTGTTGTCGATGCTCACAGTGAACTGCGCGTTCTGTTCCCCCTGCGTGAAATCGCCGTTGTGCGACGTAGACACCGACACGCTCGGCGCGGTCTCGGTGAAGTTCAGGCACCAACCGCCGGTTGCGCCGTAGGTGCTGCTGGCTGTCTCATTGAAGTAGAGGCTCCAGGTGCCATTCCCGTTGCTGCTCCCGAAGACGCTGGCCAATGTCGACGAGCCGTGGAACGAAGCATAGTTGAAGCTGGTGGGCAGTGTGTAGAAGTGGCCCGGATCTTGCGTGAAGGTGTCGGCAGTGGAGTCATCGCTGATCGGCTTGTAGGTGCCGGGCGCGATACTCGACGTATTCAGCGTGCTGCCGCTGCTGTCGGAGAAGATGTAGTTGCCCGTCGACGGACTCGCGGTGCCGCCGGATAGCGAGAAGAAGTCGAGATTAGCGGATGGGCCCACTAGCAAGGATTCGAGACCGAAGAGCTCGTTGTCCTGGGTGGGAATATCCAGGCTGTCGAGCGTGACGGTAACGCTCGAGACGGTGCCGGGAAGATTGGTCACAAAGATATTCGATGGATTGGGGGTAAAGTCGCCGATGATTTCCTCGGACTCAACATACCCGGGGTCGGTAACTCCAGCCGTGTTGCAGTACGTCGCCGTATTGTTGGAGGCGTTGGAAACAGTGGTGGCTTTATCCTCGCGCTGGTACATGGAGGTGTTGCTTGCATCGTAGGTATTCGCCACCCCGCTGTAAAACGCCTGAATATTGTGATCGCCTTCGGTGAGCGAGCTGGTGGTAAACGTCGCCTGGCCGCTGCCATTCGGCGTCACCACGTTGTTGCCGCTCACAGTGCCGGCGGGAGTGGCGCCGCTATCTTCAAATGTCACCGTGCCGGAGGTGACCGGGTTCCCACCGCTGGATACCGTCGCGGTGAACGTGACGGCTTGTCCGGTATTGGCCTTCTGCTGGCTGGAGGCGAGGGCAGTAGTTGTAGCCGCGCCGCTGTTAAGCGTGAAGTCAAGGCACCAGCCGCTGTTGAGGATGACTTCATTGCCGATGTAGCCGTTGACGTAAAGCGCCCAGGTGCCGTTGGCCGCAGCGCTTCCGAAGGCCTGTTCGAAGTTGTAAGCAGTGGTCCCATTGGTTCCGCCATACGGCAGCGCAAAATGGATGTTGCCGGAGCTGGGAACCTGCGGGATAGTACTGTCGAAGGTCGGCGCGGTTGAGCTTTCGAAGGCGCTGAATTCGTTGGTTTCGCCGTTGACCGTGAAGTTGTCGGATGCTACGTAGGTGCCGCTGACAGGCGGGGAGTCGGGCACGAAACCGCCGGCGGTGTCGGAGAAGGTCAGGTTTACCCCATTGGCGGCGTTGGCGCTGAACCCATTGTCGAAGAAGTCCAGGTTGTGCGTCCCGTCGGGCGCGACCAGCAGGTACTCATCGCCGATTCCGACCGCCCCCGTTACTCCCTCCAGCTCTACAGTGAGGTTGGCAACCGAATTGGAAACCCCGGAAACCTGGATGACGGAGGGGTACATGGCCGGGTCGCCAACGCCCTGGATGGGCGCCGGGGCGGTGTTACACCAGGTGGTTCCGTTCTGAGTTGAATGCGCTTCCACCAGTTGATCGAGGGCGGAGCTGGTGCCGCCCTGGTAGCTGCCGCTCCCTGAGTAGGTCGCGGTGATCGTGGTGATGCCCTGGCATCCGAGGCCAGGCGGTGTGGACGCACTGCAGGAGGGAGCGCCTGCGTCGGACGCACTCGTCTCGCAGGTGGCCTGGCCGCTGCTGTTTAACGCTTGGTTGCCGCCACTGCAGGAGATTTGCGTGCCGTTGGCGTAGAACGCGACCGTGCCCCCGGCGGTCACCGGGCTTCCGCTGGCCGTGACGGTAGCCGTATACGTGACCGTATTGTTGGGGCTGGTGAGGTAAGCCGGCTGCTGGCTCGAATTGACCACCGTTGTGGTGCCGATTTCGGTTTCATTCACCGTCAGGATCAGCTCCCATCCATTGATGGTTACCGGATCGCCGAAATCGTCGACCATGTAGAGGTCCCAGTCGCCGGCCGCAGTCGCGCCCGTGAACACAGCGTGACTGCCGTTGTCCAATGTGTGGTCTCCCGACGTTTGCGGATAGTTAGTCACGGCTCCCGGTCCGGGGCTCGGGAAAGTGCCCCCATACGATGCCGAATCGTACGAACTCGGCTCGTAGCACTGAGTTCCGCCCGACGGGAAACCGGCCGGACTCCCGTTTGGCATTGGGGAGAAACCGTCAGGGCAGTTGGTGTTGGTGGCGTTGCTGTCGCCGATCAACAGGATGGCGCCGCTCAGACCGTCACTGCCGTCGCCTGGGTTGCCCAGCAGTTCCAATTGGTCGCCGGTCGGAGATACCAATAGGATCTCGGTGCCCTGCAAGCTGAGGTAATTGCCGCTGCCGTTCGAAACCATGCCATGCGGGGAGCTGCCAACGGTGCTGACGCCGAGCTGGACTTGGACCGTGGCCACCGTGCCGCTCACGCCTGAAACGGTGATGCAGGACGGGTAGACCGAGGGCTCAAGAGGGCTTCCCTGAGGTGGGTCGGTTGGAGACCCGCTCGTATTTACCGTCTGGATCACGTCTGTGCTGGTGCACGTCGTCACCCCGCTCGTGGTCGAGCAGGACGTTGAGCACGTCTGCGCGCCGGCCGTCGTGCTCAGCAGCAGCGCGGCTGCGGCGAGGCCTGTCATGGCCGCACCCCTCCGCCGGAACGCAATGCGCTGAGGCCGAGCTGCCATGTCGGCGGGTACTGGGCCGGGATCAGCCGCTTGGTGACGGGTGAAAACGGCAGAGATACAAGCACTCAGGGGATTCAGGAAGCGAACACGGATCACAGGTCCTCCAGGGAATGCAAATGTTACGTAAACTGGTGCGCTCTTGAGGGGAGGGGACAAAGAGCGAGGAGCTGTGCGCGAGAGACCTCTCCATGTTGCCGATCGGCTGTGGCGCGTGTCGGTTGAAATTCCTACCGTGATCGAACAGACACTTGGGAGCTGGCACTCAAGCCCTTCTTGTACCAGACTCCTGGGATTATCAATCTATATCGGTTAGCACAAGGGGCGTCAATGCAGGACTTTACCCAGGAGCGCAAGCCCAGCTGCCTGAAGTAACAATCTCTGGTAACCCGCACGCTCGCAATCTAGTGGTTACTCCGCGCTCTGGCAATTGCTGCGGGCGCCTATCTAAAATCTCCGGCCATCGGGCCTGGTACGCCCAGCAGCCAGGCATGAAGTTGGCGCGCTGTGGAAGGTCTCAATTGCGTCAGTCCGGCGGCAGTTGGGTCCATTCGGCACTACCGATTCCTATCAAGGTTTTTTCGCCGCGCGCGGCGCCATCACCAGCGTGCAAGCCAAATGGTGTCTGGCCATAGGCGGGGTTACCGTGGCTTGCGGCCAGCTTTCCAACTCAACGGTTGCATTCAGACCAAGCCGCGTTTCCCGCACCGATACCGCCCTGTCTTTCGGTTCCGATATGTGTGGTAGCCCAACCGGAAGTAGGCGTGATTTGGATCACGTTGGGTCCGGATATCCGGAGCCGAGATGCGGCGTTCGCCAGCGGGCGCATCCTATGCGATTGGAGGCGGTCGGGAAGCGCGGGTAAGGGAGAAGGCTCATCGGGATGCGCAAAGCGCTCTGAGGCCGACGTAATGCGATCCCGGTACGCCCGTGATTGCTTCCCCATCTGATCCGAACGCCGGCCCGCTGGAGAGAATAAAGTCGACACTCATCCAGCCTGGATCGGTAACGGGAATCCCAGGTGCAAAGGTGCGAGCCTGTGCTGACACCGGCATGCCCAAATCGCGGCTGCGATATCGTGCGAGGCGAGCGGAACAAGGGCCTCACTGGAGCGAGATTGTGGCCGGTGGGGGCAAGAGGTGCCAGGTATAGTGGGTCGGAGCAGCGCGGCACGAAAAATCGCTCTGAAGCAGACGTGAGGGCGCGAGGGCAGCAATCCGTACTCTGGAGGGATATGCACGAGCACGAGTTCGTGCATGATTACGACCTAGTCGAAATAAAGTCGGCGGCGGAAGTTCGTACCGCCGTGCGGGCTCTGGGGTGTGGGGATTTTTGTGGGGACCCAGGCAGCAAATGGCATACTTCGACAGCAATCGAACGGAGTCGGAAGACGCACGTAAGCTGATGACGGCAATTGAATTAAGCAGACCGTAGCAATTCGCATCAATTCTGCGGAACTCGCTTGGGGTGCGAGGGGTCGGCAGTTCAAGTCTGCTCAGCCAAAAGAACGCTCGCATCCACAAGATGACGGTTTCTGCCTGCCCGGAACCTCTGACTCATAAGAAAGCATGAGGCGGGGTGATTCACGCTGACGTTTTAGAATCGGGGCATGATCCCGAAGACGAAAATGCAGACGAAGACGCCGTCTTCGACCGGGGACAAAAAGGCTTCGCCGCGAAACACCTTACCGCCCTTGCTTTCAAAAGAGGAGGAGGGGAGGAGGGCCCTTTATGCCCAATCACGGGTGTTCAACGACGAGCTTGCTGTCGTGTGCGCTGACCTTCGCAGGGCATCTGTGGAGTATCGTGATGAGGTCTTTGAATTCCTGAAGTGGTTCCACCCAGATAGACATCGCGCCACGGATATCGCCTCACGAATAGATGCCTGTCCGAAGCCTATCCGCGCCGCCCTGAAGCATTGTGTGGCGTTCACTTTCCGTTTTCGCGTATGGCTGCATGGGATGAAAACCAAGAAAGGCGGACTGCAGATCACGCCCATATATGAACAGATCAGCGGTTCACATCTGCATGCCAGATTCAGAAAGGGCGCGTTGGTGCCATGGGAGAATTACGAAGATAGGTTCATTGAGTCAGACCAAACCGGGGAACACTATGAGGACTACAGAGTCAAGTTAATGAGCAAACCAGTCGGTGAGGACGTAGGCACTTTTCGAATGCTCCGTCTTGAGGTGGGTGAAAATCGAAACTCCGAGCTGATGCACATCTTGAGTGCTTTTTATGATCCGCTGACTTTGAATTTTATCGAGATTCAAAGACGGATCTCGGGGAGGCAGACCCAAAACTACCTCATGTGTATCGTCGGCGAACTCTCCAACGGGAGGGATTGGAGAAAAGCAGGAAGTGTTCGGCCCCAAATGATCAAGAGAGTTTATGGTGTGAGCACTCGTGGCAGGAAATCCAATGTCATCCAGCGCGCTCACGACATGGCTCTGGTAGCGGAATATGGTGCCAATATCAAAGCCAGTACAAATGCTTCCATCGAGGGGCGCGGGCAGGATCC
Organism: uncultured Acidobacteriota bacterium; assembly: GCA_963788435.1. Classification (GTDB taxonomy): domain Bacteria; phylum Acidobacteriota; class Terriglobia; order Terriglobales; family Acidobacteriaceae; genus Telmatobacter. Next base: position 51,602 of record CAWBIG010000182.1, on the reverse strand, counting down.
AGCAGTTGTCTCAGACAAGGAATATCGACGTGAAAAGGAACGAATGCTCCGCGCGACAAAGGCACATGTCAAATTGACGTCCCGCAAGAACTGACAAGTCTGACTCGAAAGAATTGTGGCTGAATTCCGTTCCGGAATTCGGCCTTTTTTGCGTTCCGTACCCTCTTGTTAATGGCCTCTGATTATTGGAGGATGAGCCCGAGACAAACTCTCTCGAAGCCTGAATTGTAGGTGATGAAGAGAGAGGTGAGTGAGTGAAGCAGATAGCAGAAAGTCGAGGACGCCATGAGGGCTGATGACCGACGCGAATATGTGAAATGGATTGCGCGATATCGCTGGCGGTGGATTTGCGTCTTTACCTTCCGCCCCGGTTTGCAAATGAAGAACGGCCGGCGACTATTCAAGGAATGGATCCATGCGGTTGAGCTGGCTGAAGGCCGCCAGCTGTCGTGGGTGGCCATGCCGGAGCGTGGCCCGTCTCACAACCTTCACCTGCATGTTTTACTCGCGGGCATTCACAGCCGAGTGTATCGACACGTGCGAATGTGGAACAGCCTCGCGGGCCATTGCCATCTGTTGGCTTACGATCCTCACCATCCAGGGCGGAACGGCATGGCCACGACTGATGAACCTCGCGGCCTCGACTATGCGATGAAGAGCCTGCGGTCCGATGACTATGATTTTGACGCCAGCCTGCACGACCAGCACCTCCTGCCGCGCTCCAGAAGGCTAGCGGAAGGGAGCAATTGATGCGGATCGGGACGGAGGTAGTGGATTTCGATGCGAGGATTTCGCCAGCAACACCTGAAACGGCGTGGCCCAGGCTGCCCATAAGAGGAGCCAAGGCCAACGGCCATACGCAACGCAAATGTCGATCTGGGCCAGACGTAGCGCGATTGCCACGCACTTCAGGGTGCAGTTGTCGAGCGCGGTCAAGTAGGGCTCGCAAGTGAGCTAGTGGGACCAATTCACAGATGAGCGGTGCCGCGCACACTTGGAGCGCACGCGCTGATAGAGGATGGGATGAAAGTCATCGGCTCAGGGACCCGTAACACGACGCAAGACTTTGGGAATGAAGCGCAACGTGCCAACTCTCTCACAGAGCCCGCGGAAGATCCCGCGAATACTTGCAGCGAGTTGGAGCTGGTGACCGTGGTGGAGATCGCGGGCATGCTCAAGGTGCCAGTCTCATGGGTATATGAACGGACACGTCGACGCGGCAGGGAACGGATACCGCACGTGAAATTGGGCAAGTATCTGCGCTTCGAGGTGAATGCAGTGCGCTTGTGGCTGAACGACCTGAGGATGGCCTGACTTGATGGATTCGCAAAAAATGTCTAATCTCCCGACAGACGCACTACCACCCAAACGAGCAACATTCGGAGGATCGAATGGCTCGTAGAAAGTGTCATCAGGATGGCTCACTCTTCAAGCGAGGAACGCGCAAGAAGGTGTGGGTAGCGCGCTGGCGGGAAGACGTGATCGGTCCCGGCAACTGTTTGATGCGCAGTCGACGTTCGCAGGTGTTGGGCTCAGTCGCGGAAATGCCGACAGTGCGTGAAGCACGCCAGCTTTTCTCGGAGCTGCTGCGGAAGGTGAACAGCGGAGAAGGTCGACCGCAAGCGGTTTGGACGTTTGGCCGATTTGTGGAAGACCGATGGAAGCCGGACGTTTACCCCACGTTGAAGTTCTCAAGCAAGAAGTTTTACGACAACATGGTCAACACCCATCTCATTCCGGTCTTCGAAAACACGCAATTGCGGATGATTTCGAAGGACAGCGTCCAGAGTTTTCTGAATGCGAAAGCCCAGGGCGATTCCTCGTGGAAGACGGTCAAGCACATTCGCACTGTGATTGGCTCGATTCTTGAGGCTGCGGTGCGGGATGATTTGTTGGCCTCCAACCCAGTTCGGAAGACCCGTCTGCCTAGACGAGCTCCTGCGAAAGAAAAGGCGCCCATTTCTCCAGATTCATTACGTGCTCTTCTGGAAAAGCTCCCTGAACCCTCCCGCTCGATTGCATGGCTGCTCGCTATGACCGGACTGAGGATCGGGGAGTTGCTGGCACTACGCTGGCAGGATGTCGATTTCAAAAGCGGGTTTATTTCAGTAAGACAGTCGGTCTACGAAGGGCATTTCGATGTTCCCAAAAGCACGCGGAGCAGACGCACGCTTCCTTTAGGGCCGGTCTGCGCTGAGATTCTCTTGTCTTTGCGCAGACCAGGAGTGGCACCCGCGGCGCTGGTGTTCGCAGCGCGCAACGGTTCACCACTCAGTCGGAGGAATCTGCTAAATCGCCAGCTTCGGCCCACGTGCAAGGCGCTGGGGTTGACGGGGGCGAACTGGCATTGGCTGCGGCATGCCCATGCCACGCTGCTCGATGCCGTGGGCGCTCCCCTCGGGACGGTGCAGGCGCTTTTGGGGCACGCCTCCCCGGAAATGACCCGTGAGGTATACATCGGCTCGGTTCCGGAAAACGCGCGCACGGCCGTGGAGCAGGTCGAAAAGCTTCTTGGACCCAAGTGGACCCAGATCCCGGATTGGCCGGAAATGACGAGTACGGTAGTCAACTGAAATTGTGGGATTTATATGGTCGGGGAGAGAGGATTTGAACCTCCGACCCCCTGGTCCCGAACCAGGTGCTCTACCAGGCTGAGCCACTCCCCGAACCCATGCAGCAGATGCGCTCCGCGAGCTTTGCCTGGTGAACTTCACCCTGCGGATGCGCTCCAATCAGTCTAGCAGAATTCTCCCCTGGCCTTTGATCCCGGACGGCGCGGCCGCATCGCCCGCTCCGCCCGGGACTGCCGCTATTGCTGCGCCGGCGCCGATTCCACACCAGGGAAGATGTCCAATGGCGCCCTCATCTTCTGTTCCTTTTCCGGATCCGGAAGCGGCTTGCGCGGCAACATCTGCTCGCGCTGCGCAGCGTTGTAAAGGAAAATCGCTTCCACCGTCGCGATCTGCTTCAGGTCGGCCGGCTGCAACTCCTCATACACGTCCATGTTCGAGTGGTGCGTCCGCGTCTCGTAGTCCAGCGGGTCCTGGATGAACTGGAATCCCGGAATGCCCACCGCGTCGAAGCTCAGGTGATCGGTGCCGCCGGTGTTGCGGTTGGTCACCGTGGTCACGCCCAGGTCTTTCAGCGGCGCAATCCACTGCGCGAAAATCCCCGCAATCGCCGCGTTGCCCTGCGTGTAGATGCCGCGAATTTTCCCACTGCCGTTGTCCACGTTGAAGTAGCCCGATATCAGCTTCTGCTCCGGCTTCACCTCCAGCGGTCCCGCCGCCCGCCGCATGAACTCCGGCAATTGCATCTGGTCCGGGGCCGTCGAAGTCTTCGCCGACCCAAAGTGCTGCGTCACGTAGCCCTTTGACCCAAACAGTCCTTCTTCTTCGCCGGTCCACAGCGCGATGCGGATGGTGCGCCGAGGATGAACGTCCAGCGCTCTCAGGATGCGCACGGCCTCCATGGCCACGATGGTTCCCGCGCCGTTGTCCGTCGCGCCCGTCCCCGCAATCCAGCTATCCAGGTGCCCGCCCACCATCACCACCTGGTCCTTCAACTTGGGATCCGTGCCGGGAATCTCCGCGATGGTGTCGAAACCGTGCTCGTGATCGCCGGTGAACTTCGTCTCCACGTCAATCTGCACCGTGCACGGCGCGTGCTCCTGGGTCAGGCGATAGAGCCGCCCATAGCTCTCAATCGCCGCCACCACCACCGGAATCTTCACCGCCTTGTCAGCCAGGTACGGCGTGCGGCCCAGCGTGGCGCCATTATCGTCAAAGAACGTTCCCCCCGATCCGCCGCCGTCGCTGGCGTCGCGGCTCGGCTCAATCACCGCGGCCACTTTCTCGTCCGCGAAGAACTGCGCGATCTTGTCGATCATCCGCATCCGCTGCATCCGCTCCCGCATCCGCGCCATCATCTCCGGCGGCAGCCCTCCCGCGTTCGCGTTCACCGGGTAGTCGGCCATCTCCGCCAACTCCGCGTCCGTGTAGCGCACAAACAGGGGCTTCTCCACCGGAGGCACCGGCCTCATTGCGCCGAAGAGCACAATCTTGCCCGCCAGCTTGCCGCGATAGTTGTCGAAATCCTTTTCATCCTGGATGGCGACGTAGACCACATCCCCGGTCACCGCGCCGTTGGTTGATGGCGACCACGGCGTGGCCTGCACCATCAGCACCGCCGGATCCGGCGTCACCAGCCTGCCCCACGTGTTCAACTGCTGCCAGCCCAGCCCGAACTCGCCCCAGTCCTCCAGGTGCGCGTTTTCGAGCCCGATCTTGGTCAGCGTGTCGCGCGTCCACTCGTTGGCCTTCATCGCGTTCGGCGACGCCGTCAGCCGCTGCCCGATGCCGTCCATCAGCGCGCTGGCAAAATCCATCACGTGCGAGTGGTTCAGCCCTTCGTCGCGGATGCGCTGGTACATCGCCAGGTCCAGCGTTTCGGATCCCGGCTGCACTTCGGCGTAAGGATCCACAGCCGCCGGCGCAGGGGGCACGGGCTTCGGTTTCGGCTTTTCGGCCGCATTCGCCGCAACGGCCGCGCAAAAGAGAGTGGCAGCAACAATTCGCAGGGGTCTGTTCAGCATGGAATTTCGGCTCCGCTAAAAATTTTGCTCCGTTTCCGCAGAATTGTAGGTCATCCATCCCCCTCCTGCCCACGAAAACAAGGGCAGCCCGCAGGCTGCCCCATCTCACGCATCCGATCCCTTGCCGCTCAGTCGCTCTTGCCTGAATCTCCATCCATTCCTGCCGGCAGATCCAGCGCCACTAACGCAATTCTCGTCTGCCCGCCCACAGGATTCTCAAACCCCACAATATGCTGATGCCGCTTGGAGCCGGCCTTGAGCTCAAAGTCGCCCACCGTCACGTTCCCGTTATTGAACGTCACATGGCCGTTCTTGCCCCCGTCCTCGCACGTCAATCCTTCCTGTGTCGCCGTCGGCGTCCCAACCGGAGAATTGCCCTCGCAGGTCAGCACATCGCCATACCGCGCCAGCGCCTTCTTGTAGAACACTGTCACTTTGTCCCTTGGGTCTGGGGTCTCGTAGGTCACCGCGCGCACCCGCAACTGCCACTCGCCAAATCCCATGTGCACGTCGGCCGATTTGTGGTTGTCGTCGCCCTTCACCAGTTGTGCCCCTGGGTACACCGGCAGCCCCAGATCCGCCGCCGTCACCACGTCGGTGTTCACATGCACCCCGCCAAATGGCGTGTCCACCTGCACCGTCTTGTCTTCGCCGTTGGCGCCCTTGTCCACATGCACGCGGCATCCGGCCGCTCCTGCCAGAATCACCAGACTGGCGGTCGCCCATCCTGTAAATCTTTGCGCTACGTTCGGTTGCATGCTCTCATCCCCTCCACCATTCTTACGCGAAGACGGGACCGGCAGTTCCCGTCGCTTTAATTATTGACACTTTTCCCTTCCCGCCGGGTTAGCATCTTAAAGAGCATTCAGAGTTCAAACTCGTTCCATCTCTCTTTCGCGAGAGAGCTGTGGATTCAGGCATCGGCGCCCAGCCTCGGACCACGCTCCCTCAGGACCAGCTTCAATTGCTCCCCAGCGGCGCCAAGGAAAGGATGCCATGCGCGTCAAAGTACCGCCCAGTTTCTCTCTCCGATACACCATTGTCGTTCTCCTCGCCCTGATGGTCGCCCTCTGCGTCTCCGCGCGGGCCCAGGACGATCCGCCTGCTCAAGCCGGACGCCTCTCCGAACTCGTCGGCGATGTCGCCATCCAGCCCGCCGGAAGCGATGCCTTTGGACAAGCCTATCCCAACCTGCCTCTCGGCCCCGGCGATCGTATCGTCACCGGCGATGGCGCCCGCGCTGAAATCCAGCTCGGCCGCACCTGGGTCCGCATCGGCCACAATGCCGACGTGACCCTGGTCCAAGGCAGCCCCGATCACATCACATTCGGCGTCGGGGCCGGCTCCGTCCGCGTCCACTGCATTGGCCTATGGGACAATCAGATGCTCTACCTCCAAACCCCCAGCGGCACCGGCACCATCAGCCAACCCGCCGATGTCCGCGTTGACGTCGACTCAGACCAGGGCTTCGCTATCTTCACCAACCACGGCGGCGAGCTCTACATCTCGGGCGCAAACAACTACGGGGTGCAGATGCACGGGGGAATGGCAATCCAGCTCGTTGGCAGCAACCCCGTCTATCCTCAGTGGCTTGATGAAGGTACCCCGGACGACCTCGACTACTGGAGCACGCAGCGCGATGCCTTCATCGAACGCTCCTCCTCCTATCGTTTTGTCAGCCATGAAATCTCCGGCGCAGCCGAGCTCGATGCCGCCGGCGACTGGACACCCCAGTCCGACTACGGTCCGGTCTGGTTCCCTCATGTCGATGCCGGCTGGGCTCCCTATCGCCACGGCCGCTGGATCAACCGGCCCCCCTGGGGCTGGGTTTGGGTTGAAGAAGAGCCCTGGGGCGCGGCTCCCTTCCACTATGGCCGCTGGGTTACCGTCAATAACCGCTGGGGTTGGATTCCCGGCCCTCCCGCCGCTCATCCCATCTGGTCTCCCGCTCTTGTCGTCTTCGCCGGCGGCGGAAGCCCCGGTGTCTCCGCCTGGTTCCCCCTCGGTCCCGGCGAAGCTTACCGTCCCTGGTACCACACCAGCCCGGGATACATTGACCAGATCAACATAACCAACATCACCCCCGCACCCCGCGTCGTCGTCCAGAGAACTTACGTCAACGTCGTCAATGTCACCAACGTCACTTACGTCAACCGCTCCGTCGGCGTCACCGCGGTTCGCCAGGAGGATTTCGCCGCCGGCCGTCCCGTAGCCCAGGCCTCGGTTCACGTTGACACCGTCGCTATGGGTCGCGCACCGGTTCTCGCCGCGCCCCCGGTCGAGGCCAGCCGCGCCGCTGCCATTGCGGTCCCTGTCGCCCATCCGGTTCGTGTCCCTGTCGCCCGCCCCGTCCTTATCAACGAGCACGGCGCCGCCGTTGTCGCTAAGCCCCATGCTCAACCCGCGCCGCCCCCCGTCAAACAGGTGGCAGCGCCCAAACCGTTGCCCGGACGCAAGGTCTTGGCCCCACCGCCGGATGCAAAGGCCGCGCCGCCGTCTCAGCACCCGGCCGCCACGGGCAAACCCCTTCCTGCCAACGGCACGCCCGTTATGGCTGTCCCGCCAAAGTCGGGCGCCCTTCCGTCCGCACCATCCAAGCCGGCTACGCCCGCGGCCAAAGCACCAACGCCCGCTCCCGCCGCTGCACCCAAACCGGTGCCAGCTCCAGCGGCCAAGCCGGCGACTCCAGCCACAAAACCCCCGGCGAAACCTGACGACCACAAGAAACCAAAGAAGGATGAACAGCCGAAACCGGAATAACCTTCAACGCAAGAACATAGGGCCGCGGCGCGGATGCGCTGCGGCCCTATTCCTTTTTCCCATCGTGCGGTTCCCCATACCCTGGCATTCGTGACCTGGAATACGACGAACCCAAGCCTCTCGCTAATCCCGGAGGGAGCCTGGGCCTTTGGGCCCGGGTCATTCCACCCGGATACCCCAGACCCTGCCCTGCGCAGCCGAAGGGCCCCTCGCATTTGAAGACATGGGAAAATGCCCTCATCGCCCTACCCTACGCGTGCGAATTGCCGTCGTGTTCCTCGTGTTCGTCGTCCGCTTTACTGCTCGTGGCAAACAAAATCGACACCGTAAACACGATCACAATCGTGGCTACAACAAAGTACGGGGAAGTAATGTGCATCCGCCACACTCCTCAGATTCCTAGACTATCAAAGACATGGATGCCGGGGTGCCCCAGGTCTCCCGAATTCGGAGACCTGGGAAAAGGGCCCCGCTGTCTCTTTAGTTTCTCGCCACCTTGTCCGCATAATCCACTCGGATCGTCAGAATCTCATACGGCTTGATGGGCGCCTTGACCACATCGCCCTCTACCGTCAGCGGCGAACCCTCCGGCGTCTCCATCAGGTTGGTCACCGTCGCACTCGTCGCGCCCGGCGGCACGTGGAACGTCACCGTCGCGTTCTTCCCCGCCCACTCATACACGCGGAAAATCAGCCCATTCGCATCCTCGGCCTTTTTGACCGCCGTCAGCACCACGTTCTCCGGCTCGGCCGACGCAAACGAGTGCTCCGCCGGCAAGCGTCCCCACATGCGCCGTAGTGACGGTCGCGGTCAACGGGTAGTTGTACTCCCACCCGTGCCGCACCGTCAGCGCATCCTTCCACGTCCCCGCATGCGGATAGAGCGCATAGTAAAAGTGCTGTTGCCCCATGTCCGCATCCGGGTCCGGCCACTTGGGCGATCGCAACAGCGTCAGCCGCAGCAAATTCCCCACCGCGTCATAGCCGAACTTCGACTCGTTGATCACGCTGAGCCCGTGCTGCCCGTCGCCCAAGTCGGCCCACCGCTGCGCCGGCACCTCAAACTGCGCCTTCTCCCACGAGTTGTTCCGCGTCGTCGCCCGCTCAATCGTCCCGTAAGGAATCTCATAAGTGGCAAACGGCCCGCTCGCCGCCAGCGGAAACGCCGCCTTCAACAAAATGTGCGACTCGTGCCAGTCAAACGCATTCTCCACGTAAACCTCGCCCGAGTACGTTGACAAGCTTATGGTCTGCACGAACTTCGAGTTCTGGAATGTCGACGTGACCCGCACTCCCGGTTCGCCGCCTGCCAGCGTCTCGCCCTCCACCGAATCGGCTTTCGCAATCGTCATCGGCGGCACATCCAGCGTCCCCGGATCGATGTTCCACGCGTCATATTCCTTCGGCGTGTCCTTGAAGAACTGCAACTGGTTTCCGCAAGCCCCCGCGGCCAGCGATTCGTACTTCGTCTTCAAGTCCACAATGCTCGTGATGCAGCCCGTAGCCTTGTCAATCGCCACCCTCAGCATGCCGTTATCGAGAACAAAGTGCCCGCCGTTATCCGACTCCGGTTTCGCCGTCGCCGCCACATCCGCCCGCGGCGAAAGATGGATCACTCGATACCCCAGCGCCGGCACTTTCACGCCCGTCAGCAGCAGTGTGCTCACACCGTCCGTTGCATCGCTGTGCGCCGTCGCGGCCCTCCGCGCCTTGCCGCCTTCCACCCACGTATACCCCTGCGGCTTGCCCGTCGCGCTCTCGACCTTTACCACCACATCGCCGGTCCGCTCCCACCCCAGCGGGTTCCACACCACCACCGGAATCGTCCCCGCCGCTCCCGCAGTGTTGATGTGCGCATCCACCTCGTCCTGCGCGCTCTTCGCCATCCTGTCCGTCGACATCCGCACCCACGCATAGTCCTTCTGCGCATCCTTGTAAATCACCCCAATCCCCGACCCCGCCGCCAGATCGTGGAACTGGTTGAACAACACTTTTTTCCAATCTTCCGTCAGAGCGCCCCCCGGATACTTCGCCCCATCCAGCCACGCCAGCGACGACCACTTCTCCGCGTTCAGCACTTCTTCCGAGCTCTCCCGCATGCTCCGCTTGTGCTGGGCCTGCGTCGTCATCACCCCGCGGTGATACTCAAAGTAAAGCTCGCTCTTCCACGTCGGAATCGATGTCTTGCCCGCAACCGCCGGCGGCGGCTCATACCCCTTCGCAATCGACTGGTAGTTCCACGTCGGGCTCTCCGGCGCAACATTCTGCTCCACGCTGGTGAAATACGTCCATGCCGTCCCGAACGGCATCTGCGGCACCACCTTCGCCGGCATCGACGGCTCCGACCAGTGCTCTCCCTGGTCCAGAATCGCCCTCGTCGGCCCGCCGCCATGATCGCCAATGCCATAAAGGTCCATCATGTACGTCATCCCCGGCGCGCGCTCCCGCGCCTGCACCGTGTCGTGCGCGAGCCGGATCGGATCCAGATTGTCGTTGGCATAATCGTGCGGAAAATACGTCAGCACCTTTGACCCATCCGGCGACTCCCACCAGAACAGCTTGAATGGCAGTTGATTCGTATCGTTCCACGTCATCTTCTGGGTCACAAAATAATCCACGCCGCTCTTCTTGTAGATCTGCGGCAACTGCCACGTGTACCCAAAGCTGTCCGGATTCCACCCTATATTGACGTCCACGCCGTAGTTCTTCAGGTACCAGCGCTTGCCCACCAGCAACTGCCGCACCAGGCTCTCGCCGTCCGGCAAGTTCAGGTCCGGCTCCACCCACATCCCGCCCACAACCTCCCAGCGCCCTTCCCTGATGCGCTGCTTGATCTGGTCGTTCAGGTCGGGATACTTGTCCGCCATCCACTCGTTGTACTGCGCCGCGCTCTGCGTGTACGTGTAGTGCGGATACTCGTACATCAGCTGCAGCGCCGTCCCGAAAGTCCGCTTCACCACGTCCACCGTCTCGGTCCACGGCCACAGCCACGCCGCATCAATATGCGAGTTGCCCGTCAATTGCCACTTCATCGTCTCCATCAGCGGCAGCAGCGCTTCCAGCTTTGTCTGCGCGTCCTTCAAACTCGCATCGAACTTCGCTTGATCATGCACGTCCAACGCCTTCAAATCCACCGCCGCAATGGCCCCGTTCAGCGTGCCCATTTTGTTTTCGATTTCGGCGCCCTTCGCCAGCGTCGGCACCAGCAGCGCGCAACTCAAAAACTCTGTACGCAGATCGTCCGGGTTCGGCCGGCTCTCGGCAAAATCGATATTCATGGTCGCGCCGCGAAGGTTCTTCACGTCCACCGTGTGCAGCAGCTTCACCGCCACCGTCACCTTGTCGCCGGGCTTGGCCGCGTCAAACAGCACCACCGGCTCCAGATCATCGCCCAGCGCCACGCGCCGCCCGTTAAAGTAGAGAATCTCAGGCATCGGCCCATTCGCGTACGCATGAAACTGGAACCAGATCCGCGCGCCCGTCAGGTCGTAGCCGTAAAGCGTCTCGGGAACCGTGTACGTCTGCCGGAACCACACCGCATCATTCGGCGCCGTGCCCGGAATCTTCACCGTCTCCCACGACGAATCATCCAGCTTCGGGTCCTCGCCATGCGCCACATCGCCGCCATGCGTCTTCCACGCGCCATCCGGCAATTGCCCCAGCAGCGTCAGCCGAGTAATCACTTCCTGCGATTCCGCCGGCAGCTTTCCCGCCACCCGCGCCACCTGCGCCGCCACCCGCGCCCGCTCCACTTCGGTCTGCGCTGAAGCGCGCGAAGCGCCCAGCCCGGCTCCAAACACGAAAGCCATACAAAGCCCCACAACCGCAAGCCAAACCCGCTCGACGCCAATTCTCATAGTGTTTCCCTTCCCCGAAGCATCTTAAGCCATCACCCCGCCCCTCAGCCGCCCACGCTGTAGCGCGGGCCTCCCGGCCGGCTGTAGCGCAGCCTGCCCTGAGAGCGTAGCCGAAGGGTCCCCGTCCGCGCTATTCTGATCAGCAGTCCCACAGCCTCTCAAACGAGGTCGAAAAATGCACAAGTGTTTCCAGGTTCTGTTGACGGGAATTTTGGCTCTGCCCATGTTTCTCGGCGCTCAGCAAACCCCAACGGCCGCTCCCGCCAATCCCATCACCGCCAGCGAGAAGGGCCTTTACATGGTCATCGTGAGCCCGGTCGTCCGCGCGGCAGAGAAGATGCCGGAAGAGAATTACGCCTTCAAACCCACGCCCGAGGTGCGCAGCTTCGGCCAGCTCGTCGGCCATGTCGCGGACGCTAATTACATGTTTTGCGCCATGGCACAGGGCCTGACCACCCCGTCCACAAGCATCGAGAAAACCAAGACCTCGAAGGCCGATCTCGTCGCAGCGCTCAAGGATTCGGTTGCCTCCTGCGGCAAGGCTTTCAGCGCCATGACCGACGCCAGTGGCAGCGAACTGGTCGAGTTTCACGGCTTCCATCTGGCAAAGCTCACACTGCTGTCGCTGAACACAGCCCACACAGACGAGCACTACGGCAACATGGTCACGTACCTTCGCCTCAAGGGAATCGTTCCTCCCACGAGTGAAAACGCACCCGCACCTGCACCGGCCAAACCCAGCGGTAATTGAACGAGCGCGTCTGAATTGAGGAGCGCGCCGCGTGGGAAGGAGCAGGGGCATTCATGCCCCTGAATGCGCGAACATCAAAGGGCCTTCAGGCCCGGGTAAAGCCCCGCGTGGGCGCAAGAGGGCAGCCCCTGGTTAGCCCTTTGCGAAGGCGAAAAGGGCAACCCGGGGATAAGCCGCGAATCAGAAAGAAGAGCTTAGTACGCGTCCCGAAAGAGACGCTCCCTCCGGTTGATCTTCTCCGCTGCGTGATCCGACCACCGTCAACTTCTTGCGGCCTGAATGTAATGTTCACAAAGACGGATGAACTCTTTCCTTTGATTCTCGTCAACAAATGCTCGGCGCGGAATCGCGAATCCATTCATATTCCTGCCTACCAGAAAAACGTGCTCATCGGTGACACTTAGGTTAGCCATCTTTATCCACGGCACCTCGCCGCTGAGTTTACCGGCACGAGTCGAAAGCTTGTCAGGCCCAATCGAAAGTGTGCGCATGCTCTTCTTCGTGCGCAGTCTCAGAAACAGCGGGAAGAGAAAATAGAAGAGCACCCCCCAAACGATCGCAATGATCCAGTCAGTCAACGTAAGCGAATGTGTGAGAGACCAGATTTCAGCCAACAGCAGGCCGCCAATTGCAACCGGAAGACCGTAAGAAAATACCGCATGCTTGACGGAGTGTCTTCGTGTGTAGGAATAGAGCGCGGCAACATCGCTCGGCTTTGCGGTGTATTCGATCAGCATTCTTCACTCCTCCTCCTCCCGGAAAACGTCGTGCAGCAAGCTACTCCTAACTCGTCACTCCCCTGTTCCTCTGCCTCTAAATCCCTTTGTCCCTCTGTCCTCACTCCCTACTCCCCGCCTCAATAAACCCCAGCAACGCCCCCCAGTGATAAAACCGGTCGCTGGACGTAACATCGTCCCCCGTCCCAGCAACCGCATTGTAGTTCTCATGCACGTGCCCTTTTTCTTTCCACTCCTTCAGAAACAGCGCGTAAGACTTCGCCGCAAACTCCTTCCGTATTTCCGGCACCTCGTAATTCTCCAGCCCCAGATAGACGAGATAATTCATCGGTCCCCAGATCCGCCCGCGCCAATAGTTCTGATCCTTGAACGCCGGATCGTCGCGCGCAGTCGAAGGAATCACATACTCGCCCCAGAACTCCTTGGAGTTCAGCAAATGCTTCTCCACCATCGTCCGCGCCTGTTCCGCCGTCGCCACCTTCGCCAGCATGGGATAGAAATTCGTCGGCGAAAGCCGCGTCACTTTCTCCCCGGTCTTCAAATTCAAGTTGAGAAACATCCCGGCCTGTTCATCCCACATCGTCTGCAGCTTTGACCGATACTTCTCCCCGCGCGCCTTCAGTTCCGCGGCCTCCGCCGTCTTACCCAGCGTCGTAGCAATCTCCGCCAGGGCATCGCAATCGGCCACATACAGGCTCATCAGCCCCACATCCGCATACTCCAGCAAATGCGTCTGCGAGTTATAGACCGTCCGGTCATACATTGGGCTGTTGTCCAGGCCACTCTCGTAGATCGCGCCCTGCCACGTCCCCACTGATCCATCGTCCGGATTGCGCGGCTGATTCTCCGGGTCGCTGCCCCACGTCAGGTATCCATCCAGATCCCGATGCTGTGCCCACCACCGGTTCCACTTCATCAGCGGCTCAAACGCATCCTCCAGAAACCACCGGTCGTGGAATTTCTTATAAAGCCCCAGCACCGTGATCGCGCCCACCGGCGGCTCGCTCCTATCAAAGCTCTTCCATCCCCCCGCCCGCGCGTAATTGGGCACAAACCCCTCCGGCGTCTCCTCGCGCAAAATCTCCAGCGCGTTGGCATAAGCCAGGTCCTTCGAGCCCATCGCCGCCATGGTCGCCGCAAAGAATGTATCCCAGTCGAACAGCACGTATCCGCCCCAGCCAACCGACCACACTCGCGACACCGGCGAAGTCACCCGCCCCTTCTCCGGCTCGTAGATCGTGTCCCACCCCAGCGTGGTCTCAATGGCATCCAGAATCGGCCCGTTCGCGCCCGCATCCGCAATCGACTTCTCATATGCAGCCTTTTGCCGCGCAATCGCCGCCTCAATCTCATCCAGCGTCCGCGGCTTTCCCGTGCTCACGCCCAGCGGCCCCGTCAAATCCGCCGCAAAGTAATCCCCGCTCACCGGCGCGTCAACATACTCCGGATATCTGGGTGAAGGCTCGCCGGCGCACGTGCAAAAAATCGCCGTGCCGTCCGGCTTGGGCGAGACGTGAACAAGGGGCTCCGCCTGTATTCGATCTCCTTCACGAAACACCGTCCCCGAAAGGTTCCAAAGATGATTGACGGAAAATACCGCCGTAGGCGGCAGCGCCCCATCCTTCGGCGCCTCCAGCGGCGTCACCAGCATCATCAGGTCGTCGCCGTCATGCGCGCTTTCCACGCGCCACTTGTGCCCCTTCCATTCGTAGTCCGCGCTGGTGTAGCTTCCATCCCACGCATGAGGCCCCGGCGTCACCACCTCCGCGCCCTTGTCTAGCCGCCCAATCAGCGCATCCCCCAGCCACGCATCCCCATTCAGCGAAGTGTTGTGCTTCATCCCCACATGGATTGCCAGCCCATCGGGCATCAGCACCTGTGTCGCCACCGAGTGCACGTCCCACGTGTTCCATCCCCGCGCCAGCCGTTCCTGCACTTTCGCGTAGTCCGCCGACCGCGGCGTCTGGCTCTGCCCCGGCGCCACATGGGAAGGTGAAGTTGAAACTTGACCTTTCACCCATCCCGGCCCCAAAAGTACCCCCAAAACCGCAACCACCACCCCCGCCGAACCTCTCATGGCGCGCCTCCAGCCTTTCAACCTCCCTCGGATCGTCTCAGACAGGTGCAACAACTACCCCCGGATCGTCTCATGCATTCTTCGTCTTAAATTCGCTTTTTCGCGTAATTGTCACGCCTCTCCATCGCGCCAGCTGCGTCCGAAGCTAGAAGCTAAGAGCTAAGAGCTAACAGCTGCCCTTCACACCCACCCGCCGTCGACGACATACGACTGATTCGTAATCCCGGACGAGTCATCTGCCGCCAGAAACAGCACCAGCCGCGCCACATCTTCGGGCACAATGTCGCGCTTAAGTGCCTGCCGCGCAAGGATTTCTGCCTTATACTCCGGCGTGTAGACCAGCCGCTTCTGCTTCTCCGTGGCAATCGCACCCGGCAGCACCGCGTTCACCCGAATGCCCGCCGGCCCCAGCTCGTGCGCCAGTGTCCGTGTCAGCCCAACAATCCCTGCCTTTGCAGCAACATACACCGGCAGCCCCGTCGAAGGAATCATCCACGAAATCGAGCTCAGGTTCACGATCGATCCCCGCCCCCTGGCCTTCATAGTCGGGATAACCGCCTGAATCAAAAAGAAATACGGCCGCAGATTGAGAGCAATCGTCCGGTCGAACAGTTCCGGCGTCACTTCCTCCGTCCGGTGCCGCTGGTCGTTGCCAGCGTTGTTCACCAGCACGTCCACCGTCCCCATCGCCGCCAGCACCCGCGCCACGCTCTCCTTCAGCGCGTCCGTATCCATCACATCGCAATGGATATAGAGCGGCGCCGTGCACCCCGCCACGCTCAATTCGTTCCTGAGAGCCACCCCGGCCTCGTCCTGAATGTCAAAGAAAGCCACCCGCGCGCCCTGCCGGACAAAGTTCCGCACCAGCGACTCCCCAATCCCCGTCGCCCCGCCCGTAATCAGCACCACCCGCCCCTTCAGGCTGGGATAAATCGCAAATTGAGTGTTTTCCATAATCGTCATCCAGCTTATCCCCAGAACCCCAGTGCTCCGCTCACTTGAGGTACCATAATACGGTACATAGTCTCACAAAATGGGCGCATACTAAGACATAGGCTCGCATCGCGGGACCGGCAACTCTCCCCTCGTTCACGCCGCACCTGCTTGCCCGTAGACTTATAAAGGGAGATCTTCGGCTCGCCCGGCTTGCTTCTTAGCTTTACCCTTTAGGCCGCGTGGCACAGCGGCCGTTTGCCGAGCGTTGTCGCCGGTAAATACAATAGGCTTCCGCCTTCGTCGCAGAAAAGTACCAGCAAGTCGTACTGGCAAGTTCCAACAGGGGGTCCGTCAATGAAAGCTCGCTATCCCGGAATTCGCGTCACCGCCAACGGCAACCAGCTCGTCTCCTACCACACCGAGACGCGCATCGCCGACGCCGGCGTCTTCTACCCCATCACCCCCTCCACCGAGGGCGGCGAGCTTTTCCAGCAGGCCTATGCCGAAGGCCACTTGAACGTGTTTGGCGGCAACACCATTGCCATTGAGGCGGAAGGCGAGCACGCGGCCCAGGGCGGCGCCATCGCCCACTCGGTCTGCGGCAAGCGCGTGGTCAACTTCACCTCCGGGCAGGGCGTGGTCTATGGCGTGGAGCAGTATTATCACGCGCCGGGCAAGGGCAGCACCATGGTGCTCGAGGTCGGCGCGCGAGCTCTCACCAAGCATGCCCTCAACGTCCACTGCGGGCACGACGACATCTACGGCGCCCTCGACACCGGCTGGATCATGGTCTTCGGCAAGGATGCGCAGCAGGCCGCCGACCAGTCCCTCATCCTCCGTCGAGTTACCGAGCTCAGCCTAACGCCGGGCATGAACATCATGGACGGCTTCCTCACCTCGCATCTTGAGCGCACCTTTTATAAGCACGAGTCCGAGCTGATCCGCGAATACCTCGGCGCGCCCGACGACATCATCGACTGCCCCACCGAGGCGCAGCGCGTCCTCTTCGGCCCCACCCGCCGTCGCGTTCCCAAGATGATGGACCTGGCCAACCCCATTCTCCTTGGGCCAGTTCAGAACCAGGAACATTACATGCAGGGCGTGGTTGCCCGCCGCAATAACTTTGCCGAGCCGATTCTCGAGTTCCTCGAAGCCGCCTGGAAGGACTTCGGCGACCTGACCGGCCGCTACTACGGCCTGGTCAGCAAGTACAAAACCGACGACGCAGAAACCGTCTTCGTCTCCCTCGGCTCCGCCGCGGAAAACATTGAAGCCGCCGTCGACTACCTCCGCGAAACTCGCAGCTCCTCCGTCGGCTCCATCCACGTCAACGTGATCCGGCCGTTCCCTGAAGCCGCCATCGTTGAAGCCCTGCGCGGCAAAAAGAACGTCATCATCCTCGAACGGACTGACGAAGCCCTCAGCCCCGACAACCCGCTCGGCCGCGACATCCGTACCGCACTGTCGAAAGCCGTCCAGGGCATCGCAGGCATCCCCAAAATCGAGCTCGCTGAAGTTCCGCGCATCATCGGCGGCACTTACGGCCTCGGCTCTCGCGACTTCCGCCCCGAGCACATTATCGGCGCGTACGAATTCGCCACTGCCGGCCGCGCCCGCACTGACGGCCACACCGCCGCCGACGGCACCAGCTTCATCGTCCTCGGCATCCCCCACCCCTACTCCGTCGTCGCCGAAGACCGCCCTTCGCTGCTTCCTGAAAGCGCGGTCGCCGTCCGCTTCCACTCCATCGGCGGATGGGGCGCCATCACCACCGGCAAGAATCTCGGCGCCATCATCGGCGACTTGAACGACCTCCTCTACGAGCGCGACAAGGTCGTCGACGAGTACGGCAATCCCAAGGAGATCATCCACGTCTCCGCCAATCCCAAGTACGGTTCGGAGAAAAAGGGCGCGCCCACCAGCTACTTCATGGTCGCCGCCAAGGAGCGCATCCGGGTCAACTGCGACCTGCGCCACGTGACCACAGTTTTGTGCTGCGATCCCAAGGCCTTCACCCACTGCAACCCGCTCGACGGCATGCAGCCCGGCGGCGCGCTCATCTGGGAGAGTGACGCCGAAGGCGAGCGCGCCTGGGAGAACCTGCCCAAGTGGGCGCGCAAGCAAATCATCGATAACAACATTCGCGTCTACACGCTTCCCGGATTTGACATCGCCCGCAAGGCCACCAATCGCGCCGACCTCCAGCTTCGCATGCAGGGCAATGCCTTCCTCGGCGCATTCTTCGCCGTCTCCGGCCTGCTGGACGAGTTCGGCATCACCGGCGAGCAGTTCCTTGAAGTCGTGCACAAGCAGTACGTAAAGAAATTCGGCAAGCAGGGCGATGCCGTGGTCCAGTCCAACATGGAAGTCATGCAGCAGGGCTGGGATCGCGTCAAGCAGATCGAGGTCGGCTCGCTCGCTGCCCGCGACCACTCCTCGCTCCGCGGCGAGGCCCTCTTGCCCATCCTCGAGGAAGTTCCCGTGGAAGTGGGCGCATCCTGCGCCGACGGCGGCTGCCGCTCGCATGAAATGCCCGCCGGCCAGGCCCCGCGCACGCCCGTCGCCAGCATCAACGCCTTCGACGCTGAGTTCCGCTCCGGCCTCGGCTACGACCAGCCCGCCACGCCGCTCATGGCCCTGGGCGTCATCGCCGCGGGCACCGGCGACACTGCATCCAAATACGTCGCCCGCCGCGAAACCCCGCTCTACATCCCCGAAAACTGCACCCAGTGCATGGAGTGCATCTCCGTCTGCCCCGATACCGCCCTGCCCAACACATCGCAGGATCTTTCCACGCTGCTCTCGACAGCCATCACCCGCTACGTCGCCAACCCAGACGACCGACGCAAGATGATCGCCGCGCTGCCTGAAATCGAAAAGCAGACCCGCGCCCGCATGCTGGCCGACATCAAGCAGGGCACGCCGCTGCCGGCAATCATCAAAGAAGTTACTAACTCAGTTGACGGCTTCTCCGCCGAATCCAAGCTGCAGTTTTTCAACATTATTGAGAAGGTGCCCATGGCCTATCAGAAGGTCAACGCCATCTTCTCCTCGCCCGAGCGCAAAACCCCCGGCTCCGGCGGCATCTTCAGCATCTTTGTTTCAGGACCTCTGCAAAGGCTGCGCCGCCTGCGTCACCGCCTGCGGCGATCATCAGGCCTTGCGCATGGTGCAGGAAACCGAGGAAGTCAACGCCGAGCACGAATCCGGCACCGCCTTCCTTGACCTCCTGCCCGACACCTCGCAGAAGTATCTCGGCCTGTTCAACGCCGCCAACCCGGCCGACTCCAAGACCGCGACCCTGCGCAACATGCTCATGGTCCGCCGCAATTACGATGCGCTGGTCTCCGGCGACGGCGCCTGCGCCGGCTGCGGCGAAAAGTCCGTCCTCCGCTCCATCGCCGCCGTGACCGAGGCTTACATGCGTCCCGTCTACTACGCTAAGTCGGATCGCTTTGTGGCCAAGGCCGGCGAGCTGGAAAAAACCGGTGCCGCCAAGTTAGCGGCCCTCAAGGAATCCGATCCCAAGGCCTACGCCACACTCCGCCAGTCCATCCTCCACACGGTTATGGCCCTCGGCGGCGAAGATGACGCCGACACCCGCGCCCGCATTGAGACTTACGAATCGCAGCACGGCTCCGTGACCGATGCGCAGATGATCGAGGCCGTCGCCGCGGTCCTGCTCACCGAGGCCTTCAACCACAAGAATCTCCAGTCCGTCGACGGCCGCATTGCCGACGGCATGAGCGTGATGGCCATGGCCGCGCACACCGGCTGCAACACCGTCTACGGTTCCACTTCGCCCAACAATCCGCACCCATATCCGTGGATGAACTCGCTCTTCCAGGACGGCATCACCGTGGGCTGGCTCATGGGCGAAAGCTTCATCGTCGACCACGCGCGCCGCTCCGTCATCCCGGAGCGCCTTGCCGACATCGTCCTCGCCGGCAAGGGCGTGAGCGAGCGCGAGTATTACGACTTCACCCACTTTACCGACGCGCTGATGACCGATCAGGAAATCGTCGAGCTACCCAAGGTCTGGGTCGTCGGCGGCGACGGCGGCATGGGCGACATCGGCTACCAGAATATGTCCAAGGTCATCCTGCAGAACCGCCCCAACGTGAAGGCGCTGATGCTGGACACGCAGGTCTACTCCAACACCGGCGGGCAGAATTCCGACTCCACCCCAATGCTCGGCGGCGGCGACATGAACACTTACGGCCCCGCCAGCCAGGGCAAGAACACGGAGAAGAAGACCGTCGCTGAAACCTTCCTCGCCGGCCACGGCTCGCCCTTCATCGCGCAGTGTTCCATGGCCAACGCGCCCAAGCTTTACCGCGCCATCCTCGACGGCCTCGAGTATCGCGGCACCATGTTCCTCCAGGCCTTCACTACCTGCCAGCCCGAGCACGGCGTCGCTGACGACATGGCCCTCTTCCAGGCCCAGCGCGTGCGCGATTCCCGCGGCGTCCCCGAGTTCGTCTTCGATCCCCGCAAGGGCGAAACCTACATGGAAGCCCTCGACATCAACGGCAATCCCTCGAAGGACCTCGACTGGTACGAGACCAAGGACAAGCTCACCGGCGCCACCAAGCGCTACACCGTGGCCCACTGGTGCACCACGGAAGCCCGCTTCCGCAACCACCTGAAGAAGGTCAAGCCCGAGCAGGACGAGAAGATGATCCCGCTCGATAACATGCTGGTGCGCATCACGCAGCAAGATGTCGTCTACCGCCGCTATCTCGATCCCAGGCACCGCGCCTTCATTCCCGACTTTGGCGTCTACATTACGCTGGAGGAAAACGGCAAGACGGAGTACCGCACGTTAAGTCGCCAGTTAGTCATGTTCTGTGTGGAGCGGCGCAAGTCCTGGCGCATGTTACAGTCCAAAGCCGGCATCAAGAACCGCGAGTACGAGGCGCAGAGGGCATTGCTGGCCGAAGTGGACGCCGGCAAGATCTCGCAAGATGAGTTCCTGGCCCACGCGAACGAGATGCTGGCGGAAAAGCTGGGTGCGCTGGTGCCGGCAAAAGCGTAAAAGCAAAGATGCCTTGAAAGGGCACGACTTCAGTCGTGCCGAAACCGCCGAACAAAATGAAAGAGAAACGACGAACGCGGACCTTGCGGTCCGCGTTCGTGCTTCGTCACCAGCTCGGCTACCATCACTCGCGAAGCCGCAGGCCCCAGGCGCGAGGACCTGGGATACCGCTAGTTGATTCCGGCAGCGGCCTGACTAACCTTGCGCACTACGAAATTCTGGTTATCGCAAATGTAAAGGTCGCCGGCCGCACTGACGCCCACGCCCTGGGGCATAGCCATAGTGGCGTTCACCGCTGGGCCGCCATCGCCGGAGTAGCCGTAAATGCCGCTGCCGTTGGCGTAGCTTCCGGCAACAACGTCGATGTTTCCGCTTGCTGCCGAAATTGCCCAGATGAGGTTATTGGAGCGGTCGCTGAAGAAGATGTTTCCGCTCCCGTCAAGTGCGATGCCGAAAGGAGTATTGACCACTGCGGCAGAGGCTGGCCCGCCCACCCCGGAGAGGCCGCAATTTCCCGAATAGGGGCTTGAGGGAGATCCCACCAGCGAAGTGATGTTGCCGGTAGTGGCGCTGATCTCGCGGATGGCGCAGTTGCCGGCATCGGCTACGAAGATGTTGTTTTGCGCGTCCAGCGCGAGACCGGGCAGCCACGACAACGTCGCGCTGGTCGCAGGCCCGCCGTCGCCTGTGTACCCGTAATTGCCGGTCCCAGCTACCACGCTCACGATATGCGTGGATGCGGCAACTTCAGCCACCTGGTCCGTCGCATTGGTGAAGAACACGTCTCCGTTGGCATCAATCGCGATTCCGAACGGGTTGCAGAGGTTTGTGTTTTTTGC
The DNA here is from genome assembly GCA_963788435.1 of uncultured Acidobacteriota bacterium. Taxonomy (GTDB): domain Bacteria; phylum Acidobacteriota; class Terriglobia; order Terriglobales; family Acidobacteriaceae; genus Telmatobacter. The sequence continues at coordinate 30,014 of CAWBIG010000182.1, read as the reverse complement.
TTTTTTGCCGGCCACCAGCGTGCTGCACGCGTCAGCATCGCCGGGTCCGGCACCCACGCCGGTCCCAGCGAAGGTTTCAATCAAACCGGTGCTCACGTTGATCCGCCGGATCACGTTGTTGCGGGAATCGGAAACATACAGCATCCCGTCGGTGGGGCCGAAGGCAAGCCCGAACGGGTGGTTGAAGGTGGCGCTTAGGGCGGGACCGCCATCGCCCGAGTATCCTCCTGCTCCGCTTCCGGCAAAAACTGAGAGGACGCCGGTCTTCGCATCCACGCGGTAAATCTGCTCGCTGGCCAGGTCGCTGACAAACAAATTGCCCTTCTTATCGAAGGCAACGGTGTTGGGGCTCACCAGTTCGGCGGCTGTGGCGGCGCCGCCCATGCCGGAAAAGCCCTGGTATCCATTGCCTGCAAACGTGTTGATGGTGCCTGCGGTTTGAGCGATTGCCGGGAGAATCGCGGTCAAAGCAATCGCGAGGATGGTAGGGGCTTTCCTGTTCCTGGCTTTCATATATTGCTCCTATCGATGTTTAAGGAAACGGCAGCCTGCGGGCAGGGAAGCAAGCAGGCTCCGCCTCGGTGAGTGATCGGTTTTCAAAGAGGGTAATGGCAAACTACAGCTTCCAATTGCCGTTGTCAACACCCGGCGGCTGCTCCATATCTCATGCCGCTGATCGCGTCACAAACGATCGGCCGCCCCAGAGGCGGGCGGCCCAGGTCTTGAGAAGATGGATCCACCACAGGCCTTCGGGTGTTCCGGGTCTCCCGGTTTTGGAGACCTGGGTTCGACACATCCCCCCGCGCCCCGCAGGGCCGCGGCGCCTTCACTTGGCTGCGCAGGGATGCGCGGCGCAATACGTATTCGCCGCCTCAAGAAACTGCGTATAGTCCTTGGCAATCGCTTGCTGCGCCGTGGCCAGGTCGATCGCTCCCGCCTTCACCTGTACAGCTAGATACAGCTCCACCTGGTCCTTCTGCTTGAAGTAGCGCTCATTCAGGGTCACGCCGTCCGGGCCGCACTGCGGCCAGATGTTGTCCATCGAGTCTGCGCCTCCAATCTCCAGCGGCACAAGATGGTCCAGCTCGCACGTCATCGTCTCGCCCACATTGTTCGCCGGGGCCTGCAGGCCATACCAGCCGTAAGCAACTTTCTTGGCGCTCTCGCTTTCAACCTTGTCGCGCACGCAGCTCGTCCGGAATCCCGGCGACTTCAGCACATCCAGCGTCACCGTTGGATTGACAGCGCCAGGCGTGCAGGTTGGGTCCGCCATCGGAAATCCACTCTTCGTTTGGATTTGGCAGCTCCCGTCCGTGGGCGCCTTATGAGCGCCCAGGGTCCGATGATTCTTCGCCAGCACACCGGCGCAGGATGCAGAACTCTTATTCGGTTGCGCAGTCCCCAACGGAACCAGAAGCGCGGCACATGCAATCGGAATCAGTACGCGTTTCATCGGTACCCCTCCCTCATTCATTTGCACGCAGTCACCGTATTTCCGGCGCCTCAAACCACGCCGGCGCCGGCCCTGCCACCTTCTCCACCTCCGGCACAACTTCGCGGTCCAGATGCCGGGTGAACGCCGCCATATTCTCCACCAGCTTCTCCCATCGCTCCGCGTCGCCAATGTCGCACTGCATCGCGTTCAAGTCCGCCGATGCCGGCATCGGCAGCCGCACCTGAAAATCCGGCATATACACATGGAAATGTCCCGTCAAATGGCGGCTCCATGTGCCCACGTCCAGTGACACCTCCACCACGTGGTTCCCCGCCGTCCGCCGCCGCAGCGTAAAAATTCCCGATCCACCTTTGCACGCATATCCCATCGGCTTGAAGTGTTTTTCCAGCGCCGGTTTCAGCGGGCTCATCGCATGCTCCGCTCGCGCTGACTCGATCGCATGCGGCATCCCCGCCCCCGCAATCAGTTCCGGAATCCGTGCCTTGAGGCGCTCCGCCAGCGCCACCAGCTCCGGCGGCGCCTGGCTCTTGCCCTTCACGACAACCTTCTCGCCGTCCTCCGTCTCATGGATGGGAAATTGCGCCACCGTTCGCGCTTTCCCCAGCGTCGCCAGAAACGCCCCGAGCGCGCCCCCCGGCAGCGGAACCTTGCGGGTTCGCTCCGCCACCTCCACTACGTATGCCGCGCCCAGGTGGCGATTGCGCCCGTTCACCCACCACGTATCGGCGGCCCGCAATCCGGTGTTGAAGTGTCCATGCAGCAGGGACTCCGCCGCCGCGGTGTCCGTTTTCACCATCGCGGGTGCTTTGCCGAACTCGTCGGTGTAAAAACGCACATCGGCCAGACGGAACGGCAGCGATCGCGGCAGCCCGTCAGCGACCTCCGCCAGTTGCGCGAACTCGAGACTCGTTGCGTCGCCGCGGATCGCCGGTGGCCCCACCCGGTCAGTCTCTTTGACTCTCAAAATCGGCGGAAGCGGCTCCGTGGTGACCAACGGCGCCAAATGCGGGAATTTTTTGACCGCGCGCACCACGGACGAGACCATCCCCTGCACCATGTGGTCGGCAAATGTGAACCGGTACTGCACCGGCAGGCCGTCCCGCCCCAATGCCTCATAGATCCGCCTCAGCATCGCGCCGAAGGGCTCTTTCCTCGTCGCCCGGTACTCCTGCCGCATGTAGAGCTTCATTGCCGCAGATTCTATGACCCCCACTCAACCGTGGCAAGATGACGATGGTTGCAGCCGCCGTGTGCCCCATTCATCGCGGCTTTATCGCGATGAGTGGGCGTTCCTCTTCTATCTGTCCTTCCCCGCTAGGAAATCCGATTACATCCGCACAAACTCCACCCGCCGGTTGTTGGCCTGGCCCTCGGGTGTCGCGTTGTCGGCCATCGGCTTGGTGTCGCCGAATCCCTTCGTACTCAGCCGCGCTCCGTCGATACCCATGCTCACAAGCTGCGCCTTGACCGCATCGGCGCGCTGCTGTGAAAGCGTGAGATTGTGCGCCGCCGCGCCGGTATTGTCGGTGTGCCCGTCGATCTCGAACTTCAGCGCCGGGTTCTGGGTCATGATGCGCTTGATCTGGTTCAGCGTCCCCATGCTCTCAGGCCGCAGCGTGGCTTTATCCACGTCAAAGAGAATCCCGTGCGTCACAATCTTGGCATCGGTGAATTGCTGGCCAATCATGTTCATGCCGCCGCCCGTGGCCAGCCGCACATTGGTGAAAACCAGCGGCGTATCCTGGCCGGCAATGCCGCCGAGTTGCACAGAAGTGGCGCTCATCGCGGTATCGGGAATCACCAGGATCCGGTACTGGTCAAGGTAGACTTTCATCTGCGTTCCCTTGGCCGCAATGGCCACGTGGTGCCACGATCCGCGAATGCCATCGCCCTGCAAGGAAGCAGGCAGGCTCGCGGAGAGATTGGCCGCCCCATTGGTTCCCTGGAACTCGAAGCTGTCGAAGTTGAGCCCAAGGCGCTCTTCGTCGCTATCGCTCTTTAGAAAAACGTTGATGCCGTACGCGCCGGGGGCCGGGAACCAGTCGAATTCCACCGTATAGGGGTCGCTTAGGTAGCTCTTGTTCTTGATCCGCGGCCCCACCCGCGCATAGTTGCCGTCGGTAAGATAGAACGCTGACTTGCCGTTGTTCGCGTTCACCACGCCCTGGCCTGAAATCAACTGCCAGCGGTCCGGAAACTCGCCGTCCTGCGTCGACGTAAAATCGTCGGCAAATACAATCGTCTCCCCGGGAGTGAAGTCGTAATTCTGATACACCTTCAGAACTGCGGGGCTGGCGGCAGCGCCTGCCGCGGCTGCGGGCAATGCCGCGCCCGCGGGGGCAGCCGCCGTCGCCGATGCAGCAGCGGCCGTGTCCGGCGCGACCGTGTAGTGCGACATCTGGCCCTGGTCGCCGCTGATCTCCTTTACGACGTTTGCCACTGCCTGGTGAAAAGCCTTGCCCAGGGCCGAATTGTCGAAGCTGTCGCCTCCGCTGTTCATGCTGCCGAGATCAGTGCTTACATCGGCGCCAATCTTGGTCTGCGAGGCATTGCCGGTCTGGCGGATGCTGTCGATCTTCTGTCCCGTGGTGGTGTTGTAAAGGTCGGCCTGGAGGGTCACCTGGGCTTTGGTGGACTGTTTCCTTCCGCCCAGGCTGATGCCGCCGAACGATGGCAGGCCCGCAGACCCGGACGATTGCGAGGAGGTGGCTTCCAGCACAGTGCCGATCACCACCACATCCACGCCCTGGGTGCGGCCAATGGCAAGGGCGTGCTGCGGGTCGAGATTGTTCGGCGTGACGCCGGAGTCGAGGCTGAGCACTCGTCCGTTGAGATGCGTGGAATGCAGGATCTCAGCCTGGACGGCGCGCGAAACCGAGCCGGAAATGTCCTGGCCGGAGCCGGTGTTGTCAGCGAATGGAAGTACGCCGATGGAAAACTGCGACGCTTGCGCGCCGACCCGCGCCGCCGTCAGGAAGGCCGCGAACGCGATTAGGAGGCAAGCAGACTGGAGAACCTTGGCCCTGGAACTGAGTTCCCCGCGGATAGTACGCCAGCGGTTGGTCATGGCGATAGTCATCTCCTGGCATCAAATTGTGGTTTTCAACGGGTAGTACCGGGAAGGAAGGAATCTGTTTGTACAAAAGGAATCGGAAGGAAGGAATCAGCAGATTGTACATCGGACATGGAGGGATTGGGAATACAAGTTGGCGCACGGTCGGCGGGTGCCCAACGCTCGCGTAGCCCCGCCGCGCCAGGGTCTGAGGCCGCTTCCAATCATCGCTGCCCATGAACACTGCGAAATGGAAGAACCGCATTCGTCTTCAACACTGGACTCTTAAGGAGTGCGCGGGCTGTATGATTCATGACAATCCGCAGACTGCTTTCAGGGGGAGTGTATGAATCGCTTCTTTGCCTGCTTCGTCCTCGCATTGTTCTTCTCCGTCGCGTCGCTGGCGCAATCGCAGAGCGCTCCCGCGTTGCCTTATTCCCCAAGCCTCGACGTCACGTCCATGGACAAGAGCATTGATCCATGCGTGGATTTCTACCAGTACTCCTGCGGGGGCTGGCAGAAGAGAAATCCCATTCCGCCCGATCAGACATCGTGGAGCGTTTACTCCAAGCTGTATCAGGACAACCTGACGTTCCTGCGCGGAATCCTGGAGGAGGCCGCGGCGGCCAAAGGAAAACGCGACCAGGTTACGCAGGAGATTGGCGATTTTTACGGCTCCTGCATGAATGAGACGGTTGTGAATCAGCGCGGCATCAAGGCCATCCAGGGACAGCTGGATGCCGTCGCGGCGCTGCAATCTGTGCGCGGCATTGCGCCTCTGGTGGCCAAGGTGACGCTGCCGTTTGGCCAGACCCTGCTGTTCGGAGCGGGTTCGACGCAGGATCCTGATAATTCCGAGGCGCAGATTGCCGATCTGACGCAGGGCGGGCTTGGCCTTCCTGACCGCGACTACTATACAAACGACAGCGCCAAATCGAAGGAGATCCGCGAGAAGTATTTGCAGCACGTGGAGAAGGTCTTCGAGCTACTGGGGGACGCGCCCAACCCGGCGGAGAAGAATGCCCAGACCGTGATGCGGATGGAGACCGCGCTGGCCAGAGCCTCGTGGACTCGGGTGGATGAGCGCAATCCCTATAACTTGAAAGACAAAGTGAATATGGCCGGCGTGGAAATGCTGGCCCCCAACTTCGACTGGCCGGTCTTTTTCCGTGCCGCGGATTATCCACGCTTTGAAATCGTGAACGTCGAGTCGCCGAAGTTTTTCAAGGGGGTAAACGATCTGCTGGGGAGTGAGCCGCTCGACAATTGGAAAACTTATTTGCGCTTCCATGTGGCCAACTCGTATGCGCCGTTTCTCTCCGATGCGTTCGCGAATGAGAATTTCAGCTTTTATCGCGGCTATCTGCGTGGCGCCAAGGAGCAGGAGCCGCGCTGGCAGCGGTGCGTGCGGCACACCGATTACAACCTTGGCGAGGCCCTGGGACAAGCCTATGTGGCCAAGGTTTTTTCTCCGGAGTTGAAGGCGCAGGCTCTGGATATGGTCAATCGCATTGAGGCCGCCATGCGCCAGCGCATCGACCAGCTGGACTGGATGAGCCCGGAGACGAAAAAGCAGGCGCTGGTAAAGCTGGAAGGGATTCGCAACAAGATTGGATACCCGGACAAGTGGCGCGATTACAGCTCCATCAAGCTCGCGCCGGATGACTTTGCGGGCAACATGGAGCGCACCGGCGCGTTTGAACGGCACCGGCAGATCAACAAGGTGGGAACGCCCGTGGATCACGGCGAATGGCTTATCTCCGCCGCGACGGTGGATGCCTATTACGATCCGCAGATGAATGACATTAACTTTCCCGCGGGAGTGCTGCAGCCGCCTGTCTACGATGCGCGGATGGACGATGCCCCCAACTACGGCGACACCGGCGGCACCATTGGACATGAGCTAACCCACGGGTTTGACGACGAGGGTAGCCAGTTCGACGCCAAAGGCAACCTGAAAAACTGGTGGACCAAAGAAGACCGCGAGAAGTTCGATGCGCGCACCAAGTGCGTTGACGATCAGTACTCCTCTTACGTTGCCGTGGATGACGTGCACCTGAATGGCAAGCTGACGCTCGGGGAGAATGTTGCCGATCTCGGCGGCGAAATCCTGGCTTTGCAAGCATGGCAGACCAAGGTCCAGGGCATGAATCTGCATCCGGTGGATGGGTTGACGCCGGAGCAAAGATTCTTTGTGGGCTTTGCCCAGTGGGATTGCGCCAACGAGCGCCCAGACGATCTGCGGGAGCGGGTCATCACCGATCCGCATTCGCCGGCCAGGTTCCGCATCAACGGAGTGGTGGTGAACATGCCGGCGTTCGGAAACGCATTTGGCTGCAAGACCGGCCAGCCCATGGTCCGCCCCGCGGACCAGGTTTGCAGGGTGTGGTGACGCGACCTGGAGTGCCCGCGCCGAGAGCCTTGCGCGCCTGGAAAGCCGGCCCGGAACAGAGCTCTATTTCCAGAGCAAAGTCCACGCCGGGCAGATGAAATCGCTTCAATTCTGGACGCCGGCCGGGGTGCGCTGCTCTAGCTCCGCCAGCCGCTTGGCCAGTAGATTCTCCAGGTTCACCAGCGCCGACGAAAATCCCTCGATCCCTTCCTTCAGCTTGTCGTGGGCCATGCGGTCCTTGGCATGCATCCGCTCGAAGGTGGCCTTGTCCATGGGGATCTTCTCGATTTGCATGGACTTGGCCTTTTCCGGATCGAGCTTGCGCGGCAGCTCTGCCTGGGTTGACTCAAGCTCGCCCAGCAATTGCGGCGAGATGGTCAGCAAATCGCACCCGGCCAGCTCTTCAATCTCGCCCAGGTTGCGGAAGCTGGCGCCCATCACCTGCGTCTTGTAGCCGAAGTGCTTCAGGTAGTTGTAGATCTTGGTCACCGACTGCACGCCGGGGTCATCCGCGCCCTTGTAGTCCTTGCCCGTGTCCTTCTTGTACCAGTCCAGGATGCGGCCGACAAAGGGCGAGATCAGGGTGACGCCGGCCTCGGCGCAGGCCACGGCCTGGTGCATGCCGAACAGCAGCGTCAGGTTGCAGTGGATACCTTCCTTTTCCAGCACCTCCGCGGCGCGGATACCCTCCCAGGTGGAGGCGATCTTGATCAGGTTGTGCTTGCCGTGATCGATGCCAGCCTCGTCGTATTGCTTGATGATGGCGCGGGCCTGGTCGATGGTTTTTTGCGTGTCGTAGCTCAGGCGCGCATCCACTTCGGTGGAAACGCGGCCAGGGACAATCTCGAGGATCCGCCTGCCGAAGGCGACGGCCAGGCGCTGGAAGGCGAGGTTGGCCACGTCCTTGTCGCTGGCATGCTCGCCCTTCTCGTCGCGGGCTTGTTTCAGCACCTCGTCCACTATGGGCTGATACTGCGGCATTTGCGCGGCAGTGGTGATCAGCGAAGGATTGGTAGTGGCGTCGGTGGGCCGGAATTTCTTGATGGCTTCAAAATCACCGGTATCGGCGACGACCGTGGTGTAACTGCGCAACTGCTCCAGCAAATTCTGCGGCATGATTCCTCCCGGGGCGGGCACGCGATGGGTTGGGGTCAAGGGAAGGCCCGCGCCCCTAGTGTACCTCTCTTACTGATTCATCCTGTGCCCCCGAGTTGCACGCGAAACCACGAAACAGTTTGGCGAAAAAACTCACTCGAAAGGTGCGTCCTGACAGGGCACGGCTTCGTCGTCGCGAAAAAACTCCAATATGAAAGGCATTGTAACCAGGGCACGGCCTTAGCCGGGCCGACGAAAGGAGCAGGGGCCTTAATCCCCTCAATCTCCGAACCAGATTGAGCGAGGGCTTTAGCCCCGGCGCCAACCAAATTAGACCGTCGCGGCCGCCGGTTCCGCCTCGAAGGCTTCCGCGCGGCCAATGCCGAAGATCCAGGAAAGCGCGCCGACCACGGCCACCGATGCCGCGAGGATGAATGCAGCATGGAAATTGCCTGTAATGTCGATGAGGAACCCGGTGAGGGCCGGTCCCACGACTCCGCCGAGGTTGGCAATGCAGTTCTGCAGCCCCGTCCAGCGGCCGGCCAGCTGCGGGCCGGATAGAGTCTGCGCCATGGCAAAGACTCCGGAGCCTGCAGCCCCGTTGCCGATGGCCACGCCGGCCAGGCAGGGCAGGTACGTGGTGGGGCCCGCCGCGGCGCAGGCAATCAGGGCCACAATTGCAATCGACAAGCCCACAACCATACTCCATTTGCGGACGGCAATGGCATCTCCACCGGCGCCGATTCGGCGGTCCGCGATCCAGCCCGTAACGATGGAGGAGAGCGAATCGAGAGCGTAGAGCAGCCCGGCGGTTTCTGCCATCGACTGCATGGAGACGCCCCGCTCATGAACCAGGTAATAGGGAAGCCAGCTCATCAGGAAATAGAGCAGATAGTTGGCGGAGAAGTGGCCGATGGCAGCTCCCCAGAAACTGCGCAGGCGGAGGATCACGCCGGCATTTACGGGGGCGTGCTTCCTCCGTTGCTGGGTGTGGATCGGCTGCGGCTTCAGGGCCCACCATGCGGGAAGCCATAGCAGCCCGCCTAGTCCGATGAAGATGAAGGTGCGGTGCCATCCCCAGTGCGCGATCAGTAGCCCGCCGCCGAAGGTGCCCAGGGCCGTTCCCCACCGGATGGCGGCGATAAGCAGGGCGTTGGCGAATCCGCGGCTTCGCTCCGGCAGGTATTGGCAGCAGATTCTGGAACAGGCCGGAAACATCACGGATTCGCCGGCGCCGAGCACCAGCCGTATGCACAGCATCATGGCGAACCCGGAGGCTAGCCCGGACGCGGCGGTAGAAAGCGACCAGGTGAGAAAGCCCAGAGCGAGAACGACATTGACGTTGTAACGATCAACCAGCCAGCCCGCAGGTATCTGCAGCGCCATGTATGACCAGAAGAAAACAGACAGCAGAATTCCGAGCTGCGATGCGGACAGGCTCCATTCGGTTTTGAGAATCGGCGCGGCCAGCGCCAGGTTGCCGCGGTCGGCGTAGTTGATGAGCACCGCGATGACCAGCACCGCGAGCGTGGGCCAAAATGTCTTCCGCTCTTTTCCGGACGGCATGCGGGGTCGTGCACCTCGGCTTAGGGGTGTGCGTACTCTACACGGACCGAGTGAGATTAAACAAAGGAAATCGAAGAGGTGGCGATGAAGGACGGATGTTTTTCATCGCGCCCTTCGGCCGTTACTCCGGCTGAAAGGTATTCGCCAGCACGCCCAGCCCCGCAATCGACACTTCAACGCGATCTCCTGCCTGGAGCGCCCCCACGCCCGCCGGTGTGCCGGTGAGCAGCAGATCGCCAGGATCCAGCGTGATGGCCTCGGTGATGTACTCCAGCAATTGCGGAATGGAGAAAATAAAGTCCGCGGTCGAGCCCTGCTGTTTCAACTCGCCATTCACGCGGGTTTCGAGCGTCACGCCGGCCGCGGGGTCGATCTCGTCGCTGACGATGGGACCGACCGGGCAGAACGTGTCCCAGCCCTTGGGCCGCGTCCACTGCGCTTCCTTTTTCTGCAGGTCGCGGGCGGTCACATCGTTGGCGAGGGTATAGCCGCGGATGGCGGCGCGCCAGTCGCCGTCAACCTTGAAACGCGAGAGCCGCTTGCCAATCACCAGGGCCAGCTCGCCTTCGAAATCGACGCGCTGGGAAGCCGCGGGCATGCGCACCACGCCGCCCGGCGCGAGCAGCGACGAAGGGGGCTTGGAGAAAATAAGCGGCTCGGTAGGAACTTCGTTGCCCAGCTCTTTGGCGTGCTCGCGGTAGTTGCGGCCTACGCAGAGAATTTTCGATGGCGTGACCGGCGCGAGCAGTTCGGCGGCAGCCAGCGGGATCGGCTCGAAGTCGAACGCGGCAATATCGGTGACTAGTTGTTCGACCGCTTCAGCTCGGATGCGCGCAAGGTAAAATGCGACGTCTTCTTCGGGCACGGCAGCAAGATCCACAATCCAGTCTTCGCCCGCGCGGGTTTCGACTTTTCCGTAGTGCGGCTTGCGTTCAAAAAGGAACCGGCAGTATTTCATGGCGTCTGTCTGGAGCATACAACCGGGACATCATGGCAGGTCAACGGAGGCGGGATTTCAGCTTGCTCATGTCGAAGAGCCGCCAGGCGTGACTATACGAGCTGGTACTTCAAGGCGACCTGCATTTCGGCGTCGACAGGGACGCCGCAATGATCCATGTGGAAGACGATGAATTCTCCGGCGTTGATCCTCACCCCGGGTGCCGAGGTTACGTGTCTTGCTTTGGCCCCGCCGTCACCTGCAGGAACCCAGGTCTTCAGGATCACCGCGAAAAAGACCCCCTAGATAACCGCACTGTTTACCAACTGCAAATTGTTTGGATTGATCGGTTGGGGCGTTCCGAAACTCGGGTGTGGCTGAGCGCCCCTTACGAATGCTTGTTCCCCTGGGACCAACCGAGGGTTCGCGCCAGCACCCGCCATTCACAGAACTTCAGCAAACAACCTGGGGTTCAGCAGCAACGTCTACATCGAGACTGTGCAGGATCATGCTTTGTTGAACTTCCAGAAAGAAGTCCGCACCGTTGTCACACAGACCCGGCGCTTCCCACCCAAACCCTGCTATACGGGGGTTGGCAACGGCATCGTGTCTTGCGCTCTCAGCGGTTGCAGCGCCGCGTTCGCAGCCAATGCGCCGATCACGAAACTTCCGCCCTTTAGGAAGGTCCTTCTGTCATGTGCAATCATTTTCTCTCCTCCCAGCCGGAATCGTTCGTGGTCAAGCAGCGCTTGCAACAATACGAAAAACCGAGTGGCTTTCTTCCACTCTTACGAGGGAGAGGAGAGACATCAACCTTCGCGAGGGGAAAATGACGATTGGATTCTCGGAATGCAATTGATTCCCAAAATGGCACAGCGCAGAGAGGTGTTGTAGTGGAACGGCACACTCTTGCTGCCGCTACTGTCCTGGAATGAGGCAAACCGCGGCCGAGCGGACCGGTTACTGCGGCACGGTCTCCTCTGCACTGGCCGAGCGCCCGCTCTCGTGGCCCTTCTGGTCTACGGCGCTTACGCCGTAGGTGTAGGTGTGGCCGGGCTGCACGCTGGGGTCGTGAAAAGCGGGTCCAGGCACGGGCTGCGAGCCGGAGATGCGCTCCCACGGAGTTTCCGCCTCACGCCGGTAGACGTAATAACCGGCCAGGTCCGGCTCCGTGTTTGGCTGCCAGCTCAGATCAATGGAAGCAGGCTCGCCGTTCGCGGGCGGATTGGCCACCGCGGCCAGTCCCGCAGGAACCGCGGGGGGAAACACGTCCAGTGCCTCGATGCGCACCGCGGCGGAAAGCCCGCCGGCCAACTCCAGCGTTTTGCCATCCATCTCCACGCGAGCGATGCGCTGCGCACGGTACTCGTAGATGCGGCCAAAAACCGTGCCCGGGTCCAGCGCCTTGCCCACGTCCGAGGGAACGCCCAGCGTTTCATGGACGGGCTCAGCCGGCGGCGCCAGGGGGCCGGAGTGCTCCTTGGCGTGCGTCGGATTCTCGAGCGTCCGCTCCAGGCGAACACTGTCATTCGGGTCCACCGCTTTCCAGCGTAGAACTACGCCGTCTTTGCGCACCTCGGCGTTCAGCTCCGTTACCGGCGCCGGCGCTTGCCCGGCCAGAACCACCGCAGCGTTCGACAACCCCGCCGAGCGGCCTTTGCGGTTGTTCACTTCGACAAAGTAGCGGAGCGGCCGCGGCGCGCCGGAGGCAAGGGCGGCAGGAAGCGTGTCACTGTAAGTGCTCAATGCCATCGGCGCCAGCGTTAGTTCCGCTGCTGTTTCGCATGCGCCGGCATCGTCGCGCCGGCAAACGCGCACCTGGAGCGGCGCTTTCAGGATCATTTTGTCGGTGTTGCGGCGCGGCATGGTCCAGGTCAGCGTCACCGTGTCGCCGGCGCGCTCCGCGGCCAGGTTTGTCACCGGATTGGCAAGGTCCAGCGATGGCGGCAGCGGCGCGCCGGGCGTTCCGCATCCCACCAGCGCCAACGCGGCGCAGATCGCGAGCGGGATGGCCGCAACCCGCGCCCGCAGACCCAACCTGTCCGGCGAACTCATCGCTTCCAGTCTAAAGGGCGAGATGGCCGCAGCCACGCGCAGTCAAGCCGCGCAGCTCCGTTTCCTGATCCCTGTTCCCTGATCCCTGCATTTTTCACTCGACGTGCAGCGCCTTCACCGGATCCAGCCGGGATGCGCGCGCCGCCGGCAGCCACACCGCAACCAGGGCCACGCAACCCAGCGTAATGGGGACGACGATGAACGCCGTTGGATCCCATGCTTTCACGCCGAACAGGAAGCTTGAGATCAGCCGCGTCAATGCAAATGCAGCCGCAATCCCCAGCGCCAGCCCCATCAGCGCCAGGCGCATACCCTGCCAGATCACCAGCCTCCGTATCACCGCGCGGTCTGCGCCCAGCGCCATGCGGATGCCCATCTCTTGCCGCCGCTGTTGTACGCTGTAGGCCATCAGCGCGTAAATACCGATGGCCGCCAGCACCAGCGCGATGCTGCCGAAAATGCTGAGCAGAAGCATATTGAAGGTCTGGCGCGCGGTCGAGACCCCGACCACCTCGTCCATGGTGCGGACATGGGCCATGGGAAAACCGCCGCTGGCCTGGCGAATCTGATCCTCGATCTGGCTGGCAAGGAGCAGTGGGTCGCCGTGAGTGCGCACGGCCCAGCGTAGCGGAATGATCTGCGAGCTGAGCCCTGTGAGGAAATCAAGAACCTGCGATTGGGGAACAAACATCATGGGCTGGGGGGCGCGGCCCAGGCCCTGGGTATGCGTATCGGCAACCACGCCGACGATCACCCGCACATGGTCGGTAAGCTGCGGCCCGTCGGCTCGTCCGATCTCGATCTGCTCACCCACGGGATCCTGTTTGGGAAAGTACTGCCGGGCGAGCGCCTGGTTGATCAGCATTACGGGTGTTGACCCCGCCAAATCGTGTTCATTGATGGTGCGGCCGCGAACAATGGGAATGCGAAACACGTTGAAATACCCGGCTGAAACTTCCGTCCAATCTGCGCCGGGCATGTCCTTGGGATCGGGTGCGGGCCGGCCCACGATGGTGAAGGGCTGGCCGAGTTCTCTTTGTATCGGCAGGCAGCAGGTGAAGGTGGAGTCCTCCACGCCGGGCAGCGCATTCAGGCGGCGGCGTCCCTCCTCCACCATTTGCGCAACCGCGGCCGTGGTCTGGTAGTGCTCGCCGGTCAACGACATTTCCAGCGTCAACACATTGTGGGGATCAAAGCCCGGATTGACCGCGCGTAAGGCGATGAATGTGCGGATAAGCAACGCCGCGCCGACCAGCAGCACGAGTGCAAGCGATACTTCGCTCACCACGAGGGCCGCGCGGGCCTTGCCCTGGCGAAATCCCGTGCCTGCGCGATTGCTGGATTCCTTCAGCACCGAATTCAGGTCCGCTCGCGATGCCGAGAGCGCAGGGAAAAGTCCGAAGACGATGCCGGTAACGAGCGATGCGCCGAGAGTGAAGGCGAGGATACGCCAGTCGAGGCTGACGGTCGCTCCGTTTTCGCCCACGCGCGGCAGTCCCGCCGGGCTCACCGCCAGCAGCGCCCGCACGCCCGCGAATCCCAGGGCCAGGCCCAAGGCGCCGCCCGTAATGGCCAGCAGCAGGCTCTCCGTAAGCAGTTGGCGGACGATGCGGCTGCGACGCGCGCCCAGGGCAGTGCGGATGGCGAATTCACGGCGGCGGCCGGTGGCGCGCACCAGCAGCAGATTGGCCACGTTGGCGCAGGCAATCAGCAGCACCAGGCTCACCGCGCCCAGCAGCACCAGCAGCGACTGGCGCGCGTCGCCGATGACGCTGTCGCGGAGCGGCTCAACGCGGAAATACGCCCCGGCGAGCGCGTCCGGATAGAGCCTCTGAAACTCTGCGGTGGCCACCTTCATCTGCGCGTTGGCCTGGGCCAGCGTCACCCCGGGCTTGAGACGCCCCGCAACCTGGAAATAATGGCCCTGGTTGGTGCTGTTCAGATCGAACTGAAACGGAATCCATAGGTCGGCATCCTGTTCTGTCCGAAAATCGCGGCCCATTACGCCGATGATGGTGTAGGGTTCGTTTCCAAGCGAGAGCGACTTGCCGATGACGTGTGCATCGCCGCCGAACCGCCGCTGCCAGAGCCCATAACTGAGGATCACGACGCTACTGCCGCGCGGCGAGTCTTCCTGCGGCGTAAACGTACGCCCCAGCAGAACCGGCGCGCCCATCATGCGAAAGTAGCTCTCGCTCACATGCATTCCCTGCACCTGCTCGGGGCGTTCGCCGGTTAGGTTGAGGCCAGGTCCGCCGTTGTCGAACGCGGCCACGTCGCTGAAGACGCTGGTCTGTTCCCGGTAGATGCGGAAGTTGGGAATCGATGCGTTAGGGTACTTTCCTTCCGGCTCCATGATGTCGAAGAGGACCAGGCGAGTGGCGTCGCGATAGCCGAGCGGCTTTAACAGAACCGCGTTGACCACGGTGAAGACGGCCGTATTCGCGCCGATGCCCAGCGCCAGCGCGGAAACCGCCGCCAGCGTGAAGCCTGGACTCTTGCGGAACGAGTGCAACGCGTGCTTCAGATCTCTTGCGAATTCGGCCATGGGACGGCTCCTTCATTGGCAAGCAGCGAAATTGGACTGCGCTTGCGGGGAAGCAACAAGGTCCGGGCATCTCCGATGAAAACTGTTCGGAGAATTTGGCCCACGGATCTGCTTATTACACCTCAGACGCGTTGCCTGCGAAAAGGAATTCTCGGCATGCGGCCCGCATATGCTGTAAAAAGGATTGCGAATCCATCCAGCCGGAAAGGACCACTCCGCGTGCTCATCTTCGCCGCCATTCTCGCCATCTTTGTCTACGGAATGATCGCCGCCATGCTGGGGACCATCCTGCCCGATCTCTCCGCACGGTTCAAGCTCACCCCCACGCAGAATGGCACCATTGCCTTCGCGCAGGCGCTGGGACTCATGATCGCATCGCTCGCCGTGGGCCCGCTGCTCGATACCGAGGGCGACAAGATCGGCATCCTGCTCGGCCTCGCGTTCATCGCCGCGGCGCTCATCGGGCTGCCGCGCTCGCGCGGATTCGGTAGCATCGTAGTGCTGCTGTTTATCCTCGGAGTCGGCGGTGGCATCGTGGTCACCGGCGCCAACGCCCTCACCAGCGGAGTCAGCGAAACGCATCGCGCCACCGCCCTAAACCTGGTCAACCTGTTCTTCGGCCTCGGTGGACTGGCCACGCCCTTCATCGTCGCCAACCTCTACCATCGCAACTGGGCGCGGCTTTGCAACTCCATCGTAGTCTTGACCGCTTTAACCGCAATCGTGGAAATGTCCGCGGCCATGCCCGCCCCGGCCCCGGGCTCGGGCTTTGTTCTCACCCAGGCCGCGCCCATCCTTGGCCGGCCGCTCCTGTTCCTGCTCGGCTTTTTCCTCTTCCTCTACATTTCCTGCGAGGTTGGCGTGTGGAACTGGCTGGCGCGCCACCTTGTCGCCCAGGGAATTGCGGAGCAGAAGGCGCTCAATATTCTCTCCCTCGGCTTCGCGCTGGGACTGCTCGTGGGCCGCATAGCGGCCTCGCAGGTGCTTATCCGCGTCGCGCCCGTTGCAGTTCTGATGGGCGCATCGATTGCCATGGCGGTGACCACGTTCCTGATGCTCAAGACGCGACGGCCGGGCATGGCGGCGGCCCTGGTGTTCCTTGCCGGCCTCAGCATGGCCCCGGTTTTCCCCACCACTCTAGCCATCACCGGCGGTGCATTTCCGCAGATGACGGGGACCGCGATGGGATTTGTCATCACCTGCGGCTGGGCTGGACTGGCCGTCAGCTCGCGCATCATCGGCGCCATTGCCGGCGGCGATCCGCTGCGGCTGCGCAAGGCGCTGCTCGTCATTCCCGCGTTTTCAACCCTTATGATTGGCCTGAACGCTGTCATCTGGGTGGTGCTGAAATAGTGAGCTGGATCGGCGGAATCCGAAAGGCCGCAAAGGGCTCTTGTTCACGGTGTTTCCCCGCGCACATAGAGGGCCGGCCCACCGGTATGAAGGCCCTGGGAAAGGCGAGCAGCCTCCCGAGGCGTTACCGGGACCACCGAGATGGGAGCGGCAAGGAAGAAGTCCATCTCTGATTCGGCGGGAATATCGAGGACGGGCCCGGGGCTGGCCATCGAGACCGCGGCGCCCACGCCTGTGCCGAGGGCGGCGCCGGTGCCCGCTCCCGCCAGCCGCCCAACTGCCGTAGTTCCTCCGTTGGCGCTTCCGCTCATCACTCCGCCAACCACTGCTCCAAGGATCGCGCCGCCCTTCACCTTCAATTCGGTCGCCCTGGTTTTGCTGGCGCCCGTCACTTTGAACCGGTAGGTGTACAGGGGATAGTTGCGACCGGCCAGGTCGAGAGAGGTCAGCTGAAGAACCAGTTCGGGTGCTCCGGACAAAGCTCCCGCCTGCTTTGACTCGACAACCGTCCCCTGGAGGGCTGCGCCCCGCGGAACAATCAGGACGCCGTCGACAACTACGTCTTCGCTTAGCAGGAACGTGAGCGGCGCGCCTTCGCGCACGTGGCGTGGGTTGAGCGGCTCGTTGGTCCTCACGCGAAACAGGGTGTTTTCCAACACCGTCACTTGCATGTTGGGATCTTTGCCCGTCCAGAACCGGGGCGTGCCCGCAGAAGACGAAAAGGACGAACTCGGCGTAGCAGCCGTTGAAGATGCTGCAGATGGGGGCGAGAGGGGGGCGCCAATGGGAGATGGCGCGTCGGGCAGTGGCTGAGGAATGCTCTGAGTCTGGAGTGGCGTGGCCGGCGCGGCCTGCTGAGAAAGCACGGGAATCCCACTGCTGAATCCGAAGGCAAGAGCGAGCGCCGAGAAAGAGAAATACCGCAGGAGCATGGGGGCATCTCCCGGAACTTCTTGCCAGCATTCTAGGCTCTTCCCCCGGAAAGTTCTTCATCTCTCTGGCTGCCAAACGGTACTCTGGTCACACCAGGTTATCCAGGCTACGGGAGAAAAGCGGGTACGGCAGAAAAGCGCCCTTTACAGAGCCGACTCTTCCGCCAACTCGTCGTCATCGGCGCCCAGCGCGTGGGCAATTCCCCACTTCCGCAGGTAGACGAGACCGAGGCCCATTCCCACAAGGAACACCACCAGCGACGTATCTTCCGTCACCGTCAAACGGCGATCCTCGTCCTGGGTCTGGTAAACAACGATGCCATGAATGTTCCGCGGCGTCATGCGCATTTCTGCCGTGTCGGGCGTCCGGGGCAGTTTTTCCAGGTAGCTCGTCGATACCATGGCCGAATAGATAAGTCCGGCCAGACCCGGAAGAAGGAACAACAACGAGAAGAACCTGAGCGTGCCAAGTTGTCGCCGAGTCATCCTGTTCCCCATTCTGCTGCCCTGAGCGGGGGTTATCCGGGAGCAGCCTTGCTTTGCGGGCCTCCAACGTGCGTCGAGGAGAGTCGCACCCTGATTCTTAAATTTAGCCGTTCAAAATATTCAGCCACTTCACCACTTAAGCGAAGGGCTTGAAAAGTATTATAGGCGCAAAAACAGTTGGTCCCGCAGCGACAAACGTTACCGGAACCTGGCCGACCTTCGCGCCAAAGTAACCATGGTTAGTTACCATACCTGGCAAAGAGGACGCAGCTTCCCACAGTGCGCCCTTCACTTCGACTCGCCAGGTTCCCTGATCCGGCTCGCTTCAAAACTCACAATTTTCCAGCCTCCACGGGGATCGCGCACATATACGCGGGTGTAGCGATAGTTGCCGTTGGCCTCGCTGCCTTCCGTAGCCCCGGTCACTTCGGCTTTCGAAGTCACCACCGCCGTTTTCCCGTAGAACCGAACCTTGCGATCGGAGATTTCGATTGAAGTCAGGCTCACCACCCCGCTCTTCATGTTCTGCAAGGTCTGTTCCTTCGACTCCAGGGTTCCGTTCGGCGTGATCCCGATGTAATCGTCGCCCAGCAAGTTATCCATGGCCGGAACGTTGTGCAGCAGAACTGCTTCCTTCCACTTTTGTTCCAGTTGCAGGATCTCCTGCCGGCTCTCGTGCCGCTCGGCCCGCGGCATTCCCGGCTTGCTTGGCTTCGACTGCCCCACTCCTGGGGTGAGCAGCAACACCAACCCCACGGCCGGCAGAAACTTCCAGCGCACGTTCAGTCGCTTTACAATCCCGGGCATAAGTGTGTCTCGGATGGTAGTCCGGAATTCGAACGGAGGTCAATGCAAATTTCCGCCGCCCATACTCCTTCGGGTTGCCACGCCCTTCGCAACCCTTTTGACTTGTCTGGGATGCAAACGCGAGCCCGGCAATCTACTCCCTCGGCTAATCGAGCGCGGTCAAATCTTCCCGCGTCCGCTCCCGCATCTTCTGGTAGAGCACTCCAACCGCGTATTGCTTGAAATGCTCCGACTGCCGGTGCGCATCCGCCGCTGCCTGGTCGGCATACTGCTCGTAGATCAACACCGTATTCGGGTCCCCGGCCACGGTGTGGGCAATGTAGGTTATGCAGCCCGGTTCCTCCCGCGAAGCCGCCACCAGCCGGCGCAGAGCCGCGCCAATCTCCTCCCGGTCATCACCGCTGAAGCTCATCCGCACCGTAAAGCTGATCATCTCTTCTGGGCCCTCTTCTTCTGTTGCAAGCACGCCGGTACATCCTTGGATGCTGCGATGTGTAAAGTAACGCATTCGCCTCGACCCTGGCAAAACCCGAACACTGTTGTCAGTCGTCAGATTTCAGTTCACAGTACACGGTCCATGGCACACGGTTCACGGTTTCACTTTTCACCACTTCACTTCTTCTCTGCCTTCACTTCTCACTGACAACTAAGAACTGAGAACCGTTCTCAACCCCGAATCCCATCCAGCGCTGCAGCAAACTCCGGCAGCACCATCGTCTGGTCCCGGTCCGGCCCCGTCGACACCATCCCGATCTTCGCCCCGCTCTCCCGCTCCTGGAAACGCAGGTATTCCCGCGCCGCCGCCGGCAACTTGTCGAATTCGGCAATCCCCTCGGTCGATTCCTTCCAGCCTTTCAACTTTGTGTACACCGGCTTGATGCTCTCCAACCCCTTCACATCCGCCGGAATTTCGTCCGTCACCCGGCCGCCAATCTCATACCCCACGCACACCGGGATCTCATCCATATCGTCCAGCACGTCCAGCTTGGTTATCACCAGCCATTCCGCGCCGTTCACCTGGTTTGAATAGCGCAGCAGCGGAATATCCAGCCATCCGCAGCGACGCGGCCGTCCCGTCACCGCCCCATACTCGTTTCCGCGCGCTCGCAGGTGGTCGGCGGCGCTGTCGTGGATCTCGGTCGGGAACGGCCCTCCGCCCACGCGGGTCACGTAAGCCTTGGTCACCCCGATCACCGTCCCGATCGCCGTCGGCCCCACTCCCGTCCCCGTCGCCGCTCCGCCCGCCGTGGCCGAGGACGACGTCACAAACGGGTAGGTCCCATGATCGATGTCCAGCATCGTCCCCTGCGCGCCCTCAAACATCACGCTGCCGCCCTCGCCCAGAATCCGGTTCAGCAGCCGTCCCGTGTCGGTCACGAACGGCCTCACCTTTTCCGCAGCCGCAGCATATTCCTCAAACATCTTGCCCGCGTCCAGCGCATGGTCTGAGCCGAACAGCGCCTGCACCATCCGGTTCTTCTCCGCACACGCCTCTTCAATGTGCGTCTTCAAAAGCTCCGTATCCAGCAGGTCCACCACGCGCAGCCCGCTGCGCGCCATCTTGTCTTCGTACGCCGGCCCGATCCCCCGGCTGGTGGTCCCAATCTTCTTCCGCCCCGGCGCACTCTCGGCCGCCAGTTCCATCATCCGGTGGTAGGGCAGAATCACCTGCGCCCGGTTACTCACCTTCAACTGCCCGTCCACGTCCACGCCCAGCTCACGCAGCCTTCCCACTTCAGCCAGAAACGCGATCGGGTCCAGCACCACCCCGTTGCCGATCACCCCCTGGCACCCCGGCCGCAACACCCCGCAGGGAATCAGTTGCAGCACGAACCGCTGCCCCCCGATGATCACCGTGTGTCCGGCGTTGTGCCCGCCCGCATAGCGCGCCACCGCGCTGAACCGCTCGCTCAGCACGTCCACAATCTTGCCTTTGCCCTCGTCGCCCCACTGAGCGCCGAGAACCACCGCCGTCTTAGCTCGCATCACTCGTCCGTTCCCGGCAAATTCGAATCCGCTGCTCACTCCAAAACGCTGTCATCTTGAGCGGAGGTCGCCGCAGCGACTGAAGTCGAAGGAACTGCATTTCCCCCGCCCACCCCACACACAAAAAGGGCGTAGCCATTCGCCACACCCTGAACGATCATAAACCCCAAGATGTGTTTTCCATGCAACGGGCAGTGCCCCATCCATCGTTCGCCGCGGCGAACGATGGATGGGATGGCTCGCCATCGCGTCACAGGTCCAATCGGTGACTTCGTCCTCCAGGCCCTGTCAATCCCTAGACATTCGACAAGTCCTCTCGCAACCGCTCCCCAATCAACCCTTAACTGCTCTCAATTCATGCAATTACACCATCCAAACTAAAGTACCTTCGCATTGCAAAGCTCGTGCAGTCGCAAACTCCCAAAAGCGCATACTCAATTCAGTAGTAGAAAAACGTGTGCGACTCGGCCGAAGGCCCCGATGGGGCCTCTTTTAATGCCGTAAAACGTCGCTGCAAAGCCTGGAACCGCGCCCTCGATGACGCCAAGGCCAAGAACCTCGACGCCTCGAAGGCCCGGGGAGCCGCCAAGAAGGCCTACCAGCGCGCCATGCCATTCCTCTGCGGGGAAGACAATATCCTTGGTTTCCTGGCCGCCGTCGCCGAAGGCTACCTCATCGGCGCATTCTACGATTTTGAAGTCAATAAGCTCGTCTATATCGCCCAGGTAGCCCTCACCGGCCTCCCGCGTCAGTCCCGTCCCGCCGCCGTCCGCCCAGAAATCCGGAACCGCCCGCAGCCGATCCGGAGACCCCAATGGACCCGGAAACTCCAGCCTCGAATCCGGACTCTGGCCAGACAAAGCCTTCCGATCAAGACACTTCCGTCCCCCTCCAGGCTTGCTCAATCGAGCAATATCCCATGAGAGCCAGTACCCGGAAAATAAATACCCCCACCCCCCTATTACCCGTCCAAAACGAGACAGTCTTAGCATTGACAAGCCGAGCTGCGCCCCATCCATCGTTCGCCGCGGCGAACGATGGGTGGGATCGCCAGCGCCGGCCGCTCTCAGCCCCCAGCCCGTCCCCATCGCAAAATCCCGCCCAACCTCGTTAACCACCCAACCGCCTCATTCGTTCTCTCAGCAGACCAACGAACGAGGTACACCCCATGCAAATTCGCTCCACCGCCCTGATTCTCTCCGCCGCCCTGGCTCTCCCGCTCGCGCTCGCCGCCCAGACAAATCCCGTGCCGCCGCTCCGGCCCGCAGCAGCCGACGCCGCGCCCACGCTGCCGCTCACCGACAAGCAGGTGGCCGACATCCAGCACCAGCTCATCGACCTGCTCCGCCTCAGCCCCACGCTGACCACGGTCGTCGCCCACGACCCCTCGCTGCTGGCCGATCAGGAGTATGTGCAGCGCAACAACCCCCAGCTCGCCGACTTCCTCAAGGCCCATCCTGAAGTCGTCCGCAACCCGGATTACTTCCTCTTCACGCACCTGCCTCCAGAGGCGGGCGGCCCGGACGAGGCCCTCGAGCATGCGGTCTGGCCCGATATGGTCCGCGAGCAATACCAACGTACCGGCTTCGACGAAATGTTCAGCAACATGCCGCCGCTGCTTGCCTTTGTGGCTTTTCTCATCGCCGCCGTGTGGGGAATTCGCGTGTTCATCGATAACCGCCGCTGGGCCCGAACCTTCAAGCTCCAGTCCGACGTCCACTCCCGGCTGATTGACAAGTTTTCATCCAGCCAGGAGTTGGCCGCCTATATGCAGACCGAGGCCGGCAAGCGCTTCCTTGAGGCCGCGCCCATCCCGCTCCATGCCGCCGCCGAACAGAACATTCCCAATGCCGTCTCCCGCGTGATGACGTCCATCCAAATCGGCGCGGTTCTGGTCCTGCTCGGCATCGGATGCCTCCTGCTCAATTCTCTCGATCCGATCAATCATCACTTCCTGATCTCCGGCGTCGTCATCCTCATGCCCGGCGTTGGCTTCCTGCTCTCCGCCATCGTCACCTGGTTCATGGCCAATCGCATGGGCCTCATGCCCTCGCCCGGCTCCCAGAACCACACCCCTTTTTCTGAACGGTAATGCGTCCGAAAGCGTATCGTGAGAAAGCAGCGGCCCATGGATTACGAATCCGCCATCTCGAGCTCCCTAGCCACCGCGGGTGCCCTCGGTCTCTCGCAGTCGGAGACCGGGGTCGGCATGGACGATGAAGCCTTCGCCGGATTCTATGAGCGCTCCGCGCGGCCCCTGTGGGCTTATCTCGCGCGCACCTCCTCCGATCCGGCTCTCGCCGACGACCTGGTCCAGGAAGCCTACATCCGCTTCCTCACCGCCGACTCCCCGCGCAGCGCGCAAATCGATGGCGAAGTGGCCGCCCGCCGCTATCTCTTCCGCATCGCCACCAATCTGCTCCGCGACCACTGGCGACGCCCCCGCGCCTCGTCGCTTGAAGATGTCCCCGAGCGTCACTTTGAAACGCATAGCCACGCGGCCCAGTCGGAGTCCCGCGCCCTGCTCGGCCCCGTGCTCGTTCAGTTGCGGCCGCGCGAGCGCCAGCTTCTTTGGCTGGCCTACGCCGAGGGCTATTCGCACCGCGAGATCGCCCAGATCACCGGCCTGGCTTCGGCCAGCATCCGGCTGCTGCTCTTCCGCGCCCGCCGCAAGGCCGCCCGCCTGCTGGAGCCAGGAACCGAGGGGAGGCTGGCATGAATCTCCGCCCCTGCCCCCGCGAAAAAGAGCTCGCCGTCCTGCTCCAGCTTGGACACTGGCCGGACGCCAGTTCTGACGAGATGCGCGCCCACGTCGCCGCTTGCTCCTCCTGCCGCGCCCGCGTGGCCGTCACCCAGGCATTCCGCGGCGAGCGCGATCATGCCATCGCTCAGCCTCGCCTCGAACCCTCCGGCGTCCTCTGGTGGCGTGCCCAGCTTCGCCGCCGCAACACCGCTCTCGAGCGTCTCAGCCGTCCGCTGTTTGGCGCGCAGATCTTCGCCGTCGTCCTCGCCCTCGTTGCCGCGGGAGTTTACCTCGGATTGCAGCTTCGCCAGGGCGCATCCTGGCTCGGCGACCTCACCCGTGCGCTCCACTTCACCGCGCTGCTGCCTCCCGCTCTGCAGAACTCGCCTATCGCCGGCCTGGCAATGGTTCTGCTGGTGGCTCTGGTCACGCTTGCGGGCGGCGTTGTTCTCTATCGCGCCTCCGATCGCTGAAATATTCCGCGTCACCCTTTTGAATGCGGCGTGTCAGGGCTCGACTTCAATCGTGCCGCGGAACTAACAAACCAGTCCGGTTCTACAGGCTGCGAAAAGTCCAACGTGGAAGGCTTTGTAACAAGGGCACGGCTTTAGCCGGGCCGAAAGACAGTTAATAAGGATCTGGGCTTTAGCCCCTGCGGGCTCTCTTCACGAGTTTCTACGCGGTCTGTGACCCACTCCGTCATACTGCTTGTGTGTTCCTGCTGTTACGGATTGCAGTCGCGGTGCTCGCCATTCCGGTGTGCGCGCTGAACGTCTGCGCACAAAACTGGCAAGCTGCCGTGGATGCGGCATCGCACACTGCGCCCGATGCGCGCATGCTGATTCTCGACATCGCATCGAACCGCATTCTCGCAGCGCATCATCTGGATCAGGCTGCTCGCACCGTCGCCGCTCCTGGATCCACGCTCAAGCCGCTGGTTCTTTATCAGCTCATTGCCAGCAATCGCTGGAACCCGGAACAGCGCGTCGCCTGCTCCGGCAATCTCGTCATCGCCGGACACGCTTTGGCCTGCTCGCATCCGCCGGCTCCGCCATTCGACGCAAGACAGGCGCTGGCGTGGTCCTGCAACACCTATTTCGCCCAGGTGGCGCGATCGCTTCGCCCGGGCGAGTTGGACTCGCTGTTTCGCGCTTCGGGATTGCTCGCGCCAACCGGCCTCGCGCCGGGTGAAGCGACCGCGGAATTCCGCTCGCCGCAAACTGCGGACCAAACTCAGCTCGCATTGCTCGGAGTCGAAGGCATTCGCATCACGCCTCTCGAACTGGCGGAAGCATATCGCTGGCTCGCGCGCGAGTTCGCCGCGCATCCCGATTCGCGCGCCACGCAAACCGTGCTCGCGGGCTTGAGCGATTCGGCCAGCTTCGGCATGGCCGGCCAGGCGGGCCTCGGCGGCGTCCGCGTCGCCGGCAAAACCGGCACAGCGGAAGGCGCATCCACCGAGCGAACGCACGGATGGTTCGCCGGACTGGCGCCCGCAGATCGACCGGGCGTCGTGGTCCTGATTTATGTTCCTAGCGGCCGCGGCGCCGACGCGGCCCATCTAGCCGGAGTCCTGCTCGCGCATTCGCCGCTGGTGCCGCGATGACGCACGCGTCGGCAAGTGCGCGGCTTCTCGCCCTGTCATTGCTTCTCGCCCTCGCCGCGTTGGCTGGCTCCGCATCGGGCTTTGTAACAGGGCACGGCCGGGGAACCCACTCAGTGAGTGGGTCGCGTCCCGAAAGCGAACCGACGAATAGGGGGGCTTCAGCCCCTGATCGAGAAACCCGCTCCACGCTACGCATTGGCATGTGGACGCTGTGGCACGACCGCGAGCTGATCTTAACTCCGGCCGGACGCGCGGACATTCGCGACTGCGATCGCTGCCCCTCGCACCCGCTCACGCGCATGCTGACCATTCGCGCCAGCGGCGATCGCATCCGCGGAGCCGAATCGTCGCTTCAAAGCGGGCTGATTGTTTCCGGGAACTACGTCGTCTCCGCGCACGGAGAATCGGACACCCTCCATCATCCGCTCGCCATCACCGCCCGTAACGGCGCGCTCATCCTGGCGGTCACGCTTCCCGTCGAGACTTACGTCGAGCGCGTGGTTGCCAGCGAGTCGGGTCCCGCCGACACTGCCGAATCGCTGAGGTCATTGGCCATCGTCGTCCGCACTTACGCGCTCCACGTGCCTCACGGCCACCGCGATTACGACTTGTGCGATTCCACCCATTGCCAGCTTCTCCACTGGGGGGGCGTTCCCGATCGCGCTGCCGCAGCGCACGCGGCAACGCTGGCTACAGCCGGAGAAACGCTCTGGTTCCACGATCGCCCCGCGCTCGCTTACTTCAACAAGGATTGCGGCGGCTACTCTGCCGCGCCCGGCGAGATCTGGCCCGCTGCCAAATCCGTTCCCTATCTGCTCGCGCGGCCGGATCCGTGGTGTGCCCGCGCCAGCGGCAGCGACTGGGCCAGCGAGCTCTCACGCAAGGATCTGGACGCGGCTCTGGCTGCGCACGGGCTCGCCCAATCCGGCTGGCAGCAGCTCGCGGTGGCTCGCCGCGCCGCGTCGGGCCGCGTGCTCGCCGTTCGCGTCGATGCGCACGAAATCCCTGCCGAAGACTTCCGCCTCGCCGTCGGCGCGGCGCTAGGCTGGAACCGCATTCCCAGCACCTGGTTCGAAGTCGCGCAGCAAGGAGACCAGTTCCACTTCCACGGGCGCGGCTGGGGCCACGGCGTCGGCCTCTGCCAGAAAGGCTCCGCGCTCATGGCTGCGCAGGGCCACAAGGCCGCGGAAATCCTGAAGCAGTATTTCCCCGGCGCGGAGCCGGCGGACGATGCCACCGGCCGCGGCTGGCAAACCCTTTCCGGCGCAGGCTTCACTCTGGAAACCCTCGACTCCGGCGCATCACGACATTTGCCTGAGATCGCTCACGCGCGCGAGGAAGCCTCGCAGCTTTCCGGTCTGCATGCAACGGCTGGCTTCACGGTGCGCGCTTTTCCATCGACCTCGGCTTTCCGCAATGCGACGCTGGCGTCGGGATGGGTGGCCGCGTTCACGGAAGGGGACTGGATTGCCACTCAGCCGTTGCCGATTCTCTCCGCGCGACATCTGCTCGAATCCACTCTGCGCCACGAGTTCGTGCATGCGCTGGTCGAGCGCCAATGCGGCCCGCAAGCGCCTCTCTGGCTTCGCGAAGGCCTGGTCGAACTCTGGGCCGACCCCGATCAGGTTGCATCAACTCTCGCCCGCCGGACGCCCGGCGAGCCACTCGCATCCGTAGATTCCGCTCTGGCTCACGCGGCCAACGAAGCGCAGTCAGCAGCCGCGCACCGCGACGCAGCCATTTACGCGGCGCAACTGCTGACGCGCTACGGCCGCGATCAGGTGCTCACCTGGCTTCGTTCAGGCGTTCCCGCCAGCGTCGTCAGTGCCCTTCGGTAACGGCCGGCCATGAGCACCATCCGGCGGTTCCGGTCCGGCGCCAGCCTCCTCTGCAACCGGCGACTCAATCGCCGCTGATTTCACCGCACCACCCAATCCCAGCCGTAGATACGGTTCATCCAGCAATGTCTTCGGCCGCGGATCCACCAGCATCGCCGACCATCCCAGCGCCTTGTTCCATCCCGTCACCGCCAGCAGAAATGCCGCGGCAATCTTCAGCACAACGTGCCAGATCTGCGCATGAACTGTCCCGTGCGGCACGCCGTTGAACCAGGTCTGCGGCCACGCCACGGCGATGAGCGCCCAGATCGCGACCACCGGCCACCAGTTCCACTTGCCCCAAACGTGGAGCGCGCGTCGCCACGGCATTCGCAGCAGTCCCCATGCCGCCGAGCAGCATCCGAGCGGAATCAGCAATCCCGGAACCACGATCCAGCGCACCGTCCACAGCGCCCATTCCAGGTCGCGATTCAGATGGTCGAAGCTGGCCCATGTGGCGCGCGCGTGCGGCCCGAACTTGGAGTTCAGATACGCGGCCCACTGATAGGTTTTGTCACCGGCGCGATCCAGCCCAATCCACGCCGCCCATCCCAGCGCAATCCACAGCAGAAGCGTGAGCGCGCCCCAAATCAGCCAAACACGCCGCGGCTCACGCTCTTCTTCGTCGTCCAGATCGGCGGCATCGTCGGTTGTCTCCAGCGGCTCCGGCTGCAGCCATGCGCGCAGCGTTCCCGCTTGGAGCACGAGGAATCCGAGCAAGATGAGTGCCGGCAAAACAAGCGTCAGCGCCACCTGCCAGCCGTACTTCTCCGGAATGCGGGTCCACAGCAAGCCCAGCGCAATGAGCAGCGCGAGCCCGAAATATTGCGCGACCCACCACATCCACGCCCGCTTCAACCGCGCGATTCCGTCGCGGATCAAGTCACCCCAGACTTCAAAGACTCTCATGGCAGCACCTCCAGCGAGGCCGGATCCGTTGTGGTTTGCGTGGCCGGCTGGTACATGGGTCCGGCCGACGCGGGGCTGATGGCAAACTTGCCCTCGTTGTCCACCTTGAGCAGGTAAACGTACTCTCGCCGCCCGCTGAAGTCGGTGTTGAAGAACGCAGCCCGGTCGTCGTGGAACTCTTCGCGCGTGAAGTAATCGGCCCACCATGACGGTTTCTGATTGATGGTGTAAAGCGCCGCGTTGGGCAGGAACTCGGTCCCGGCCGGGATCGGATCCTCGGCCAGCAGGTACTTCCAATCGCTACCAGTCACTGCCAGCCGAACCGCAACAATATCGCCGATATGCACCGGGCCGGAGAGCGGCGCAAGGTCGTAAGTAATCGGATCCGTGGGCTTGTCCTGCCGCTTGGTCAGCACGAAGTAATCGCGGGTGAGATTCAGCGCCAGCTTGCCTTGCTGGTAAAGCCGCTTGTCCGCCGAGTACCACGCGCTCTCTGCCGACCAGTAGGTGATGCCGTTGCCACTTTTGCGGATTGTTACCTGGCCGCCGCTGCGGGCCTGCGCGGCGGGCAACGTGATCTTCCACGGCAACCCAAATGCATCGGCCGGCGCAAAGTGGCGCTTGCCCACGCTGGTTCCATTCACCAGCACTTCCACGTCGCTTTCGTTCTGGGTTTCGCCGCTCAGCGCCAGGTAATCGGTGAGCCCGCCGATGACCATCGCGGTCTGCTTTGTGGTGTACCAGTAATCGCCATCGCGATGCTGGGCGAGCCACACCGCGGCCTTGGGCAGCAAGCCGCTCGATCTGTCCTGGCGCACCAGCAGCTTGAGCGCATAAGCCGTCGTTTCGTCCGACGTGTCATACCAGTACTCGAGCATGCCGTCGTACGTTCCTTCCCAATGCGCATCGTGGTCGGTGACCTTGGCTTTCTTCTCCAGCAGTTGAGCAATCTCTTTGGCGCGCGCGTCCTTTACCGCGTCGAGAGCCAGGCCGATCAACGCCAGCCCTTCATCGCTGACCTTGTTGCGGTCGCCCCAAGTTTTCTCGATGACATCTGCGGGCGCGCCGCCGGTGGTGGCGAGCGCGAACACCACGTAGGCGCGCAGATCCGGAATCATGTTTGGATACTTGCCGAGCGCCGCGGCGAGCCAGTCTCGGCCTTTCTGCAGGCGGCCATCATCAATGGCGTAGCCCGCATCCTTTGCCTGGCCCAGCCCGCTGACCACGTAGGCGGTCATGAAGACGCGGCTCTGATCGTCCGGCCACCAGCCCCAGCCGCCATCGTCGTGCTGGAAGCCGTTGAGCTTTTCGAGGCCCGCTTTCACCATGTCGTTCAGCGTCGCCCGGTCAATCGGCGACTTGAGCTTGAGCTGGTCGAGCGTGTGCGCCATGATCACATCGGGCAGGAAGCTCGACATGGTTTGCTCCGTGCATCCCCACGGATAGCTGGCCAGGTAATCGAGCGCGTCAAAGACGGTTCCAGCCACGCTGGGCGCAACGGTGACGGTGAGCGAGCGCGTGCCGGCGTCAGAGTCTGCGGGATAACTGAAGGACCACTGATTCTGCCCCGCGCCGGAGAACACTACGCCGGACCCCGCGGCGCGCTGCTTGACGCCGAACGGCAAGACCGGCAGCGTGATCTGCAATGCATCGGACTCTTCATTCGTGAGTGCCTTCGCCGTGAGCACCGCATTGCCGGTGACACGCGCCTTCACGCGCCAATCCACATTCGCTTCGCCCTTGGCCGGCACGTTCACGGTTTGCTGCGCTCCGCTTATCACATCGACGCCCTGCACATCGAGCGCAAACGTAACATCCTTGGCAGACTCGAGATAGTTGTGCGCAATTACCCGCAGCACCGTCTCATCGCCCTGGCGGAAGAAGCGCGGCGAGGCGAGGCGCACGATCAGGTTCTTGCGCACCAGCACCCGCGTTACCACGCCGCCGGCCTTGCCATCGTCGGTCATGGCGCGGATGGTGGTGCGCCAGGTGGTGAGCGCGTCGGGGAAGTTGAATGTCACCGTCGCATGACCATTTGGCCCGGTGCGCACGCTCGGGTTCCAATACGCAGTGTCTGGGAACGCCTTTCGCACCTTGGGCACCACCAGGTCCGATCCCGGTTTTACCTGCGCCATGCGCGGGTGATAGAGGCCGGCGTCGAGTTGCGCCAGCAGCGGGCTCAGCTTGCCCGCCTGGCCGCTGAAGAAAAAGTCG
>CAWBIG010000181.1:0-11514 GCA_963788435.1 uncultured Acidobacteriota bacterium | reverse complement strand
CGGGGCATGTGGATCACGCGACTCGTGAGCAGACGCTTCCTGAAGCCCTCGAATACCTTTGGCAGGGCTACCACTCCCGCCCCTGAGATTTCCGGCCGCTGCCTTTCGTCACTCGACAGGCAAAAAGCAAAGCCCGTCAGGGTGGGCGGGCCGTCTTAATGAGAATTTGGTAGCGCTAACGGCTACCGAAAAGGCGTCCATATCGCATGTTTTTCCCATAAATCTCGATTTATGCGATATTTCTTGCCCCCTTTTTTGCCCCCAATTGGTCACTCCTGCAGGCTGATCCAAGTGAAATCTATCGTCAGCCGTTTTTGTGCTGGTTGTACTCAATTTTGCCACTCGTTATAGTCCAATCCTGCCACTGGGTCTAATCCTCTGCTGCCATCCAGTAAACAAGAATCCTGCCATGGGAGGTCCGAGAGACATCATCCACGCCGGAGGCGTGATGGAAGTGTTTACCGATGAGTAATTGACGGATGCGCGGTGATCCAACCGCAATCCTGGAATCAGCCGATTTTCAGAGCACCTGATTTCAAGATGAGCGCTTGGGCGGAGATAAGATCATCGAGAAAGCCGGCACGAATCAATTGGCAGCGATCACTTGTCCGAGCAGCCGGTTATACAGCAACTTGCCGAAGAATTATCGGTCAATGAGCGCCTTGGCGCTTCAACCGATGCCGATGCCTCGCAAATGGGGACACTAGCTGACACTTCCGGAGCTGGGGTTCAGAGTGAGATCAATCCCAAGATCGTTGTTACTCAAGTGAGAACTGACCGAAAACAAGCTAATCACCGGAGCGTGAGAGCATTCTCGGGCAAGATTCATTCACTATTTCGCGCTTCAGATGACCATAATCCTTGCGATTCGAAGAACATGCTTCATTGCGAAAGCCCGACGCGCCGAGCTAAATCCTTGAATCGCGGGTCGGAGCGAAGACTATCGATTCGCGAGTCGGCCTTGAGGTTCGGTAAGAGGTCGAGCGATCTCTCGTTGTACGCCTCTTCAAAATACTGAAACGCCATGTCCTTTTCGCCAAGACTCGCGCAAATGGTTGCCAGGATATATGGCGAGACGTAGCTACTCATAGATTTATTCTCAAGGTCACGAAGGATCGCTTCTGCCCCCGCTCTGTTTCCCGTCGTTGCAAATGCGTGCGCGAGCCAAGCTTTGGCGCTTTGATCTCCATTCGACAGCTCGACGGCTTTTTGATACTCAGTGATTGCTTCCGGTAGCTTCCCCGTTCCCTCGTAGGCGATTCCCAGAAATTGGTGTTCCACCCACTCGTTGGGAATCGAAGCAACTCCTCTGCGGCTCGCTTCCAACAGACTTTGGTAGTCGCGAAGCTGAAAATAAACATCAGCTTCGGTCATAACGGCGCTGGGACCGAAATCGATCTGGTTGATTCTGGTGATCTCGGCAAGGGCTTCAGCCCGCCGGCCAAGAAAGGCGAGAAGCTCAGCGCGATCTTCATGGGCGCAGGGGTAACTCGGGGCCAGGGCAATTGCCTGATCCAGCTCTCGTTCGGAAGCTTCCGCATCCCAGTCATGCCGCCAATCGATCAACCCGAGCGTATCGTGCGCTTCGCCGATGCCGTTATCGAGTTGGAGGGCCTTGTGCAGCGATTGAAGCGCCGATTGCAAGCCGGCTTCCTCGAAAACATTGCGCGTGAGCGCCAGGTACAAATTGGCATCTGCCAAACCCGAGTAGGCCTGTGCAAAGCCGGAATCCTTTTGGATGGACTGCTCGAAGTAACTCTTCGCCTGGAGCAACGGCTGCTCCAAAGTATATTGGGTCGAGAGATAATAGCGCCCTCTCAAGTAATCTTCGTAAGCCTCGGGATCTACAGTGCGCGAGGCATTGAGCCTAGCTTGCTGCTCGGGAGACAAGGTGATGCGAATCTGCCGCGCGACTGCTTCGGCCAGCTCTCTCTGCAGGTTCAAAACTCCGTGTAATGGGCGTTCATACGATTCGCTCCAGATGTGACGGTCATCGGGGCCGTCAAGCAACTGCACGGTCACGCGAACCTCGTCATTCTCGCGAATGATGGAGCCTTCGAGGACGCTGTCCACGTTCAGTTCTCGCGCGATTTGCGGCAAATGTTTTCTGGTGCCCTTGTATTCCATCACGGAGGTATGTGAAATTACCTTCAACGAATTGATTCTCGAAAGTTCCGTGATGAGCTCATCTGTCATGCCGTCCGCGAAGTATTCCTGGGCCGGATCGCCGGAAAGATTCTGAAGCGGCAGCACGGCGATCGAGCGAATGGGGTGAGCAGCACCATAAAAATGCGTCCACCCGACCCAGCCAGCAATGCCAATAGCGCAACAGGTGGCAAGGGATGCCAACCACGCAATTCCCCGCGAATGTCGAGACGCGGCAGCCTGGAGGGCGTCAAGCGTTTCGCCTCGCTTGGCTGCCGCGATCGGCTGCGTGAGTACTGACGCCAGTTCAGCTTCATTGGAATGTGCCGATTCGTGTCCGATCGGCGCGGGTGCTTGGGGTTCCTCATCCGAGACAGGCGCTATGAATCGATAGCCCCTTCCCGAGAGCGTTTCCACATAGCGCGGCTCGTGGGGATCGTCGTTTAATACCTGGCGGATTTTGCGGATAGCACCGTTGATGCTGTTGTCGGTATCGAGAAAGACCTCTTTGCCCCAGATATTCTCAGCAATTTCCTCGCGGGTGACGAGCTGCCCTTTCTGCTCGATCAAAATCAACAGGACCTGCAGGGGAATTCGCTCGAGCTTTAACGCTCGACCCTCGTGCCGGAGCTCGAAGGTTCGCAGATCGACCTCGAAGTCCTTTCCGAACCGAATTGTTGCCGGCGAATCAACCGAGTTTGATCCCACAGCCACACCCCTTGCACCTTGTCCGAGTGTTGAGATTCTACACTCCCCGTGGATTCAAAAGACATCTCAAATGGAATCTTGCGTTTGGTCGAAACAGGATTTCTTAAGTTTTTCGACAGGCGCCCGCTATTGAAAACAAATGGCGAACGGGCCAAGATCCGGACTGCAATGGTCACCCTTTCCGATACTTCCAACCTGGCTGCTCAAAGTCAATTCGAATCGTGAGGAACCTCATGAAGACACCTTACTGCACCGTCCTGAAATGTCTCTTCGTCGTCGGCGCCTTTGCCCTTGCTTCGCTGCCGGTCTTCGCGCAGCGCATCTCCGCGGAAGCGGTTAAGAGCGGCCACTTCCCTCAAGCGCTTCGCGGCCGCCTCGATCGCTCCCCCGACAAATCGACACACTACTTGTCGTTAATGGGCGGTCAGACCGGCCGCAGCGCCGTTATGGCTGCAAGACCCGCCGACCCGCCCCCTCCCATCGTATCCCCTTTTTTTCACACGAGTTCGCGCAGCGGCTCAGTCAACTATGGCTTCCTGGTCGGCCCCAATCCCTTCACGGGCAGTGAAGCAACGAGCACCACGGTCAAAACCTTCCTCGTTCCCGTGGTCATCAAGGTTCACCAGGTTGCAACTGACTTCTCAGTGGACGCCAACAACAATGTGATCCTCACCGGGATCAAAAACCAGGATGCGACCTACGATCCCACCCAAGCCTCGCCCGCCTGCCTCGGCAGCACCAACAACGTGCCCTTCACTCTCGCGGTCCAATCACCCGTCTTTCAGAATCACCACTGGGTCTTTGGCGGCACCGATCTCGGTGACACACAATATCCAGACGCCATCCAGCGCGCCAACTTCTGGAATGCCACCGGTACGGACCCCGGAAGCTACCATCTCCATCTCGACACACAAGTACTTCCCCCAGTCGTAATCGACTTTCCCATAGGCACCGGCATCGGCATTCCGCAATCCAGCGCGTTCGCGGGATACTCCGCCTGCGCACCCACTGTCATGGTTGACATCAACCTCTTCGACGAGTACCTCGACTACATTACAATCCCGCAGTTGGCTTCTGAAGGCGTAAACTCCGGCAACTTCCCCATGTTCATCGCCGGGAACACTATCTGGGGCGACGTTATCGGGGAGCTACCCTATTACGAGCCTGTGGCCTCCGGCTATCACAGTTTCAGCAGTGTCGACCCTGCGCAGACCTACGGAGTTGCTTCGTTCGGCGACGAGCACGTCTTCACCTGGCCTAGCGCCGAAGTTCTTTCGCACGAAGTCAACGAATGGATCAACGACCCCACTGGATTCAATGTGGTCCAGCTCTACAACGTCGAAGCCGCTTACAACGCCGTCTACGATCCCACCGGTCCAGTCGTCTGCCAGGACAACTACGAGGTCGGCGACATTCTGGCCGGCATCGATATGCCCCCTGTGAAGGGCGAGAACGGCTACACCTACACCGTGCAGGAGATAGCCTTCTTCTCCTACTTCTACGGCGGCCCTTCTTTCGGCGTTAATGGCTGGTACTCCAGCAACAATACGCTCACCTCCGACGCCGGCCCCGCCTGCAATCTCTTGCAATCTTCCACGGACACTCAAAATGCCGCACACGATTGAACTGGGCACACAAAAGGAGAACTGATGCCAAAGTATGTAATCGAACGCGATATTTCCGGCGCCGGAAAGTTCACACGCGATCAACTCAAGGCAATTTCACAAACCTCGTACGGCGTCCTAAGCAAACTTGGATCTGAGATCCAATGGATCGAAAGCTTCGTTACAGACGACAAGATCTACTGCATCTATCGAGCGCCCAGCGAGCAACTGATCAAAGAACATGCCGCCCTTGGCGGATTCCCGGCAAATCGGATTTCCGAAGTTGCTTCCACAATCGATCCCACAACAGCTGAAGACTAAACCAGAATGTCGATCGGCCAAGCTCCAATCAATCTCAGTAATCGAAACACCAACCATGAATTCAACCGGGAGATGCTATGCATGGTGTTGTCTTAGTTCCCAACAGTCGCCGCGACATTCTTTGGCTCAACTCGATTTATGAGATGAACTACACCACTTGGGATGATGTTGTCGGCCATTGGGCCAACCCACCGTTCAGCAGCTCCAGCGATGCGCCCACAGCGGGTGCCTACGTTAACCTTGGCGGCATCTTTGCTTCTCCGCCGGTGGCCGCTGCCGTCAGTGAGAGCCGGTTGGATGTCTTTGGGCTGGGAACTGACTATGCTGTTACCACAAAACTTTCGACGCCTCAATCGCAGCCCCGGCCAGCCAGTGGACACCAGGCTGGGAGCGCCTCGGCGGCAACTTCATGAGCACTCCGGTCGTTGTTTCGACCAGCGCTCAGCAAATCGATCTCTTCGGCCTCGGCATAGATCAGGGTATGGTCCATATTTCCTGGAACGGCACCGCCTGGAGCGACTGGGATGAGCTTGGCGGATGCTTCAGCAGCCCGCCTGTCGTCCTTCCCACCGCAACTGGCACATTCGACATTTTTGCCCGAGCCATCGATTACAAGATTTATCACCTCGCCTACGATCCCACCACCCAAACTGACTGGACGATCCTCGGAGGTGGTCTGCTGGGTGAGCCTGTCGCCGCCTCCGCTCCGTCCGCGCTCCGGATTGAGAGCTTGATTTTCCTCTACGTGGTGGGCGACGACGGCGCTATGTGGTCAATTGTTTTCGATGGCAAAGTCTGGAAGCCCTGGTCCTCACTTGGCGCAGCGCAGGTTGCAGCAGCCAGCAGCAACGCTCCCAATACGACCTTCTTCAGCGAGCCCGTCGCGCTACGGACTCCTGCGAGCAAGCTGATCGGTCCAAATCCCATACTTCATCCAGATCCCGTCAATCCGCCTGTCTCACCGTTTTCTGGCCGAATCGACGTATTCGCCACCGGTACCGACGGCGCCCTCTGGCAGATGTGGATGGATAACACAGGATGGCAGAAGAGTTGGCTGTCGCTGGGAGGCGGACTGGCTTGCGCTCCGTCGGTAATCCGTCCTGAGATCCCGGTTATTCAGTCATTGACAGACCCGCTTCAATTCAACATCCTCGAGCCCGGTACCAATTCCGTGGTCCGTCTCCGCGTTTTCGACGGTATGACATGGACTTATGCCTGGCCTGTGGGTCCGATTTTCAGTCAACCCAACGCCTTCTCCATTGGCGTCAGTGAGGTTGATATCGCTTCCCTCCGTTCTAACAGAAGTACCGGCCAGCAAGACACCGACAACGGCACTGCAACTCTCTCCGTCGGACGCTGGCCCACCCTCACCGCCTTTCTGGATATGGGCAATGTCAGCGCTGGCTCTCACCCGGTGGACCTCGGAATGAGTCTCACTCGCATCAGCATTGAGCTCTGTGAGCCGTTCGTCTACTTTTATGTCCTCCTCAACCAGGGAAACACGGAAACACCGACACATCTGTCACTGAAGCCGTTGCGCAGATCATTGCCAAAGGTGCCGAAGATTATCTCGACGATAAGTTTAAGAGCCTGCTCAACCCCTCTTCAAAGTATTCCTTCCTGGGCCTTATCGAAACCGGCGCCCTGGCCGACGCAGGAGGAGGTCCGTTTCTCGTTGCCAGCCTCATAGGAGCAGCCGTCGGCGTGGGGCTTGACGCCGCTTTGAGCGCCCTCTTCGCGAACTGTGACGGTATGGTAGCCAGCGGCTCCGTCGCCTACCTGAACGGCCGCACCCTCCAGCAGCAGCTTCGCGGTGTCTCTCCAGGCCAGATCACCGGCAAGATTCATTCTCCGGGAACAGACTCACAATCGGGTTGCGGAGGCAACTCCGACTATACGGTCACCTATTACATCCAGCGCGGTTGACATCGCCCTCGACCGGACGGAAGGGGCATGCCTCCCTTCACGCCAAATCGCAATCCGCTCATCGAAGACCAAAAGCAATCCACCTATCTGTATAGTCGCCATGTCGGAGAGGTGGCCCTTGGTTCATTTGCTGACGACAGCCATGCGCGTTTCCGTCCGTGACACGGGCCGGCTTTTTGGGTTCCGGTTGGATGGTGGCCCACACTTCCCTTTGACGTCTGTTCGCCCTGCACCGCAGGGACCCGCTGGCCAGAAATGGGTTGGGGAAGAGTGCGCAGTAATTCGCCCGGAGCTCCGGTTCGTGGTGCGCTGTCCTCGAGTCGGGGAATCGGTGGGACACGGAAACTCAAACCGGCGGTCAATTCCGACTAGCGGGACGATGGTGGCCTTTCGGCTTGGGTCAGCGACCGCACACAAGCGATGAAAGATGAAAGACGCCCCACTCTGACTTTTCACCGTCGTGCCAGCGGCAGTACGCAGTTTCGTTGGCTATGATGCGAAAGATCGTCATCAAGGGGCCACCGGATTTCGACCGGACCCGGTCCCCGTTCTTGAGTTCACTTGCCATATCAATCCTTTCCTGATTCACAAGGACAGACCAAGGCTCATGAACAGCAGCGCGTGATTTATTTCACGCGATTCTTCATACAAGGTCGGGTGATGCGCCTGACTCGTTAGAGAAAACTCCCTGTGGCCGGGTCAACGAGGCCCGGTCCTATTTTGAGAGCACACAGGCGAAACTCCGAGCACTGTACCCTTGACGTGTTCGGAGTTTTCCCAACAATATTCCCGGGGGCTCACGATAATTGCCCCCAAACATAAAATCACCCTACCCCGGATCGTTTCGGCCGGTATAGGTGACTTTCGTGGTATCCGGATCACCAGAACTGGCGAAGATCCATCAAAGGTCCGAGTCCGCGGTTACTCGGGAGTAGTCTTTCTTCAGCTAGTACACGAGCGCGTAAGGGCGCAACGAATGAGATCGATGAACGGCGTTTTGACGTGGTGGTTTTTCGGTGTTTCAGTTATTTCTTTAGCGCAGCAGCCCGAGTTGACATTGGCACCAGATTCAGCAGTAATGCTCGCCGCCGTGTCGCGTGACGACTCGGTTCTTCTCGGTGGAATCGGTACGGGCAAGCTCCTTGAAACAGGAAAGCTGAGCGTCGAGCCAATGGTATGGCTGACTTCGAACGGTGAGTGGAAGAGCATTGATTGTGATCCGTCTCGCCAGAAAGACTGCCGCAAATTTGAGAAGACCTACCTGAGCAAACCTCACACCTACACTGTCGTAAGCGCCGATGGAAAAGGCGCAACGGTCAATGCAGATCCTACGACTTTGAGCGAATGCTTTGACTACACAGGAAGTGGAACCTACATAGGGCCGCCTATCCGGGGCACCGCAATTGCAGCCAGTTCAACAGAGATGTTCACAACAGGCCCGTCTGCCAAGCGCCTGAGCAATCAGGCCGCTGAACAAGTTCGAAAAGCGCTCTCGGTACTTGTCCCCGCCAAGCTCGATTCACTCAACGAGCTACGAATCTACTCGCTTCGGCTCGAAGACCAGGATCTTTTTGTCGTTCAACGGGCCTATCAAGACTTCGCATCCAAGCCCGGTTATGAACCTCAAAAGGATCACTTCAAGTTAATTTTCGCGATAGGGACCATGTCGGAAGGGCATTTCCATCTTCTGCACTGGAAGAAGAACATCGAAGACGAAAACGAACTCGTGCTGGGGACGATTCATCTGAAGAGCGGAAGGGATTTTCTCGTAACAACGGTCAGTGACCCCGAATCCCAGTCTTTTCGAATTTACGGGCTGAAGGATGGCCGCCTAACGTTGGTATTTTCAGGCGGCGGGGCTAGCTGCTGATTGGCCCCGGTGAGCGCGGTGCTCCTCGCTCTCGCACCATTCGGCGATACGCTGGTTCAGTCCAGCGCAAAGGGCGATGTCCCATCTCCTCTCGCTCAAGCAAGTTGGTCATGTGCCAGCGAGCGAAACCCCCTGCGGCGAACAACGCGAATCCTATTACAACCAGTGTCATTGAGTTCTTTCAACCAGTGTGATATCCCGCCTCATTTTACTAGTCGCAAGCCCCGCGCATACGGCGGGTTGGAGTAAGGCCATACCTTGAATCCCCGGTTCTGGTCGCATCGTGGGCGATCCTTCCCCGACCCGTTCTGCACTGAATTTGGGTCATTGACGAATGCACGGTGATACCCCGGAGCAGCTTGTTGTGCGAGCTGCAACGCGACCCACTCCCAATCAATGCCGGGTAACTTAACAGCGAAATCACCGCGGATTGCTGTGATACCCGGCCACCCAGCACGATTTCGGATTGCGGACACACGCGTCATTTGTATCTCGCAGATTCCCACCTAGGTCGTTAAGAAACATCCTTTTGGATTCAAGCTGGTCATAGGTCTTTGAAATCGAAAGGCCCGGTATGGAAATCTCGCGCAACTCAAACACGCCCATGCTGTCGCAGACGCTGACGTGGGGAACCTGCACAGCGGCGATAAGGTGAGAGGAATCGAGCCACTTTACCGCCGCCGTCAACGCAAATTTGCTCGCAGGAGTTCCGTTTTCGCAGCGAATTCCGTTCCCGAAGCCACTTGTTAATGCGTCTCCCACATGCAGGTCTCGCACACCGGACTCCGAGACCTCGTAGACATACAAGTATGGTGAGAAACCCGAACAGCACCACGTGTACGTGACGGCCAGCCATCGGGAGTCTGGCGACCAAAGAATTTCTGCGCCCATTCCTTTTGATTGCAGGGGAAGAGTGCGCCCACCCACGGTGACCTTTATCCGCTGCTCCCCCTCTTCCGGCTCGTCGGCCAAATTGGCAGTGACGAACTTCAGCCCATCTGGCGCGACGATTCTTTTGGTGTACCGTTCATGTTCTGGGATGATCACTGAATGAACCGAACTGTAGAGAGGATCTGAGGCGGCAGACGGCTTCTGCTGTGCAGATGGCGCAATCATGGGGAGCAAGAGCAACACCGAGATTGTCGATTTCCTCTGCACGTTCCACAGTTTACGCCGATCAGCAAACTTCCACGATGGTCAACGAAGGCTGGAAAACGCGCTCACAGAGAAGGTTGTGGGGCGTGTGGTGGCCCACTCGGACCTTTGATAAATCTTCGCCAAGCGAACCATGTTCTCGTCCATTATGAAGCCAGGTCAGTTCTTGGTATCGGCTTCGCGTCTTCCTCAGGCCAGAGCGGCTTCTGGACAGCACGCAATCCCACGTACCGGAGATCCGCCACCTTTTGTGTCCATGAGGCGACGCTACGCTGGGCGCGAACAAGGCGCTTTTGCGCCTGCCGGAGCTTCTGCTCGGCACGGCGCAGGCGCTGTCGTTGGGCTCGGTCAGAAGTATGGTCGGTTGACATGCGGGAAGCAAGTCTGCATTTTCAGAATATCGTGTATATATGCCCATCTGCCTAACCGTGTTTGCCGATGCCTCCTTTGATCATAGGAGCGGCATCGCGGCATTCGCTGGCTGGTTTAGGGCGGCGGGGCGCATCCACAAAATATCCAAGGTGTCGGAGCGTCGGTTTGTGTCGAGCAACGAAGCTGAGTTGGTGGCGCTCTGTGCCACGGTGCTCGTTGCTTTGCATCGTCAGAGATTCTTCGGTGATGGCGATTTTGTAGTGGCAAAATCCGACTGTACTTACGCCGTAGAACATCTTAAAAACAGAACTGGCGGAACTACAGAGATAGAACGTCGCATGGTGGCTCGAGTTCACGAAATCTTGAAGGGCCACAATTTGAGGATTTATGTGCGTCACGTTAAGGGCCATACAGCGCTCGCTGAGCCGCGTTCTTATGTGAACCGCTGGTGCGACGAAGAGGCTCGCAGATTGATGCGTCAGGCTGTGCGGCAAGGCAATAGACAGCAAGCAGAGAAGAAGCAGAAGAAGCTCTGAGAATGTGAGAGACCTTCGGCCGCTCTATCCTTCAACGAGCCCGCTATTCCGGAAGAATTGCAGGATTGTGCGGTCCAGCAGCGCGCGCGAATCGGCTGCGAATTGGCTTGACTCTGCGACTCTGCTGCAGAGACCCCCGGAGAAATGCACCGGACTTGGGTCATTGACGGGTGCGCGGTAAGAACGAAGCCGCAGGCGCCGCGGTCGCTGCGGTAGTGGCTGACGAGTAGTTTTGTGGTTGGTTTAGGGTGTTGGGCACAGGAGGTAACCTACTGTGACCCACCTACGCAAAATGATGCTCGAAGAGCTCGAGCGTCGCAACTATTCCGCAGAGACTACGCGGCGTTATCTGCGTTTCGTCGAGCGGTTTGCACAACACTTCCACAAGTCGCCGGACAAGCTCGGTCCGGATCATCTGCGCAGCTACCAGGCCTATCTGCTCCGGGAGCTTAAGCTCTGCCCGGGAAGCGTCGAGAACCACGTGGCCGCCCTGCGGTTCTTCTACGTGCGCACGCTTCATCGCCATGAGTTCCGGGAGTTCCTGCCCTATCCGAAGAGTCCGAGGAAGCTGCCCAACATCCTCAGCCAGGAAGAAGTCGCACGCCTGATCAACGCCAGCAGCAGCCTGTTTCAGCGCACGCTGCTGGCGGTTCTTTATGGAACCGGCATGCGCCGCGCGGAACTGGCCCGGCTCAAGATCGCCCACATCGACAGCCAGCGCATGGTCATCCATGTGGTCGACGGCAAGGGGCACAAGGACCGGGATCTGCCCCTGAGCCCGACGTTGCTCGAGAACCTGCGTGTCTACTGGCGATGGCTCAAGCCCCGCACCTACCTGTTCCCGTCGCGGATGCATCGCGATCACGAGCAGCAATTG
>CAWBIG010000180.1:0-3147 GCA_963788435.1 uncultured Acidobacteriota bacterium | reverse complement strand
ACCAGGGTCATGCCGATAACGATGATGCTGGTGCCCCAGGCGATTGCGTTCCATAAGGGTGAATTGCGGTACGCGCCCATCAGGTCGCGGCGGTTGATCAGCAGCAGCATGAGAATGATGATGACCGGCAGCAGCACGCCGTTCAGCACCTGCGACAAAATGGCGAAATTGATAAGCTGCGCATCCGGCAGCACCAACACTGTCGCTGCGCCGCCTGCAATCAGCAGGGTGTAGAGCCAATAAAAGAATGGCGCGTCGCGGAACCCCTTGTCGACACCCGACTCGACGCCGAGGCCCTCGCAGACGGTGTACGCCGTCGACAAAGGCAGGATGGATGCAGCGAACAGCGACGCGTTGAACAGACCGAACGCGAAAAGGATGAATGCATAATCTCCGGCCAGCGGCCGCATCGCTTCGGCGGCGTCCGCAGCCACCTGGATCGCTCCCATCCCGTGTACGAATAGCGTAGCCGCGCAAGCCACCACAATGAACCAGGCAACGACATCGGTGAAAATGCAGCCGACGATCACGTCGAAACGCGATGCCCCATAATCTTTTACCGCGACCCCTTTTTCCACGACCGACGATTGCAGGTAAAACTGCATCCACGGGGCGATGGTGGTGCCTACGACCCCGATGGCCATGTAGAGGTACGCCTTGTCGCGCCAGACCGATTTGCCGGGAAGTTGGACGGTGGCGATCAGTGACTCATGCCAGTTTGGCTGCGCGATCACCCCGGCCAGGATGTATGCAAAATAAAACGAGGATGCAATAAGGAAGATTTTTTCGGTGCTCTTATAGCTGCCCTTTACCACCAGCAGCCAAACCAGCCCGGCGCAGATCGGCACCGAGACGAATTTGGTGACGTGGAACAGATGAAGCGAGCCGGCGATCCCAATAAACTCTGTGACGACGTTGGTGTAATTCACCACCACCAGCAGCACCATCAGCACTACCGTAAGCCGCAGTCCAAACTCTTCGCGGATCAGGTCGCTGAGGCCTTTGCCGGTGACCACCCCCATTCGCGCGCACATCTCCTGCACCACGATCAGGGCGATGGTGATTGGAATCATGGTCCAGAGCAGCGTGTATCCGTACTGTGCGCCTGCCTGGCTGTAAGTGAGGATGCCGCCGGAGTCATTGTCGACATTAGCGGTGATGATGCCGGGGCCGAGCACGGCGAGAAATAGCAGGATTCGGGTTCGCCAACGCTTCCACATGCCGCGGCAGTCCTGGGGAAGGATTCATCTCAAGTTCCTCACTGACCATAACAAAGTTTTGCCGGATGCGCGAACCGGAATCTTTGCCGCCAATCAGCCGGAACTTTATGCTTGCGCCCAGGGGTCGCGCAGCAGCGACGTCAGCCCGAGGTCGTTCTCGTACCGCTCCACTTCAACCGCGTTCATTGAGATCGCCGAGGTCATTCCCTTGAATGCCGGCACGGCATCCGACCCCATGAGCTGTGGGCTCACGAACAGATGAATCCGATCCACCAGCCCGGCTGTCAAAAAGGCTGTGTTCAGTCGCGTGCCAGTCTCAGTGAGCACTGCGCACATTTTCTCGCGGCCCAGCTTCTCCAGCAGCGCAGCCAGAGGCACGCGGCCCGATTCCGCGGGCAGAACCTCAACCCGTACCCCGCGCTCGGTCAGTTCCCGGGCACGATTCTCGTCCTTGGACACGGTGTAGACCACCACGTCGTCTTGCGCCGTGTGCACCAACTTGCAATCCAGAGGCATCCGCAGAGCGGAATCAAGGATAATGCGCATGAGCGGGCGCCGTCGCCGTAGGCCGCTGCGGTCGGTCAGGTGCGGGTCGTCGGCCAGCACTGTATCCACACCCACCAGCACTGCGTCGGCCTGCCAGCGCAGAGGCTGCACGGCGCGGCGCGCAGCTTCGCTGGTGATCCAATACGGCTCGCGCGCACTGTGGAAGCCGGGCGGCGGTGCAATGCGACCGTCCAGCGTCATCGCCACCTTCATCAGTACAAAGGGGCGTCCGGTGCGGATCCAGCAGGCGAAGGCTTCATTCAGCCGGCGGGCCTCACCCTCGCAAATACCCAGCACCGTCTCCATTCCCGCTGCCTGCAATGCCTCCATCCCGCGCCCGGCCACGTTGGGATTCGGATCGCCGGTGGCGGCAACCACACGGCTCAGCCCCGCGGCAATCAGCGCTTCCGTGCACGGGCTGGTGCGGCCGATATGATTGCAGGGCTCCAGGGTGACGTAGGCCGTGCCGCCGCGCAGACGATTTCGCGCATGCTGCCGGGCCTCGCCCAACGCGACGACCTCGGCGTGGTCCACCAGGTCGTACTCGTGCCATCCCTCTCCGATCACCTGTCCTGCGCAGTCGAGGATCACACAGCCCACTGCCGGATTGGGCGCAGTCACGCCAATTCCACGCCGAGCCAGTTCCAGCGCACGCCGCATCCAGTAAATGTCCCGGTCAAGTTGGGCGAGAGGATGCATATGCGGCGGAAGAACCGAAGAAAAGTGTAATGGATGCAGGAGCACTGGGGCTAGCAAGACGAATGAGCTAGTCTCAGGTGTATGCACGAAACGGCTGTGCTGTTAATCGATTGTCCTGACCGGCGCGGGCTGGTGGCGCGCGTTTCGGGGCTGCTGTATGAGCAGGGCGCCAACATCCTTCACGCGGATCAGCACCGCGATGAAGCGCTGGGGCTGTTCTTCATGCGGGTTGAATGGGCGCTGGACGGGAACGGCGCAAGCTTCGATCTGGAACGGTTTGAACGTGCCTTTGCGCCCATGGCCCGTGAACTGGAAATGCGTTGGTCGCTGACCGCAAGCACCTGCCGTGCCCGCGTAGCGCTGTTCTGCTCTCAGCACCTGCACTGCATAGCCGACCTTCTGCATCGCTGGCATGTGGGCGAATTGCGCTGCGAGATCCCGCTGATCGTTTCGAATCATTGCGACGTGGAGAGAATGGCTTCCTTTTACGGGGTGCCGTTTGAGCATGTGCCGATCACGGCGCCACTGGAAGCGGAGAAATGCCATCTGGAATTGCTTGAAGAACAGCGAATCGAGCTAGTCGTGCTGGCGCGCTACATGCAAATTCTGAGTCCGGAATTCGTAGCGAGGT
Organism: uncultured Acidobacteriota bacterium; assembly: GCA_963788435.1. Classification (GTDB taxonomy): domain Bacteria; phylum Acidobacteriota; class Terriglobia; order Terriglobales; family Acidobacteriaceae; genus Telmatobacter. The sequence continues at coordinate 51 of CAWBIG010000180.1, read as the reverse complement.
ATCCCGCCGCCATCATTAACGTCCACCATTCCTTTTTGCCGGCGTTTACGA
>CAWBIG010000179.1:0-5951 GCA_963788435.1 uncultured Acidobacteriota bacterium | reverse complement strand
TAATATAGTTAACAATTAGTAGTAAAAATATATAAAAGAATTTAAATTAAGCTTAAAATTAGATTTTGTTATATTTTCCTATATTATCAGTCTAGAATAAAATCAAAACAAAAAAACAGATTTGGATACTAATTTTTAAAACTTATTTATAAGAATGGAATATATAAGTTTTTTATTTTATATGTTCTATCTGTCTATTGTTCTATTTGCTTTATGAATAGAGAGTAGAAGCGAGACTCATGGCTCGTAATTGGCAACCGGATTTCGAATTTCTGGTGGACGAGCATCAGGCTATGGTGTACTCGCTCGCATTTCGTATGACCGGAGACCGCGGACTCGCCGAGGAGATTGCCCAGGATGTATTCCTGGAGCTTGACCGGAACCTGCCGCGAATCGAAGGTCCTGAGCACGCCTGCGCGTGGTTGCGGAGGGTGGCCATGAGCCGCTCCACTGACGCTCTTCGCCGCCGGCGGGTGCGGGGAACAAATCTCTGGGTTGAGCTGGAGGAACAGCATGGCCTGGCAGCCGAGGAACGCGCTTCGCCCCTGGCCGCGCGCCTGGAGCATCTGCTCACCACGCTTCCTGAAGCGCAGAGATCGGTGATTGTTCTGCGCTACCAGGAAGACATGCTGCCGGAAGAGATTGCCGTCACATTGCAAACACCGGTGGCTACGGTGAAAAGCCAACTTCAGCGCGGGCTCAAGCTGCTGCGCGCCAAGGCGACCAGCCAGTTGAAGGAGTTTATTCGTGGAGCATGAACCGATGCACGGGATCGAAGACCAGTTTGAGCGGGAGCTGAAGGAGGCATTCGAGCGCCGTCCGGCTCCGCCCGGGCTCAAAACCAGAATTATGGCCGCGCGCCGCGAGCGGCAGTTGGTCACGCGGCACTGGCACTCGCTGGTGTGGATGCGCCTGGCGGCGACGCTGCTGATCGTCGCAATCATCGGCGGCGCAGTTCGCTGGGATTACGAACGCATCCAGGAGCGCCGCCGCGGCGAAGCAGCCCGGCAACAGGTGCTGACGGCTTTGCGCATTACCGGGCACGCGCTGCAACTGGTGCAGGAACGGCTGTCGGCGAGGAACCGCGGAAACGGAGAGGAAGAAAGATGAATCGCTATAAGGTTGCAATGCGTATCGGTGCTCTGGCTTTGACTGTTTTGGGCATTGCGCTTCTGGCCCGCGCCCAGGATGGCCTGCCGCTGCCCTCGCCGGTAGAAAAGGAATTGGCGGCACGTGCTTCCGACGTCACCGAAGTGACCCTCGACAAGAGCATGCTCGGCTTTGCGGCCAAGTTTCTGAACGACAAGGACCACGATCAGACACACGTGCGCAACCTCATCTCCGGTCTAAAGGGAATCTACGTCCGCGAATATGAATTCGATAAGGACGGCCAGTATTCCATGGACGACGTGGCCAAGCTGCGCTCCTACTTCGAGACCTCCGAGTGGTCGCCTATTGTGCGGGAGCGCGAGCGCAAATCGAACGAAACCACGGACGTGATGATGAAGATGGTGAACGGCGAGGCGCAGGGCATCTTCGTACTGGAAGCCGAACCCAGGGAGCTGACCATCGTTCTCATTCTGGGACCCGTCCACATGGAGGACCTGAGCGCGCTCAGCGGCCTGAGCGGCCTTGGTTCGCTCGGCGACATTGAAGGCACGCATCACTCGCCGCACGGAAACGACAAGAGCAAACCGGCGGACAAGAAGGGAGACGACGAATGAGGCGCTTTGTATTCTTCCTCATCTGCGCCGCTGCCCTCATAGTGCCTGTGGCCGTTCTGGCCTCCGGCGGCGAGGGCGGCTTTGACGGCGTGGTGCGGTCTATCGAGCACACCTACCACGTCCGCGCCACCCGCATCCCCTTCATGGGCCTGATCAGCTTTGTCTCGCGCAAGGCTACTAGCGACGGCGTCAGCAACATGCACATGGCGGAGTTCGACGACTTCACCGCTTCGCTGGACGGCGAAGACCTGACCCGCATGGTGGAAGAAAAGCTCGGTCCCTCATGGGCGCGCATGGTCCGCGAAACCAGCCGCGGCGGCCGCGAACAGACACTCGTCTTCATGCGTCCCGAAGGCTCGCGCATGGGCCTCTTCGTTCTCGATTCCGATGGCCATGAGCTCGATGTGGTCGAAGTCTCCGTCAATCCCGATCACCTGAATGCCACCATCGAGCAGTACAGCCATCACCACGACGGCCAGGACAGCCAGGATCCCGACTGACAGCTTGGGAAGCCGAGCCCCCGATAACTCCACTAACTTCGATTTCCGTCCCCGAACCATAAAGGTTACGCATCAAGCGCGCTATCGTTTTGGCGCCGGCATCTCTCTAGAATCGTGGCAGCATGGCCACTGTTGCCACAATGCACAACCCTGGTTATCGCGGCCGGCTTGCGCCTTCGCCCACAGGTTACCTGCATGTGGGCCACGCGCGCACGTTCTGGACCGCCTGGCAGCGCGCGCGGGACGCCGGAGGCACCCTTGTGATGCGCATGGAGGACCTCGACCCCGAACGCAGCCGCACGCTGTTTGCCGAGGCCGCGTACGAGGACCTGCGCTGGCTCGGCGTCCGCTGGCAGGAGGGCCCCGATCGCGGCGGTCCCTTCGCGCCCTACCAGCAAAGCAAGCGCATGAGCATTTACCTGAGCGCGTGGCGCAAACTCGATCGCGGCGGATACTTGTTCCCCTGCAAATGTTCGCGCAAAGATCTTGAGGGTGCCTTGGGCGCGCCGCACGAGATCGGCGTGGCCGGCGAGCGCTCCAGCGGCAAAATGGACCCGCTCGATGACGAACCCGTTTATCCCGGCACCTGTCGCAGCCTGGGTTGCACCCCGCAACTTCCCGGCCTCAACGGGACCGGGTACGACACGCCCAAAGGCATGAACTGGCGCTTTCGCGTGCCCGACGGCGAGGCCATCGAATTCGACGACGGCAACCTTGGCCGCCAGCGCTTCGTCGCCGGCATAGACTTCGGCGACTTTGCCGTGTGGCGCCGCGACGGCACGCCCAGCTATCAGCTTGCCTGCGTTGCAGACGACGCCGCCATGCGCATAACCGAAGTGGTGCGGGGCGCGGACCTGCTGAAGTCCACCGCGCGCCAGATCCTGCTTTATCGCGCACTCGGCCTCACCCCGCCCAAATGGTTCCACTGCCGCCTGGTGCTGGACCAAAACGGCTGCCGCCTGGCCAAGCGCCACGACGCGCTCAGCATCCGCACCCTTCGCCAGCGCGGCGTCACGCCTATGAATATCCTGGGCGCGGAACTGCCATTGAGCGCGTGAAGAGCAGTGAAACAGTGAAAAGGTGAAGGGGCGAAACCCTGACCGTTGAATCTGGGGCAGGAGCTTTGCGGATTTTCGGAGGCTGCTTTTCTTCACGGGTTCACTTGTTCACGCCTTCACTGCCTTGTTCACTCTTTCACCAGTTTCTCTCCTTGACATTCTACCTATTCTTGTCCTAATGTGTAGAACGTCTAGGAGAGAAGCCCCCAACCATGTCTCCCATTGAGAAAACCGACCTGCTGCAAGGCACGCTCGACCTGCTCATCCTGAAGGTTGTCGCTTTCGGTCCGGTGCACGGCTACGGTATCGCCCAGCGCATTCGCCAGATCTCCAACGATGTGCTCCAGGTGCAGCAGGGCTCGCTCTATCCCGCGCTGCATCGCCTGGAAAAGCGCGGCTGGATCGCGGCCGACTGGGGCGAATCGGAGAACGGACGCCAGGCGCGCTTTTACAAGCTCTCCGCCAAGGGCCGCCGCCAGCTTGCCGCCGAAGAAAAGTCCTGGAACCGGCTCTCCGAAGCGGTTCAGCTCATCCTCGACACCGCGCGCTAGGAGATCGGCATGACCTTCTGGAGACACAAAACTCGCAGCCTTCCCGATCCAGTCGATCGCGAGATCGCCGATCACATTGAGCGCATGGTCGCGGCCAACATTGCGTGTGGCATGAGCCCCGAGGCGGCGCGCCGGCGCGCACTCATCGACTTCGGCGGCCGTGAACAAGTGCGGCAGCAAGTTCGTGAAGTCCATCTCTCCGCGCTCGCCGAAACGCTGCGTTTTTATATCCGCGCTGCCCTGCGCTTCATCCTGAAAGCGCCCGGTTTTTCTCTCGCTGTGATTCTCACCCTGGCGCTCGGCATCGGCGCCAATACCGCCGTTTTTTCCGCCATTGACGCCATCGTGCTGCGGCCACTGCCGTTTCCGCATGGCAACGAACTGGTCCGCATTTACCAGCACGACGCCAAGGGCCGCAACGCCAACACGTTTGTCGCACCGCAGCGGCTGGAAGACTGGAACCGCATGGCCACCGCGCTCTCCGGCGTCACCGGCTACTACAAAGACGACCTCTCCGAGATGTCCGGCCCGCTGCCGGAAAGAGTCGCGGAGGCTCTGGTCGCGCCGCGCTTCCTTCAGGTTCTCGGGGTTGCGCCGGTGCTCGGCCGCAATTTTGTGCCCGAGGAGGAACGCTTTGGCGGCACCAACGCTGTGCTGATCAGCTACGACTATTGGCAGGAGAAATTTCATGGCGATCCCGAATGCGCTGAGCAAGAAGCTCCATATCGGGCAATATTTCTACTCGGTTGTCGGCGTCATGCCGCGCGGCTTCAGCTATCCCGACAGCGACGTCGAGATCTGGGCTCCCAGCCCGCCGGACGCGCCCTACGCGCAGCGGCGCGACGAAACCTGGTTCTCCGTCATCGGCCGCATGAAGCCCGGCGTCACCGTTGCGCAGGCCGCAGACGATCTCTCCACCGTGCAGGCGCGCCTGGGCAAACAGTTTCCCATGCCCGACGCTGAAATGACTGTCGAAACCGTCTCGCTCAAGAGCACCGTCGTCGGCGACTCGGCGCACTCGCTCTGGCTCCTCTATGGCTCCGTGTCGTTACTGCTGCTCATCGCCTGCTCCAACATCGCCGCGCTCCTGCTTGCGCGCACCGCCGAGCGCGAACACGAAATCTCCGTCCGCTATTCGCTGGGAGCATCCCGCCGCACCATTGTCCTGCAACTTCTCTCTGAGGTCCTCGGACTCGCATTCCTCGGAGCCACAGCCGGGCTCGGCGTGGCGGCGGGCGCGGCGCACGCGTTCCATCTCCTTGCCGGACGCCTGCCCCGCGCGGAAGAAGTTACGCTGAACTGGAGCATCGCCGGCTATTCCCTGGTCTGCGCGCTACTCACCACCCTGCTCTGCGGCCTGTATCCCGCGATCAAAGGCACACGTCGTGGCCTGGCGCAAGGACTCGCCGCGGGCAGCCGCACCCAGGCATCTACGCGCCATCCCATGCAATGGACGCTGGTTGGCGTGCAGGTCACGCTCGCCGTCACGCTGCTGATTGGCGCGGGCTTGCTCCTGCGCTCGCTCGACGCTCTCGGCCACGTCTGCTCCCGGCTTCGATCCCACCCATGTGCTCGCACTCCAGGTCAGCGGCTCCTGGGGCGAAACGGCGAACATGCCCGCCGTGAACAACCGCATCGATCGAACCCTCGACGGCCTGCGCACGCTGCCCGGCGTGGAGGATGCCGCCACCGCCGCCATGCTGCCGGGAGTGCCTTCGCTTTATCAGATGGAATTCTCGATCGACGGAAAGCTCGATCCCGATCGCCGAATCCTTGCCGACACCCGCTCCGTATCCAACGGCTACTTCAACACCATGCACATTCCGCTTCTGGCCGGCGAACCGTGCAAGCGGGCCTCCACCACCAGCGATGTTGTGGTCAATCGCAGCTTCGCCAACCTTTATCTGGGTGGAACCGCAGCCATCGGCCATACGCTCAAGGACGCCAGCGGAAGCGCGTTCGGCGCCAGCGGCATCGTCCGCGGCATTGCCGGGGATGCACGCGAAGAAGGCCTGAATGAGCCGCCGGTGCCCACCGTGTATTACTGCTACAGCGCGCCCAATCCGTTCCCGAACTACCTCATCCGCACGCGCGGCAACCCCATGGCGATGGCCGACG
>CAWBIG010000178.1:0-13690 GCA_963788435.1 uncultured Acidobacteriota bacterium | reverse complement strand
CCGCCAGCACGATCAGGTAATCACCTATCTTCAAGACCGCTTTCTGGAAATGGCTTACTGTATTCGCCTCTTGCACCATCTGCGCGGTCTTGCCGAAATAGGTATTCGTTCCGGTGGCATACACCATTGCGTCGATTTCGCCCTGACGGACGATCGATCCCGAGAACACTGCGCTCCCTGGCTTGGCGGTCACAGGCAATGACTCGCCTGTTAATGCGGATTGGTCCACCTCGATGGGATCGCCATCGAGCAAGCGCGCGTCGGCCGGTACGATGTCGCCGAGACGCAGTCGGACCACGTCTCCAGGCACAAGTTCACTTGCCTTCGGGTTCTGCCACTTGCCGTCGCGCTTGACCTTAGCCAGGATCGCGAGGCGGGCTTTCAGAGCGGCAATTGCGTTACCGGCCTGGTGTTCTTCCCAGAATCCGACCACTGCGTTGGAACAGAGCAAAAGAAGGATGATAAAGAAATCCAGCCAATGCTGGACCAGCGCCGACAAGATTACGGCGCCTTCAATCATCCAGGGAATCGGGCCCCAGAAATAGGAGAGAAACTTTAAGAGCTGATTGGTCTTTTTCTCGGTGATCTCGTTGAGTCCGTATTGAGTCAGCCGTTTCGCAGCCTCGGCCTGGCTCAGGCCGTCTGGAGAGGAGCCTAATTTCTTCTGCAACTCCGGCATCGGGAGGGTCTTGAGATCGTCCTTGGACACCGGGTTCGGGTCGTGCTTTAGCTCAGGCTTCAACTTGTGCTGCTCTGCAATCGCTGTCACGATGGATGTTCTCCTGTTCTTGCTCCGCTGCCACAATTTCAGATCGCGTACCATCCTCAGTGCTGACACTTGCCTCCGGGCTGACGGATCGAAGAAGCAACAGCGGGCATTGCACGAGCTTGACTACTTTCTCGGCGATGGAACCGAAGACCAACGGACGCCATCCGGAAATGCCGTGTGTGGAAATGACGACCATGTCGATATGATCCCGCTCCACCACTTCCATGATGTTTCCCGCAACGTCATTGCCCATTTCGATGCTGGAAGTTGACTTCACACCTTTGGCCCTAAGAGTTGCCTGGCACTTTGCCAGATGACCCTCTGCAATTGTCCTCATCTCCTGAAGGAATTCGCTTTCGGGTATGAGGTCAGGGAGAGTAGTGGTAGGAAACATTGGAATTACGTTGAGAAGGTGGAGTTCGGCGTGAAAGTGCTGAGCCAGATCAACTGCCATCTCCAAAGCCGCCTGGGATGATGAACTAAAGTCCATGGGCAATAGGATCTTCGTGGGAATAGATGGGAAAGCACGAACTTCGGACATGACAGTCTCCCCAGCCGCTTGAGTGAGGCGTCTGAAATCTCATTCTGCTCTTGGAGCAGCAGCAAAGACTGTGCTTTTCTGATCACTCCAAGTCAGCGAGGCAGGGTTGAACGGAAAGCTCGGCGATTCTTGGCGGAGTGCTCGAGATCTTGCTGAATGTGAACGTCCACTTGTCAGAGCACGGCGGGAGCTACAGTGCAGATTTCCGTTTCATAGGTGAGCAAATGCATGCCCGAGCGAATTCTTAGGGGCTTGAGGATCGCCTCTGAGATTCGGAATGGGAAGTCAGAAGGACATCCAGTGCTGTGCGGAGGGTTCCCACAGTGGGGTTCCCAATGGGAAACGACCGAAATCTATCTATAAGAATCAAAAGAGCTTATGCGATTGAAGCACCACGATTACGATTCATAAGTTGTTGATTCTACAGGACATTTCCAGTTCGGGACCAGGGGGTCGGAGGTTCAAATCCTCTCTCCCCGACCATCCGAAGCAATGGCATCGCTGAGTAGAAGCGTCCCTGGCGGACAATCGGCGTGGCGAAGGCGCGGGCAATGCCCAGCGTCGTTGTGCGCCCACAACTCCAGGGATCATGCGGCTTTATAAAGCACTGCGGCGGCCGCTGATGAGGTTGATGACAAGGATGACCAACGCCACCACGAGAAGAAGGTGAATCAAGCTGCCACCGATGTGGAAGCTGAACCCCAGGAGCCACAAAATAACAAGGATGACAAGGACCGTCCAAAGCATCGATACACCTTTTCTTCGGGCTGCAGGCGCCTGAGAGGGGAATCCCAGGCGCACACAGCCGGTTCACTGACGGCTATCATTTGGAAGCAATTGCCTGGGCCTTTGCATCTCTCACCGCATTGAGGAACGAGCGTGCCGAGTCGGGCACGGCTATGTCGCCGGAGAGAATGCGCCGTGTGGAGATGTCGCGGCCGTAGGTCGCTTCAGTGGAGTCGTCGTCGCGCCGAATGGAAGCGCCGTTCAGGGTGACGCCGGCAAAGGCTCCCTTGGCCCGCGAGTAGGTGAGGATTTCGGTATCCAGCTTCCAGTTGGTGTCAGCAGAAGCGTGACGTCCCACCGGGCCAGCTGCCGCTGAGGCGTCAGCGCCAAGCTCGAACCCGCTCCCTATCAATTGAGCCATTCCCTTGTCATTTTGAATAATCATGACGAGGTCGATGCCCTCGACGCCGATCTGCAAGCCCCAACTCCCACCGGTAATGGCGAAGAATGCAGGGGCGCTCCAGCCTTCGGCCGTCCGGCATGTAGCCACGCCGCGGCCATTTTCGCCGCCAAAGACGAAGCCGCCTTTGAGAAGGTGGGGAACGACGGCCACGCACCGGGCATGTTCCAGCACCTCTTCCGGAATGCCGCTGTCCGGCGCGGCCATGATATCGTGCAGCACCTGGGCCGCATGATCCAGCCGGTCATCGGTTGCACGGCGGTCTGATCCCGCCCAAGAGGTGCCAGCCATACAGCCGAGACCGAGCACTGCCACGCACATCGCAAACTTCTTCATTCATTTCACCGCTTTTTCTACCCGCACGCACATTGAGTTGCATAAGTCGCATCTGAGGCGCACAAGGTACCTTCCACGGTAGTGGCGATTGTCCGGCCCTGTCTGAGCAAAATGGCTCAAAGGAGGAAAGCAGCTGTTAATAGTTCTGGACCGATGTTTTGGAGTAACTACTGAGAGTGGCGAGACTGCCACTAAGAAGTGGGGGGTTGAAGAATTCCGGGAATAGTGTGCACAATTGAACAGATTTTACTGCCGATTGGTGCCAGTCTGGAAACACGCCGGAGTGTAGTCAGTTCCAGAATGCGCAGAGGATTGGGTGCCTTCTGGCGCGACGGCCCGTGTTGACCATGGGTCAATTTTGATTTGCGGCCGCCTTTTTGTTGTTTGTCCCATGGAAGACGGCGTGGTCGCGTCCCCTTCGCTGCGCTGAAGCGCCGAAGTCGCATTCGGAAAGTGTCCGCTGCAATGGTCGAACTGGAAAAACTCGCATTCCATGCCGAATCATTTCTGGCGAACGCCGGGCTGGGGCGAAGAATCATTCAATTGAAGCCCAAGCAGGCGTTTTTCTTGCAGGGAGACCCCGCCGATTCAGTTTTCTATCTTCAGATGGGCCGCGCAAAGGTCACGGTGGTTTCGCAAGCCGGAAAGGAAGCGACGATTGCGCTGCTTTTCGCAGGCGACTTTGTGGGGGAGAGTGCGATCGCGGCGGCGCCTGGCCGGCGATTATCCTCGGCTACCGCCATTACCGCCTGTACCGCACTTGAGATCACGCGAGAAGAAATGATCCGCGTGATCCATGAGGAACACGATTTCTCCGATCTGTTCCTGAAGTTTCTGCTGGATCGCAGCATGCGCACCCAGGCCGACCTTGTTGATCAGTTATTCAACTCCAGTGAAAAGCGATTGGCGCGCGTGCTGCTTTTAATGGCTGAGATTGGCCGGCCAGGCGGGCCGCACACATTGCTTCCTAGAATCTCGCAGGAGACCCTGGCCGAGATCATCGGCACCACGCGCTCCCGCGTCAGCTTCTTCATGAACCGTTTTCGCAAGCTCGGCTTTATCGATTACGACAGCCGCATCCGAGTCCACAACTCCCTGCTGAACGTGGTTCTGCTCGATCGTTTGCCGAAGGAGAAGTAAAAGGCAGATTTCCCGGCATCGCCCGCGAGAACGCCAAAGATGCTGAAGGCGATTTGAAGGACGTGAGCAGAATTGAACAGTTTCGCAATCTTGGCGCATGGGACACTTACCTAAATCTGTCTATACCTTTTGTTGAGTGAGTGGAACGTGAACCAGCCAAGAGCAAACATTCTCATCGTGGACGACAAGGCATCGGTGCGCAGGGTGCTGTCTGACGTGCTAAGTGAGATTGGGTATCGCGTGCGGATCGCCAAAGACGGCTTAACCGCGTTGCGGGAGAGCCGCCAAGAAATCCCCGATATTCTTCTTTCCGATCTTCACATGCCGGGCATGTCGGGATTCGAGCTGCTCGAGGTGGTGCGACGCCGTTTCCCGTCCACGCTGGTGATTGCCATGAGCGGTGCATTCGCCGGCAACGAAGTGCCTTCCGGTGTTCTCGCCGACGGCTTCTTTCAAAAGGGCAGCAGCACAGGCGCGCTCCTTCGGATCCTGACGACACCGCCGCGAATAAAACGGCACGATCAGTGGCAATCCGGCGCCGCGTTGCCGGGCTCAGTCCAGCGGATCCGAAGCGTGCCTTCGCTCGATGGGTCCACTATGATCGTGTGCCCTGATTGCCGCAGAACCGCAACGCAGATTCTCCATGGCGTTGGAAGCCTTGTGTGCGTCCATTGCGGCAATTCGATTGAATATGCGATCGATGAGCCGCCGGCTCCAATAAGGCTACGTCGGCACAGGAAGCTAGAGGCTGCCTATGCGCAGTACGCGCTCGGAATGGACGCTTAGGCCCAAATGCGCCTCATGACACGAGAGCGGCGGTGGTGGTTTCCTCCTCGCGTGGCGATAGTCATTCTCGTATTACTGGCTTCCAGTGGAGCTATGTATGCCTACTCCGTTCTTACTCACGAAGAAATTGTCGACTTAGTCTGGACGTCAGAACTTCGCCCTCTTCTATTGCATCGCTTTCCGGATCTTACAGAAGTCCAGATCAAGGAAGCGCACGCCTACGCTTATGGCGGTTCGGTTATCCAGGACCTGGGATACTATCCCTTCGGGAGCAGGGACTTCAGCGATTTGGTTCACTATGTTCGCAGCGGAGACTTTGTTGCAGAGCTGATTCGTCAAAGCCAGGATGCGAACGAATACGCCTTTGCGCTGGGTGCGCTGTCGCATTATGTGGCTGACATTGACGGCCATCCAGCAGTCAATGAGGCTGTAGCGCTCCGCTATCCGAAGCTGCGAGCCAAATATGGCAACTCGGTTCGTTATGCGCAGGATCGGACCGCGCATCTTAAGACTGAATTCGGATTCGACACGCTGCAAGTGGCGAAGAATCGGTACGCGTCGGAGCAATACCACGACTTCATCGGCTTCAAAGTCGCGGAGCCATTGCTGGAGCGGACGTTTCCAGTTGTATACGGGCTGCAATTAAAGGACGTGCTTGCGCATGAAGACCTGGCAATTGGCTCGTATCGTTTTTCCATCAGCAGGCTGATTCCGCAAATGACGAAGGTAGCGCTGCGAACACATAAGAAGGACCTGATACGAGAGACGCCAGGTTTTGCGAAGAGGAAGTTTCTGTATCGCTTATCCCGTTCCGACTACGAACGGGAGTGGGGAAAGATGTATACGAAGCCCGACTTCGGCACGCGGGTACTTTCGGTGCTTTTGCGATACATTCCCAAAATCGGCCCTTTAAAGGGAATGGGGTTTGATAACCCATCCGCGAAAACGGAAGGTCTCTATATCAAGAGCATCAATACTACGGTGGATGGCTACACTGCGTTGCTCAAGGAAGTGCAGGCCGGCACGCTGGCGCTGCCCAATTGCGACCTGGATGATGGCAACCCAACCAAGGCGGCGGAATACACGCTGGCAGACGAGGCCTATGCGAAGCTGTTGACCAGCCTGACGGCGCATAAGTATGAGGGGACCACGCCCCAATTGCGCGCCAATATTCTCGCGTTCTATTCCGATCTTTCGCTGCCTATCGAGACCAGGAAGGATCCGGCGAACTGGCAAGCTATTCTGGCCGATCTTAACCAGTTGAAGGATGCGCCACTTATCCCGCTCAATAGCAATCCAATCCCGCTTGCACATTGAGTTTCCCCATTCCGGTTCAAGAAACAGGGATAAAGGCTGCGTATCCAGCCGAGTTAGACCGGCAATGACTATTTTTCTCAATGGGATGGTCTATATAGCTCAGACATGGGCACTACGAAGCAAATACAGTAGGGAACGTAAGGATAGCTGGATCAAGCCCTCCGACACCGCGAGAGGGCACCATCTACGGTTTCGACGTCCTTATGGTGGCTGATGTTGCCGGAAAATTCTTAACGTCAACAGAACATCCCACGCAACAAGGGAACCGCAGACACCCTAAGGGGGAACCATGCGCGGAATCAAGATTCTTGTTTCAACCACGGCATTGCTTGCCGGCCTGGCCCTGGCGCCGGCCGCTCGTGCACAAATTGAGATTCAGGTCGGCGTTCAGCCCGTTTGCCCGTACGGATACTACGGATATGCGCCATACCAGTGCGCGCCGATGGGGTATTACGGGTCAGGCTATTTCTACAACGGCATATTCCTGGGCATGGGCCCATGGGCCGGTTGGGGATATAGCCACGGCTGGGGCGGCCATCGCTTCATCGCCGACGGTGGTGGAAGATATCACGGCGGGGTCGGCCGCGTTGCCTATAGCAGACGCTCTGGCGGCGCCCCGGCGGCACGCGGCGGAGTTCCTGCAAACCGCGGGAATGCACACCCTAGCGGAGCGCGTCCGAGTGCGGCGCGTCCCAGCGCAGCCCATCGCGCACCGGCAGCGCACGCTTCGGCGCCACGGGCTGGCGCCTCGCATGCTTCCGCGCCACGCGGCGCAGCACCGCGCGGCGGAGCTGGAGCACACGGTGGCGGCGACGCCCACAAGGATTAGGTGGGTCACGCAGCTCAATGCGGCTGAGCATACCAGCTCAGCCGCTTGCATTTTTAGCCAGGAAGACGGCTCGGATCGATCGGGTGGTCTTCAAGAGAAACTCTTCAAGGTTGAGCAAGACTGATCAGTTTTGCCCTCGAACTCTGGCGAAGATGAGAAACGACCGATGCGAATTGCGGCTACCCCACGGATTGGGCGCAGTATCCTCCGCGTTGCGCCCAATTCCACAAAAGGGATGCACCGGACCGCAAGGAATGCTGCGCTCCACCTCTCGCCGGCGTGTTTCGACCCGGGTACAGGGCGATGGGTCCAAGTCCGGCAATTGTTGGCTACGAGGTAGTGCTTTGACGAGTGCCAATACTATATTCGATTCCGCAGCTTTTCTTGCGAACGCAGGACTGGGGCGGTCAATCGTCGAGTTGAAGTCAAAGGAGACGTTCTTCTGTCAGGGAGATGCGGCGGACTCAGTGTTTTATCTGCAAAAGGGCCGCGCGAGAGTTACTGTGGTTTCACAGCACGGCAAACAAGCCACAATTACGATCTTATCCGCTTCCGATTTTGTTGGAGAGGAGTCTCTCGCATCGATTGTCGGCCAGCGCCTGGCGACCGCTACTGCCTTGGGCGCTTGCACAGCACTCAAGATCGAGAGAAGCGAGATGATTCGGGTGATGCACGACGAACCTGCATTTGCCGACTTATTCCTCAGATTTCTGCTTGCTCGAAGCATGCGAACCCAGGCCGACCTTGTCGATCAATTGTTCAATTCCAGCGAGAAGCGCCTGGCGCGGATTCTCCTGTTGATGGCCGAATTCGGCAAGCCCGGCGAACCGGAGACCTTCATTCCTCCGATCACTCAGGAGTCATTGGCGAATATGATCGGAACTACCCGATCCCGCGTCAGCTTCTTCATGAATCGCTTTCGCAAGCTCGGTTTCATAAGCTATAACGGCCGCATCCAGGTACACAAGTCGCTGCTGAATGTGGTCCTGCTCGATCAATTGCCTGACCAGAACGCGCAGAAGCCGGCCATTCTCCCAATTCCGTCAGCAATTTCAACTGCTTAATAGCTTGCGCATGCACGACGAATCGTTTCGGGGCCGCGCCATGGATCCGCCGGTTATTTGACAAATTGGCGCATGTCCATTAGGGTTTGAAACAGATGCAGAACCGCCGCCATTACGGTCATCACCACCATCATGGAACCTCCATGCCGGCGGACTGCGATGGCCTGATGTAAAACGGCCCGACAGATCGAAATTCAAAGGAGCCCGCCGGCGCAGAAGCCGGTGGGCTTTTTCGTTGTCCGGGGAAATCCGGACTAAAGGAGATGATGTGGATACGACGATCGACTTTGAAAAGATGGGCGGCCTGGCGCCGGGGATTGTGCAGGACGTGCGCAGCGGAGAAGTGCTGATGCTGGGCTTTCTGAATGCCGAGAGCTACGCCAAGAGCCTGGAGACTGGGTTTGTGACGTTCTGGAGCCGCACGCGGCAAAAGCTCTGGATGAAGGGCGAGACCAGCGGCAACCGGCTGCGCATCATCTCTGCCGCAACCGACTGCGACAACGATGCGCTTTTGTTTCGCGTGGTGGTTGAAGGCGATGGCCTGGTTTGCCACGAGGGAACGGTGAGCTGTTTCACGCGCACGATCTCGATGGCCGCGGCGACGACAGCGGAGGCGGCCAATGGGTAAGTTGCGCTTCGGAATTCCCAAAGGCAGCCTGCAGGATTCGACCATTGCGTTGTTCAAACGCGCGGGCTGGAACATTTACGCGGACGGGCGATCCTATTTCCCTACCATTGACGATGGGGAAATCGAATGCATGCTGATTCGCGCGCAGGAGATGGCGCGGTACGTGGATCACGGGGTGCTGGATGCGGGGCTGACAGGCATTGACTGGGTGGTTGAGAGCGGACTTGACGTGCCGAGCGTGATCTCACTGACTTACGCCAAGCAGAGCCGGCGGAAGGTGCGCTGGGTGCTTGCGGTTCCGGAAACAAGCAGCTTTGAAAGCGCGGAGGATCTGCAAGGCAAGATTGTCGCCACCGAACTGGTGGAAGTGACCAAGCGGTATTTTGGCGCCAAGGGCGTGAACGTGCGGGTGGAGTTCAGCTGGGGAGCCACGGAGGTGAAGCCGCCCATGCTGGCAGACGCGATTGTGGAAGTAACGGAGACGGGCAGCTCGCTCAGGGCCAATCACCTCAAGATCATCGACACGGTAATGGAGAGCGAAACGCATCTGATTGCGAGCAAGGCCGCACTGGCCGATGACTGGAAGCGGAACAAGATTGAGTCGATCGCGGTGATGCTGCGAGGCGCGATCGATGCCCAGTCTCAGGTTGGCTTGATGCTGAACGTGCGGCGCGCGGATCTGGATGTGGTGCTGGGAATTCTGCCGGCGCTGAACGCGCCCACCATTTCGCAGTTAAGCAATGCAGAGTGGGTTGCGGTGAACACGATTGTGGAGGAACGCGTGGCGCGCGATGTTATCCCGCGCCTCAAAGCGGCGAACGCCAGCGGAATTGTGGAATATCCGCTGAACAAGGTGGTGCTGTAAGTGAGGCAGGGATGAAGGTGATTCGCACAAGAGGCCGCGGCGCGGGGCAGACGGCGAGGGTAATCGCGATGCTGGAGCGTCGCGGCTGCGCGGCGCTGGAACCGGTGCTGCCGGCGGTGCGGCGCATTGTGGCCGACGTGCGCCGTTACGGCGACTGCGCGCTGCTCAAATACGCGCGCAAGCTGGATTCGCTGCCGGATGGGATTTCGATCCGCATCAGCGAAGACGAGATGCGCTCGGCCTGGGAGGCTTGCACACCTGAGTTGCGCCGTGCACTGGAGACTGCGTCGCGGCGAATCCGCGCGTTTGCGGGCCGGCAAAAGCCGCGATCGTGGACGGTGAAGGCGAACGGAGTAACCACCGGCCAGTTGGTGCGCCCGCTTTTCGCGGCGGGTTGTTACATCCCCAGCGGGCGGCATCCGCTGCCATCCACGCTGCTGATGACGGTGATTCCGGCGCAGGTGGCCGGGGTCGAGCGCATCGTGGTTGTCTCCCCCAGGCCGGCGCAGGAGACGCTGGCGGCGGCGCATTTGCTGGGAGTGACGGAGTTCCATCGCCTCGGCGGAGCGCACGCCATTGCTGCACTGGCGTACGGAACAGAGAGCCTTCAGGCAGTAGAAAAGATTGTGGGGCCGGGCAGTCTATACGTGACCGCGGCCAAGCAGTGCGTGGCGGCGGACTGCCCGATCGACATGCTTGCAGGTCCCACGGAGATCGTGGTCGCCAGCGAGCGCGGCGATCCCGTTTTGATTGCAGCCGACCTGGTGGCGCAGGCGGAACACGATCCGGAAGCACTTGCAGCGTTCCTCACGACCCGCGAAACGCTGGCCCGCGCGGTGGTGGCGGAGGTAAAGGTAAGGAGCCGGAACAACCCGATCGCCCGGGCATCCCTGACAAAGAACGGATGGGCGATCATTGCATCCAGCACCGATGAAGCGCGCGCGATCACCAATCGCCTTGCGCCCGAACATTTGACGGTGGACGCGGCCGAAGACCTGGAATGGGTGCGCAATGCCGGGTCCGTCTTTGTCGGCTCATGGTCGGCGCAGCCGATGGGAGATTATATTTCCGGCCCCAATCACACTCTGCCGACGGGCGGCATGGCCCGGGTTCGCGGGGGATTGAGCGTTCTCGATTTCGTCAAATTGATCACGGTGCAGGAATGTGCGCCGGAAGGCGTGGCCGCGCTGGGGCCTTATGCCGCCGTGCTAGCGGAATGCGAAGGGCTCACGGCGCATGCGGAGGCCATTCAACTGAGGAGTGCTCAAGCGTCCCGTTCAAGGAGGCGCAATGTCTGAAACGATTGTGAAACTCCGGCCAGAACCGCGCGCCCGGGTTCGATCCGTCACGGAGTATCATCCGCCGCTGGGCAGCCGCGACGGGCTGCGCCTGGATTTCAACGAGAACACCATCGGCTGCTCACCTGCGGTGCTCGAAGTGCTTCGCTCGATCTCCGCCGGCGCTCTCACCCGCTATCCGGAACGGCAGCCGGTGGAGGCGCTGGTGGCAGAGCATCTCGGCGTAGCGCCGGAGTGTGTTGCATTGACGAATGGCGTGGACGAAGCCATTCACGTGCTGTTTGAGGCGTTTCTGGATGCGGGAGACGAGCTTCTTCTGCCCGTTCCTACCTACACGATGTACCAGGTGTATGCATCGATGACGGATGCGAAAACGGTGACGGTGCAGGCAGATGACGATTTCACGTTCCCGTACAGCCGGCTCCGTTCCGCCATCACGCCCCGCACAAAGATGGTGGTGATCGCCAATCCGAACAGCCCAACCGGGAGCACGGCTACGACGACACAGATTGTCGAGATAGCGGAACACGCGCCGCAGGCGCTGATCCTGGTGGACGAAGCGTATTTTCATTTTCATGGCGAATCGGTGCTAGGGCAGATGAAGAGCGTTCCCAACTTGATGGTGGCGCGGACATTCTCAAAGGCATTTGGGCTGGCCGGATTACGAGTGGGTGTGCTTGCAGGCGCGGCCGAGCACATGCATTGGATCCGGCGCGTGCTTTCTCCCTACAGCGTGAATCAACTGGCGCTCGCGTGCCTTCCCGCTGCGCTGAACGACACCGAGTATCTGAATTGGTATGTACGGGAAGTGCATTCGGCGCGCGCGGAGTTTGAAGTGGCGTTAGATGCGGCCGAGGTCGTGCGCTGGCCGAGCCGCGCGAATTTTGTGCTGGTGCGGATCGGCGCGGCCCACGCAGAGTTTGTCCGGCGCATGAACGCGCTGGGCGTGATGGTGCGCGACCGAAGCAACGATTCCGGATGCGATGGATGTGTCCGGATTACCATTGGCACGCGCGAACAGATGCGGCAGGCAGCTGAGGCGCTCCGGCAGGTGCTCGCCGAGTTGCGCAAGGAAGGAGTGTTGGCATGACCGCTTCGCGCGGAGGGAAAACTGCGGAGACATCGACTGCACGGCGCGGAAAAAGAAGCGCATGCGTGGAACGCAACACCAGTGAAACGCGGATTGGGTTGGAATTGACGATTGAGGGTTCAGGCCAGTACCGGGTGGCAACGGGGATTCGGTTTTTCGATCACATGCTGGAGCTGTTCGCGCGGCACGGCGCTTTCAACCTTGATTTGCAATGCGATGGCGATCTGGATGTGGATCAGCACCACACGGTGGAGGACGTAGGGATTGCGCTGGGCGAGGCGTTCGACCGGGCGCTGGGCGAGAAGCGCGGAATTCTGCGCGCGGGCTACTTTGTAATGCCGATGGATGAGACGCTGGCCGTTGCCGCGGTTGACCTGAGCGGGCGCGCGGCCTGCGCGGTGGACACGAAAGTGCGCGCGCGGCTGGTGGGCGACCTGCAGAGCGAACTGGTGACCGATTTTTTTGAGGCCTTCGCGCGCGGCGCCCGCGCCAACGTGCACGTCAAGGTGATGTATGGGCGGTCCAATCATCACAAGATCGAAGCGGTGTTCAAGGCGTTTGCGCGTGCGCTGCGCGTAGCGTGCAGCCGGGACAATCAACTGCGGCGGATGCTGCCCTCGACCAAGGGGCTGTTGTGATGCGCGTGACCGTAATCGATTATGGCGCAGGGAATCTGGCCAGCGTGATCAAGGCGCTGCGGCATCTCGGAACAGAGCCTGAGGTCACGGCGGGACAGCTTGCGCTGATTGGGCGGGCGGACCGGATTGTGCTGCCCGGTGTGGGCCATTTTGCAGCGACGAAAAAGCTGGATGAAGTGGGAATTACGGGCGCAGTGCGCGCGGCGATCGCTCGGGGCACGCCGTTTCTGGGAATCTGCGTGGGCATGCAGTGGCTTTACGCCGGCTCGACGGAAGCGGCGGGCCAGCCGGGGCTTGGGCACTTTGCTGAAGGGTGCACGCGCTTTGCCGATGGCGGCGGAAAGGTGCCGCACGTCGGCTGGAACTCGATTGAGACACGGAGCGAGTCTCGGCTATTGAGCGGCGTGCGCAGCGGCGAGCATGTCTACTTCACGCATTCCTACAAAGCGCCCGTGACTGCCGATACGGCTGCGGTGACGCAGTATATCGAGCCGTTCGCCGCGGCGGTGGAACGCGGCAACGTGATGGGGGTGCAATTTCATCCTGAAGCGGGGTGGTCCGTAGGTTTTATCCACACCCGAAAGGGTGATGGGTTAGCCCTTAACAAGGAGCGTTGTATGCGTTTAATGAACCGTGATCGAGGGTTGTTGTAGTACCCGCGCCACCCGCGATGCCGCCGGCCACCGCCTCGCCGCCTTGCAAGTCGCCGATCTTAAAGCCGAAAAAGCCGAACAGCTGGCCCGCCAAGCCACCGTTCGTGAGCTTTGGGCTCTGGCCGGCAAGGCCCATCGCGTTAAGACCGGGCAACACTCTGAGTCTTTTGCAAGATGCATTGGCTAACCCCGGCCACGGCACTTTTCTTCAAGCTGTTTGGCACGGTATTCCCCCTCTCGTCTTCGGCCTACGCGTACATGGCCGAATATAAAGGAAAAAGCCCCGTCCTTCCAAACGCGGGAATGACGAATTGGTGAGCGTGTGCCGTAAATCCGTCAAAGCTACCCTCGGGCCGCTTTCTAAAGACCCGGATGCGCTTGTAGCTACCATCCAGCGGCTCTTACAGGCAACCGCTGACGATTTGCTTTCCTTTGCTGGTAGCAGCTTGTCCGTCACCGTGTCGGTCCAAAAATAGTTTTCGCGATTTTGGTCCTGCACCTTGGTATTAGCTGCGGACTTTCTACAGGCGGGGATGCACCCGCCCTTAAC
>CAWBIG010000177.1:0-71756 GCA_963788435.1 uncultured Acidobacteriota bacterium | reverse complement strand
GTTCTCCGGGTCGAGATCGAGGTCGCCGCGGATGGCGAGCGCGGTCGGATCGCCGAGTGCGGCCGGGAACATGTCGAGCGAAAGCCGTCCCGGGCCCGTTCAAAGAAATCGGCCCTCGTGGCCTCGGCGGTGCGAACCGGCGCGAAATTCATGGGATGGTGTCCTTCAAATGCTCGGCTGGGGCCATAGCATAGAATGCGCCGGCCGAAGCCACGCCGAACATCCGCGTACCGGCCTCCTCGCGTTCTTCACCGAGGCCCGCGAGATCGTAATAGAGCGCCCGGCTGACCCGCGCCCAGAGGTCGCGCCGAACATGGACATAGGGTCGCAAGCCCCCGGTGGCGGCGTCGGATTCGAAGCGCAGAGCATGGCCCGGACCGCAGACGACCCAATCATCCACATTGGTGCGGAAGCGCAGCCGGCGCCCGGCCGGGTCGTCGTCGATGTCCAGTTCGACCGCCACGAACGGGACGTCGTCCACCGTGATTCCGCACTTCTCCACCGGCGTGACGAGAACATAGCGCCCACCCTCGCGCTTGAGGACGGAAGCGAACAATTTGACCAGGGCCGGCCGGCCGATCGGGGTTCCCTGGTAAAACCACGTGCCGTCGCGGGCGATCCGCATGTCGATGTCCCCGCAATCGGGGGGATTCCATTGCTCGACCGGCGGCGCTTTGCCGCGGACGGCCGCCACCGCTCCGGCGATCTTTCCAGCCCGGGAGGCGGCTTCATCTTTCCTTCGCCATGGGGTCGGCTCTACTGTAGGATTAAGCTTGCAAACCTATGCTCGCCGAAAATATGATCGCTCGCCGCTCCGGCTCAAGCGCATCATGGCGGCGGAAGACAGTGCCATACTGTTGGCGCCCTCGTTCATGCCCTCCTTGATGCCGGTGATCGTGGGCTCAAGGATTCCGACAAAGGTTAGCACCAGCGGCAACAGGAGCAAGCCTGCTTCAAAGTTGCGCCGCGCCGTGGCGGCGATCAGGGTAATGAAGCAGAACAGGAGCCATCCAATGAACCAGAGGATGGACAAGACGAAGACGATGACGAGGAGGATGGCGACGAACGTTCGGCCATGGCGGACCAGCATGAGGGTTGGTCCGATGCCAGCCAGCATGGGAAACGCCACGATGCGCAAAGGAAGGATAATCCACCGCTGACGCAGTTTGCCCCAACGGTGCGGGAGATCGAGGAAGGCGACCAGGAATTCGAAGTAAAGATAGGCGGAAATTACGATCAGTTCAAGAAAGAGAGCCGCATAAAGAATCTCGTCGATACGTGCTGTGATTCCAGCGATTTCAAGAAAGGCAAGCGGCGCCTGGGCCAGCTCATGCAGCGCCAGCCAGAGATACTCTCTATGCCCCTTCTGGGCGAAGAACAGAGCAAAGAGAAACATGGCCAGGACGGCAAAAAGGATGGAGACAAAAAGCCGCGGAAGACGTTCGAACAGGGAGTGATTCCACCAGAGCTCGAGCGAATGGCTCAGATCCTCGGGGTGGCCCAGGATGAAGGTCCGATTCGCAAAAAAACCGGTGTACGTGGCGTATCCAACGGGGATGTAAATGGTTCGAACGGCCAACACCATCGAGGTAGCGTCCGGGGATACGTTCAGACGATATATCCGCGACATGGGCTGATACAGGGCCGGATCGGCGCCGTGAGGGCCTTCGGGCTGGATTTGCTTGCCGTCGGCAAAAACGTCAATGCCCGGGCCTCCGCTACCCACGGAAATAGAGGAGGTGTGTGAAACCGGCAACTGCACAAGGAGGGCGAGCGGACCGTGACCGGACGCCAGCTTGATATGCACGCGAAACCATACAAATGGGTGCTGGTGATCGCCGTGGTCTCCTGGCGGATGTCCGTTGCCTGGTGGTCCGGCCCCCGGCGGAGCGTCAGATGTGTGGTCTTCGTCGGGAACATCCACAATGGACTCGGAGGCGTTGCGCAGGGCCCAGGCGGAGTCGTCGAAGTCCGGCATGGCCGCGGCCGGATTGGCGGTTATCCCCACGCGCCAGTTCTTATCCAGCATGACCGGCGCTCCAAGGCCCGTGGCGTCGAGGTAGACCGTCGCCGTGTGCAGCGGGTTGGCGGGAGCGGGCGGGGGATGGCGGTGTGGTCCAAGAATGGCGTCCAATGGCCCCTTTGGGCCAGGCGGATGAGGCTGCCCCAGGGACAACGCGGCTCCGCACACCGCCAGCACCGCTAGGATGGCGAAACCTCGACGCACCGTAACCTCCCATTTAACTGTGAAATCTACTCTAAAGCAGACGGCTGCATGCGGGAAGCCGGTTAACGCAGAATCCATTTCGGGTCGTTATTCGAGCCCCGCTATAGCATCGCAGCACAATTCGGTGAATAATTGGATTGCCAGATGCCGAAACAGGTAGACGTGGCGTCTAATAGGACGAAGCGAAGCGGAGTTGGTGCGTTATCGCGCCATCCGGAGGTGAGGGATGAAGACGGGTCTGGGAAACTTGAAGACCGCAACGTGGACCACAATGGCGGCGGTTCTGGCTTTGACCGCCGCGGCATGGAGCCAGTCCACGCCGCAGTCGACCCCAGCCACCGGCACGCCGGCGGCGCAACAAACCACCCCCGCCCCCCAGCAGCAAGGGCAGAACCCGCCGGCTGCGCAGCAGCCCTCCACTTCGCAGAATGGCCAGGATCAGGGACAGAACAAGCCCACTGCAGACAACCCTGCTCCCGGCACCGCTCCCGTAGCCGGTGATGTTCCGCCTCCGCCTCCGAACGAAAAATCGGCCGACAAGAAAGACAAGAAGGACAAGAAAGACAAGAAGGACGATAACGACGAGAGCGTCAAAGTGGACCCGGACAAAGTGGTCCCGGTGGGCGGCGACCTGATAAAAGTCAAGCCTGGAAGCATTGAGGACGTAGGCGCTGTAGGCAACCGCGACATCGGCGCCCGGGGGATGGGCAATTGGTACTCCACCGACAGCGAAATCAAGATGGGACGGTCGTACGCGGCGGAGATCGACAAGAGCACCAAGTTCATCACCGATCCCGTGATCAACGAGTACGTGAATCGCATCGGCCAGAACCTGGTGAAGAATTCCGACTGCAAGGTGCCCTTTACCATAAGGATCATCGATTCGGACGAAATCAACGCCATGGCCCTTCCCGGCGGGTTCTTCTACGTGAATTCCGGGCTGATCCTGAACGCTGACGAAGAGGCGGAGATGGCCGGCGTGATGGCCCACGAGATCGCCCATGTCTGCGCCCACCACGCCGCCCGCGAGATGACTCGCATGAACTACGCCCAACTGAGCACCATCCCGCTCATCATGATGACCGGCTATAGCTGGACGGGGTACGGCATTTATGAAGCGGCGCAGTTTGCGGTCCCGATTACGTTCCTCAAGTTCTCCCGCGACTTCGAGGCCCAGGCCGACTACCTCGGCGTCCAGTACATGTACAGGGCGGGGTACGATCCCCAGGCCTTCATCACCTTCTTTGAGAAGATCCAGGCGCTGGAGAAGCGGAAGCCGGGCCTGGTGGCCAAAGCGTTCTCAGACCATCCCCAGACTCCGGACCGGATTCTGCACTCGCAGCAGGAGATTGAGCGCATTCTCCCGGCCAAGCCGGATTACCTGGTGACCACGTCGGAGTTTAACGACATCAAGGCGCGGCTGGCGCGGATTGAAAACAAGCGGAGGCTGCTGGAAGCCAAGGACACCAACAAGCCCTCATTGCGCCGGGCCGACCAGCCGAGCAACGGCGACGACCGGCCGACACTGCAGCGGCGCGAGGATCAGAAGAACTAAACGGCGGCAAGTTCTGAAACTGGGAGGGCGGGCCAAACCGGTCCGCCTTTTCGTTTGTTGGGCGGATTTTGCTTGTGTCCCGGGATTTGCCGGAAGTAATCTGGGTTCAGGATTCTTGGTACTTCCGGCGGAGATGGGCGTGAGTTCGAGGTCTGGCCGCCGGTTCCAGAATGTATTTGTTATGAAGAAGATTGCGATATTTGCCGCGGCTTTCGTTTTTATCTTGTTGCTCACCAAGATCGCCAATCAGGTGCCCCCGGATCCGCCTCCGGGCACTGCGTTTTCACTGAAAGCGCAAAAGGTCATCCAGTGCACACCCACTGAGATCACGCTGGTGGACAGAAACCAGGCTGCCACCCACCTGTACAAAGACGGCAGCTGGCCCGACTGCGCTGTCTTTACCGCCGACAAAGACCAGGTGCTGGACTTCTATCTTTCCCGCGGGGCAAAGACCACGTTCCTCAGCTTTGAGCGGACGGTCTGGTGGCGGAAATCGCTCTGAAGCGTAAACATCTATCCGGCCATTTCCCCAGAGACGAAGCTTAATTGTTCTATATCAGTAAGTTATGGGATGATATCCATGCGATGAAGGCGTTCATGGACGGATTCATCCGCTCATCGACGTGCCATCCGCGATACGGCTCCTAGATATTGGGGAAGGCGGTGGCCGACATCCCAAATGTTGGGCTCTTTGCCTGGGCCAGTTGCTGATGGGGGCTGGCAACAGTAGGAGGCAGACGGCGAGAATCCGCCTGTGCACCGAAAACCCTCTTGAAGCTCCGGCAAAAACAGCGTTAAATACAAAGCTACCGGCACATCTGCCGGACCAACCGGGTAATCCATCGGTCATTTGGAGGAAAGCATGCGGAGTGCGGCGCGTTCGAATCTTCTCATTCCCGAAGTGCGCGAGGTTATGGACATTCGCCAGGCTTCGGATTACCTGGGCATCTCGCCGGACACGCTCTACAAGTACGCGTCGGAGGGGTTTGTGCCCGCATTCAAGCTGGGCAACCGGTGGCGTTTCAAGCGCTCGCGGCTGGATGAATGGATGGACCGTCAGTCAGAGGCGCACGCCGACGTGGCCAGCGTCAACGCGGAGCAAAAGAAGCCGGTGAAACCGGCGATGTAGGCGTCCATACGAAACGTCGTTCTACGTTGAAGCGGGCTTCCTGCCCTTGGCGCAAATCCAACTCTTTTTCGGCCAGGTGAAGACATCGATCTCGCCCAGCCCCGCCGATCCCAGCAGATCGCGGTGCTCGTCCGGCGTGAGCAGAGTCATGTCGTATTTTGGCGCGTGTTTTGCCGCGGCCCGAGCCATCGGGCTGGGCGCGTCCTTGTAAATTTCGGCGATGATGACGAACGCGCCGCCGGGCTTGAGCACGCGCACCACTTCGCGCACATCGCCCGTTAGATTCGGCCAGAAGAAGTGCGTTTCCACGGCCGTAGCCAGGTCGAACATCGCATCGGGGAAGGGAAGCTGGGAGACGCTGCCGGAGCGGATCTCGACGTTGCCGGCGGCGATCTGCTTCGCGTTGTTTTTTGTGGCTACCGCCAGACTGGCGGCGGAGTGGTCGACGCCGTAGACCTTGCCCTCAGCCGCGGCACCGGCCAGCTTGGCAACTGTGCGCCCGCCGCCGCAGCCCACGTCTAGGACGACGTCGCGCGTGCCGATCTTCACGTGGGAAAGGCCCCAGTCCGTCACGCTGGAGTGGCGCGTGTTCATGTTGCGCAGAAGCAGGCGGCCAATCCAACCGGAAGGTTTGTTCCACTGGTGCTCCACCGTCACCTCCTTGCCTGCGCGGCGAACACGGGCGGTCGCGTCCTGAGGTTTGCGCGTGTCCTTGCGGAAATGGTAGCGCTCGCGGGTTACCAGGGATACTTGCCCGAAGCAATATCCCCTGCGGCTTGCTCCACATCTTCCGGCCGGCCCAGGTCGCGCCAGTAGAACTGGTCGGCGCGGAATGCTGCGATGCGTTCGCCCCGCGCGGCCAGACGCAGATACGCCGGGATGATGGAGAATGCGCCGTCTTCCCCGAGCAGCGCAAAAATGCGGGGCGAGATCACGTGAATCCCGGCGAACGCGAGCGCAATCGGATCGGCAACCGGCCGAACCATCTCAGCCCTCCCATCACCACCGGTGATCCGCCCGCAAAGCTCGCCATTTTGATCGAAGAACAAAGGTCGCGAGGTGGGCCGATGCTGGACCGCCAGCGTGGCCAGCGCACCGCTCTCGCAATGAGCCCGCACCATGCTTGTAAAGTCGATGGTGCTCAGCACATCCACGTTGTGCAGCAGAAACGGTCCTGCGGCATCGGGTCCCGGCTCCTGGAAAAACCATGCAGCCTTCTTCAGCCCGCCGCCTGTGTCCAGCAATTCGTCTTCGCGCGAAACTTCAATGCGCATGTCGACCGGAGCGTGCGCGCGCAGCCAATCTTCGATGCTTTCCGCGTAGTGATGAGTGTTGACGATGACTTCGCGGATGCCGACGTTGCGCAGGCGGGTCAGCGCGATTTCCAGCATGGTGCGCCCGCCCACTTCCACCAGCGCTTTGGGACGGTCATCGGTTCGAGGGCGCAGGCGCGTGCCCAATCCGGCGGCCAACACCATCGCCTTCATCGGCCCATCTTCTCCAGCTCGATGTGGCGGACCTCGACGTCGACGCCCGGCGTGCCGCGCAGGCGCGACGCAAGCTGCTCCGCCAGGTAAACCGAGCGGTGCTGCCCGCCGGTGCAGCCGAAGGAAACCATGAGGCTGGAGAAATTGCGTTTCCGATATGCGGTCACGCTCGCCTCCACCATGGCGTGCGCTCGCGCCAGAAATTCCTGCACGTCCTCGATCGCCGCAAGGTAGTCAACAACCGGCTGATCCTTGCCGGTAAGGGTGCGGAAGCGCTCTTCGCGTCCGGGATTAGGCAGGCAGCGGCCGTCGAAGACAAACCCGCCGCCGTTGCCGGACTCGTCAGTCGGCGGCTGGCGATGAAACGAGAAGCTGAAGATGCGCACCGTGAGCCCACCGGCCGGAGCGGACAGGCTTTGCAGCTTCGCCGTCCCCTGCATGGCCTGAGTTGCAGCCATCAGCGCCGGCAGCGCAATCGGCAGCTTGACGTTATGCGCCAGCCAGCGCAGATTCTTCAGCGCGTACGGCACCGACTGCAGGAAATGCGCCTTGCGCTCGTAGAACCCGCGGAAGCCGTAGGCGCCCAGCGCCTGCAGGATGCGCACATAGACGAATGCGTAGTAATGCTCGAGAAACGCGGCGCGGTCGAGCGAAAGGTAGCCGGCGAGCGCATCCAGATAATGGTCGAGAAGCTCCTGGCGCAGCGCCGGCGGCAGGTCGGCCTTGCCGTCGAAGAGCAGGGAAGCGATGTCGTAGTGGAGGGCGCCCTTGCGGCCGCCCTGGTAATCCAGGAACCACGGCTGCCCCTCGCGCAGCATGATATTGCGCGACTGGAAATCGCGATAAAGAAAATAATCGCGCGGCGCCGAGAGCAGAAACCTGGTCAGCCGGCCAAAGTCGTCCTCGAGGGCCTGCTCGTTGAAAGGTACGCCTGCAAGGCGCAGGAAGTAGTACTTGAAATAGTTCAGGTCCCAGGAGATCGACTGACGGTCGAAGCTTGCGCGCGGATAGCAGAACTTGTAATTCAGGTCGCGGCCGGCCTCCACCTGAAATCGCGGCAGCAGCTCGACCGCCCTCCGATATGCGGCAACGGCAGGCGCGGCGATTTCATCGCCGGATCGATTCTGACCAAGGAATTCGAAGAGCGTGACGTCGCCCAGGTCCTCTTCGAGGTAGGCGTTTTCAGCCAGTACCTCGCCGTAAATCTCCGGGACGGGCAGACCGTGACGCCGGAAGTGCCGGGAAAACTCGAGGAATGCGATGTTCTCCTCGCGCACCGGGTAGACGATGCCGACAGCGCTAGCGCCCTCGCCAGTCAGCCGCAGAATGGCGCGGCCCGAGCCGCCAAGCTGGCCCTGGAGAGGCGTCAATTCGCGGGCCGGCGCGTGATAGTGTTGCTCGAAGAGGCGCTTGAGAACATCCATGGGAAATCCGTGCCAGGCGGCGGACTGCTTCCCTCAACATAACTGATCCGGGTGAATCGGGCGCAAGGTGCGGCCTTGTCTTTATGGCGACGGCTCATCCACGCGGGCTTCGCATGATAAAACTGACCGGTGGACCACATTCGCCGCATCGGCGCGCTGCGCCGTCGAATGAGACGTGCCGGGCTGTCGGGCCTTCTGGTTACGCACCTTCCTGACGTGCGCTATGTTTGCGGTTTCACCGGATCGAGCGCGGCCTTGGCCATCGCGCGGCGTGGGGCGCGACTGTTTACGGACGGTCGCTATACTGCGCAGGCAAAAGCGGAAGTCCAGGGCGCCGCCGATATCGAAATTGTCTCGCGTTCGCCGGCAATTGGCGCGGTGGAGTGGTTGGCTGCCCAGGCCGGAGCCGTGTTTACAGGGTTCGACCCCAGCCACACCACGGTAGCCGAGCTCAACCGGCTCAAATCGGCGCTTCCCGCGTCCATGCGCCGCACTTTCCTCTCGGCGCTTCCTGCGTCGCTGGTCGAGCCGCTGCGCCTGATCAAGGATGAGGACGAGCTTGAGATCATTCGCGAGGCGGCTCTGATGGGCTGCCAGCTCTTCGCGCATATTCTTGAGTTTCTGCGACCGGGTCTTACGGGAAATCGACGTGGCCGCCGAACTGGAGCACCGCGCGCGTCTCAACGGAGCTGAAGGGATGTCGTTTGAGACAATTGTGGCATCCGGCGAGCGCTCCTCATTGCCGCACGGCCGCGCCACTGAGGCGCGCCTGCCCCGCCGCGGTTTTCTCACCCTCGACTTCGGTATAATCCACAAGGGTTACTGTTCTGATATGACGCGCACCGTGTACTTTGGCAATCCTCGCGCCGAGGAGCGCTCGGCCTACCAGGCGGTACTGGATGCGCAGCAGGCAGCGGTTGCGGCAGTCATGGCCGGAGTCGCCTGCGGCGAGGTGGACGAAGCCGCACGGAGCGTGCTCCGCAAGGCTGGATTGGCTGAAGCGTTTTCTCATTCCACCGGCCACGGCGTCGGGCTGGAGATTCACGAGGCGCCGCGGATCGGTACGGGGCAGACCAACCGCCTGCGGGCGGGCATGGTGGTTACCATCGAACCGGGTGCTTATCTGCCGGGCCGGTTTGGCGTGCGGATTGAGGATATGGTGGCCGTTACCGGCAGCGGCGGCGAAGTGCTGACGCCCGCGCCCAAGGCGCTGATTGAGCTGTAATTCGGAGGATTCTTCTCCCCGCGAGCGGGAAGGTTAAGGAACGAATGAAACCTGAAGATATCGAAGATCTGAAGCAACTGGTCGAGTTTCTCAAAGAGAACGGGGTCGCGGAGTTCGACCTGGACCGGGGCGACATGAAAATCCGGCTCAAGTTCAGCCAGCCTGCGCAGGCCATCGCCGGCATTACCCACATGCTGGCCGGAGCGCCGGGTGGGGCGTCGCAGCCGTTAATCGCGGCGCCGTTGGCGGCGGCTCCGGCACTCTCCGCTCAGCTTGCAGCCGAGCCGGATGCAGGCCTGCACATGATCAAATCTCCCATCGTGGGCACCTACTATGGTTCGCCCACGCCCGGCGCGCCGTCCTTCGTATCTCCCGGCGATCACGTCGATAAGGGCCAGGTGATCTGCATCGTCGAGGCCATGAAACTGATGAACGAGATTGAAGCCGATGTGGCCGGCGAGATTGTGAAATGCCTGGTAACCAACGGCCAGCCCATCGAGTTTGGTCAGCCACTATTCGCGGTCCGCACTGCGTGAGGTTGAATGAAGGGCGTGCTGACTCGCTGACCTGCCGACTAGCTGACTCGCTGAATTAAGGACACTAATGTTTCGTAAGGTGCTCATAGCCAATCGCGGTGAAATCGCGCTGCGCGTCATCAATGCATGCCGGGAACTCGGCATCCGCACGGTCGCCGTTTACAGCGAAGCGGACCGCAACTCGCTCCATGTCCGGTTCGCCGACGAGGCCATCTGCATCGGCCCGCCGCGCCCCGCAGACAGTTATCTCAACGTTCCCGCCGTCATCTCCGCAGCGGAAATTGCCAACGTGGATGCGATCCATCCCGGCTACGGCCTGCTCAGCGAAAATGCCAACTTTGCCGAGGTCTGCCGCGCCTCCAATATCAAGTTCATAGGCCCTCCGCCTGAAGTCACACGCCTGATGGGCGAAAAGGAAAAGGCGCGCCAGGCCATGAAGAAGGCTAAGGTGCCCATTCTGCCCGGGTCCGACGGAGTCATCGAGAACGAACACGACGCGCTGCATTGGGCCAAAAAGGTTGGCTTCCCCGTCATTCTCAAGGCCAAGGCTGGAGGCGGCGGCCGCGGCATGCGCATTGTGCGCACCAATGAGGAACTGCCCAACCTGTTCCACGCCGCCTCCACTGAGGCCGCCAACGCCTTTGGCAACGGCGAACTCTACATGGAGAAGTTCATCGAGCGGCCGCGCCACATTGAGTTTCAGATCCTGGCCGACGAGCACGGCAACGTGGCCACGTTGTTTGAGCGCGAGTGCTCCATCCAGCGCCGGCATCAAAAGCTCATCGAAGAAGCGCCGTCGCTCAAAGTCACGCCGAAAATGCGCGACGACATCGACAAGACCCTCCGCCGCTGCCTTACCGAGATCGGATATCAGAACGCGGGCACCGTCGAGTTCCTCATGGACGAAGACGGCGCGCTCTACTTCATTGAGATGAATACGCGCATCCAGGTTGAGCACCCGGTTACCGAGTTCATTACGGGCATTGACCTGGTGAAGGCGCAACTGCTCATTGCCGATGGCGAAAAGCTCTCAAACATCCTGCCGCCCAAGCCTGAGATTCGCGGCCATTCCATTGAGTGCCGCATCAATGCCGAGCATCCGGTAAAATTCACGCCCTCTGCGGGCAAGATCACCGCGTTCAACGTCCCCGGCGGCAATGGAATCCGCGTCGACACGGCGCAATATGCAGAGGGCATCGTCCCGCCTTATTACGATTCGCTCATCGCCAAGCTCATCGTGCACGGCGTCGACCGCGCCGAAGCCATAGCCAAAATGGAGCGCGCCCTCAGCCAGTTCATCGTGCAGGGAATCGACACCTCCATCCCCCTCCACCAGGAGATCTTCGCCAACGAGGAGTTTCGCCGCGGAGAATTCGACACCAAGTTCATGGAGCGATTGCTGGCAGCGCGCAACGGAGAATAACAGCCTCCGAGTGTCCGGCTACGGTCCCGTGCCCGCGCTGGCTGGCGCCGGTGGCTCGGCCCCTTCCGGAAGCGGCGACGGAACCGGTCGATGCTTGGCGCGCAGATAATCGATAATCTGCGCAATTTCTTCGTCGCTGAGAGAGTCGCGGAAGGGCGGCATCTTGTCCCCGCCGTCAAGAATCTGTTCCGTGATCTTATCCGGAGGCCAGGCCTTGTCCTCGCGAATCTTCAGCAACGAAGGGGCCTTTTGCGTGCCCACTCCGCCTGCGCCGTGACAGTGCGCGCAACCTTTATCGCGGAAGAGCAATGCGCCGGCCTTTGCATCGGCTTCTGCCTTGGAAGCAGCCTGTGCGGGGAATGAAACAAGAAGCCAGCTTAGCAGCATTCCGGCAATCGGCAAGAAGGGTGAAGACCTCAGTTTCACAATCCCATGCTCTCACACGGGAACAACTGAGCCCTCCATCCGACGATGGAGCCGTCAGGGCAATGGTGTCCGCAAGGCGAGGCGCGTGGAACACGATAATCTCATGTCGTGGCCGCAATCGGTTCAGCATCGAACGCGAGTCAACTTCGCCAGGAACTCGCCGCACGCAATCGCGAGTGGGCGCACGGGCGCAAGCATGTTGAGAGCCTGGGCGCCGATCCGGTGATCGTTTACCCGCCCGGGGAAGGCCTGCACGGCAATTTCTTTGACCCCGCCTATGCCGCCATTCTGGCGCGGCCGGAGTGGGCCAGGCGCTTCAATAAAGTGCATGCGCAAAAGCGCGCGCTGCCGCGGCCGAGTGATCCGGAGCGCAAGTGGCGCGAGCTCGACTCCTGCATGAGCTCGGATGCGCTGCTCATGAACGTGTTCTGCACCCCGGGAGTGGCGGATTCAGTCGCCCTGCGGCGCATGCTCGGCGTGGACACCAGCGAATTCCCGGTCTTCGGCTGGAAAGCGCGCGTGCCGCTGGCGTCAGGCCTGTTCGACCGCACTGAGGTGGACATGCGCTGGGGCAGCCTGCTCGTCGAAGCCAAGCTGACCGAAACGGATTTCCAGGAGCGCAAGGCGGAAATTGTGGAGTCCTACCGCGACTTCGACGAGGTGTTCGAGCGCGAAGAATTGCCGCGCGTGCAGGTGGTGACAACGCGGCGGAGACATGCCATTGAGTTCACTGAGGAGTTCACCCAGGAGTGGGAAGAGACTGGCGCAGTGAGCGCCGACGAGGCCGGCGCAATCGCGGGGGAATTCCAGGCGGGGCTGCTGGCGCAGGCCGAAGCGCTCGCGCCGCGGGAAACCCGCTACCAGGGCTATCAGCTCATCCGCAACGTGCTCGCCGCGCACGCGCAGCAGGCCAGCTTTTGCGTCATCCACGATGAGCGGCGCCCGGACCTGCGCGAGGCATGGTTTCGCGTACTGCGCGCGGTGCGTATTGCAGAGATGCGGACACGGCTGAAAGTGCTCACGTGGCAGGAACTGGCTGGGGCGGTTCCCGGGTATCTGCGGGCATTTCTTAAGGCGAAATATGGCATCGTGGCGGCGTAAACGGCCCTCGCATTTGATATAAAGGCTCGGACAAACGAATCGGTCAAGGAGGTCTCGCGTGAAAGGAATTCGCTTTGGTGCGGCTGCGCTTTTGCTTGTTGGCGGTACGCTCGCTGTTTTTGCGCAATCGGGCGGCATCACGGTCAGTGTGGATGCGACTCAGGCTCCGCAGAAGATGCTGCACGTGGAAGAAGTCCTGCCGGTGCATGCCGGGCCGCTGACGCTTTATTATCCCAAATGGATTCCCGGCGAGCATGGGCCGGACGGTCCTGTGTCCGCCCTTACCGGGTTGAAATTTGAAGCCGTCGGGAAACCAGTGCCGTGGAAGCGCGACCTGCTGGACGTGTTCACATTCCACCTGGATGTGCCCGAGGGCGCGACCAAACTGCATGCGGCCTTCGACTATATCGAGAGCGCAGGCTTTTCCGCCACGGACAAGCTTCTGGTCCTCGAGTGGAACGAGGTATTGCTGTATCCGTCCGGCGTCACTTCCGACAAGCTGACCTTTGACGCGAAGCTGAAGATACCCGACGGCTGGAAGTTCGGGACGCCCCTGCCCGTGGCCGCGCAGCACGGCGAGGTGGTGACGTTCAAGCCCATCTCTCTTGAGCTGCTGGTGGATTCGCCGGTGATGACCGGCCAATACTACCGCTCCATCGACCTGACGCCGCCCGGCGAGCCCATTCACCACGAGATCGACCTGGTGGCCGACAGCGAAGCTGCGCTGAACATGTCGCCGGAGATTCAGAAGGGCCTCACCAACGTGGTGGCCGAGTCAGGCCAGCTTTTCGGAGCCCGGCACTATCGCGATTACCACTTCCTGCTGGCATTGAGCGATCACGTGGCGCACTTTGGGCTGGAGCATCACGAGTCGAACGACAGCCGGCTTCCGGAGCGCGTGTTCCTCGAGCCCGGAGGAGCGTTCATGGTCGGCTCGCTGCTGTCGCATGAGTTTATGCATTCGTGGAACGGAAAATTCCGCCGGCCCGCAGATTTAACCACGCCCGAGTACGAAACACCCATGCAAACCGATCTGCTCTGGGTCTACGAAGGCCTCACCGATTACCTCGGCCCCATGCTGGCGGCGCGCAGCGGCCTTTGGACTCCGGATCAGTATCACTCTTACCTGGCCAGCATTGCTGCCAGCCTGGGCCCGGGCCGGCCGGGACGCACATGGCGCCCGCTTCTTGACACCGCCGTAGGCGAGCCCGGCATCCGGCCTCCGCGCGGCTGGATGGACTGGGTACGCGGCACCGATTACTACGACGAAGGCGATCTGCTGTGGCTTGAAGTTGCCACCATTCTCAATCGGGCCAGCAACGGACAAAAGTCGATTGACGACTTCTGCCACGCATTCCATGGCGGGCCCAATGATGGTCCGCAGGTGAAGACCTACACCTTCGACCAGCTCGTGCAAGCGTTAAACAGCGTGGTTCCCTACGACTGGGCGGCTTTCTTCAAAGAGCGCTTGAATTCTCTGTCCCCTGAGTCCCCCGTAGGCGGAATCGAGAACGGCGGGTGGAAAGTGGATTACACGGCTGAGCCGCTGAGGCTCCCCGGCCGCCGCGCAAGCGTCGGGGACGAGTATTCGCTTGGTCTCGATCTGGCGCCGGACGGAACCGTGAGCGAGTCGATTGTCGACGGCCCCGCGTACAAGGCCGGCATTGGCTCGGGAATGAAGATCGCCGGGATCAACGGGCATATTTACGCCCACGATGTGCTCGAAGATGCCGTCAAATCCCAGCAGCCGATCCAGATGCTTGTCATCGCAGACGACTACTACAAGACGGTCACCGTGGATTACAGTGGAGGGCCGAGGTTCCCGCACCTGGTGCGCGTAGAAGGGAAGCCGGATCTGCTGGACGACTTAATCAAGCCGCGAGCGGAGACAAAGTAGGAGGCTCTTTTCCCGCGCCAAAGTCATATCAACATATCATGATGCGACGGTAGTATGCATATACATTCGAGTATGCATATTTCCGACATATCATGATATGTTGATGCGTTGTCTGCACCACTTTCGGTGCACCCAAACATTCCCTTGACAGTCGATGGTAGAGCGTCTACCATCATCTCTCATTGAGGGTCGAATGTCTTCCATGAGAGAAGAACCCCAGCCGCGAGCCAATCTCCTCCAGGGCACCCTGGACATGCTCATCCTCCGCACCCTCCTCTACGGCCCCGCCCACGGCCACCATATCGGCAAGCACATCCAGCGCACCACCAACGACTTTCTCCAGATGCAGCACGGCTCGCTCTATCCCGCGTTGCATCGCCTGGAGCAGCGCGGCTGGGTTGCCGCAAAATGGGAAACCGCCCCCGACCGCAATCGCGAATTCAAGTACTACCGCCTGACCGAAAAGGGCCGCAAGCAGCTCCTCGTCGAAGAATCCGAGTGGAAGCAGATGGCCGAAGCCGTGGCCCGCGTCATGTGGCCAGCCGCCCCTGAACAAAGCTGAACGAAGAAAGCTGAACAGGAGAGCTGACATGCGTTGGTGGCAATTCCGCAAGCGCAATTCCGACCTGGACCGCGAACTCCAGTCCGACCTCGACCTCGAAGAAGAAGAGCAGCGCGACCGCGGCCTCTCCCCAGAAGAGTCCCGCTTTGCCGCCCGGCGCGCATTTGGCAATCCCGCTCTCATCCGCGATCAGACCCACGCCGTCTGGTCTTGGACGTGGCTGGAATCCCTAGCGTTCGACGTCCGCTACAGCCTGCGCACGTTTCGCCGCACGCCAATGCTCACCATCGTCGCCGTGCTCGCGCTTGCCATCGGCATTGGTCTCAATGCCGGCATCTTCTCCATCCTCAGCGCGCTGTTCCTCAGCCCTCCAACTCAGGTCGACCCCCACAGCTTCGTCCAACTCATCCCTCGCTATGAAGGCTGGAACGCCGGTTCCTCTCGATTCTCGCCGTTCAGCGCGCAGGATTTCATCGCCATTGAGAATCAAGCGGCTTTACTTAACGACGCCGCAGCCTGGGATGCGATGGGCGTCATGCTCGACGACTCGCATCAGGAACAGCCCGCAATGCTGGTTTCCGGCAAATACTTTCGCGTCTATGGCATCAGCCGCGTCATCGCGGGGCGCTTGCTCCTTCCCGCCGAATGCGAACCGGGAACCAAAGCGCGCGTCGTCGTTCTCAACCAGGCTTTGTGGAAGCAGGTCTACGCCTCCGATCCCCACATCGTCGGCAAAACCATCCGTATCGATAATCAGCCCTTCACCGTCATCGGCGTCGTGTCCGCCGATGCCGCCAATATCCTCCCTGCCACACTCTGGATTCCCTGGACGCTCCAACCCGATCTCAACTACGGCAACAGCGCATTTCACGATCCCGCCAACCTGTGGCTCAACATCGTCGGCCGCTTGCGTCCGGGCTACTCCCGCGCCGACGCGCAATCTGAAATCGAAACCATCCTTCGCCGTCAGGACAGCCTTTATCTCAATGAGAGAGCGTTCACTCTCGATCGCAAAACCAGCGTCACGCTCAGCAATGGATCTTTCATTGAGAATCCATTGTTCCAGGATCAGGTCGCCGGCATGATGGCATTGATCCTGGGGCCGCTTACCCTGGTTCTGCTGCTCGCATGCACGAACGTGACCATGCTCTTTCTCTCGCGTTCCATTCTCCGCCGCGGTGAAATCGCCGTGCGACTCGCTCTCGGCGCCGGGCAGGCGCGGCTCACCCGCATGTTAATGGTCGAAAGCATCCTCACCGCCCTGCTCGCAGGCGTCGCCAGCATCTGGCTGGCCCTCCGCGTACCTCCCGTCATCCTTGATACCTTCAATCCCGAGCACACCCTGATGGCCACCATCCATCCCGACTGGAGAGTCTTCACCTATCTCGCCATTCTCGCGCTCGCCGCTGCGGCCGTCTCTTCGCTGGCGCCGGTGCGCGAGGCGTTTCGTTTCGATCTGGTCACCGGCCTCAAAGGACGCGAGGGCGCAGCCACTGCACGCACTTCCACAACCAGCACGCTGATCGTCATCCAACTCGCCATGAGTTTCGTGCTCATCGCCGCGGCCGTCATGTTCGCAAGAATGCCGTCCACCATTGAGGACATCTACCCCGGCTTCGAAACCCATCGCCTTATGAATGTCCCGCTCGGTATCCAAATCCCGCCGTACACCTGGCCCTCCGCGCGCGCCTTCTACCGCACCCTGGATGCGCGCATCGGAGCCTTACCCGGAGTCGAATCCTACGCCTACGCCGATCTCGCGCCGTTCCGCGTCCCCGAGCAGCAGGAGGTGCGCCAGGAGAACCAGACTTCAGGACAGGGCCGCCCCGCATCCATTGACAATGTGACTCCGGGCTTCTTCTCAACCTTCGCCATTTCACTGGTACGCGGTCGCCCGTTCCTTCCATCGGACGTGCCACGTTCAGGCCCCACCCAGGTCGCCGTGGTATCGGAGGCGTTTGCCCGCGCGTTCTGGGGAAGCGCCGACCCACTCGGCAGAATCGTCGTCACTCCTGACGGGGGTCACCTGGTCGTCATCGGTATCGCAAACGACACGCGCTCGGAGCGCTTCAGCATCGTCGACGGCCCCAGGCTCTATACCCTCCGCCAGGCAAATGAGATACATGGTCAGCTCTTCGTCCGGTTCACCGGCGATGCGCAGAATACCGCCCGGGAAATCGAAGATATCGTCCACGATCTGGATCCCAATCAGGACGCGCCTCCCTCCACTATTTGGGACCTCATTCATGGCAATGCAGAGGCCCTGGGGTCGCTGGCCAGGATCATTCTCTTCATGGCCTCCATCGCGGTCATCCTGGCCGTCGTCGGCGTGTATGCGGTCCTCACCTTCGTCATCAATCGCCGCACCCGCGAGTTCGCCATTTGCATGATGCTCGGCGCAACCCGCGAAACCATCTTCAGGTCTGTCCTCAGCAGAGGCCTTCGACAGATCGCCTTCGGAATACTCTTCGGGGTCATTCTCAGTTGTCCGGCGGCGTGGTTTTTCGCCCGAATGACAGCCAAATCCCACCTGCCCATTCGCGCCTTTGACGCCGCCGTCTACGCCATCTCCGCGCTGGTTTTGTTTGTCGTCTCTTTCGCCGCGATGTTCTTGCCCGGTCTTCGCGCCACAAAGGTGGATCCCATGCAGTCCCTGCGAATGGAGTAACCGGGCCATTACCGCCGATCCCTGGATCGGCTGTCGTGGGGGCCTCCAGACCCGCGCAACCAGCACCTTAACGGAGATCCGAAATGCATTGGTGGCAATTCCGCAAGCGCAATTCCGATCTGGACCGCGAGTTCCAGTCCGACCTCGACCTCGAAGAAGAAGAGCAGCGCGACCGCGGCCTCTCTCCAGAAGAATCCCGCTACGGCGCCCGCCGCGCCTTCGGCAATGCGACGCTCATCCGCGAGCGCACGCACGAGGCCTGGGGTTGGGCGCCATTCGAGCGTGTCGCGCAGGACCTCCGCTACGCCTTGCGTCAGGTTGTCCGTTCTCCCGGTTTCACCATCACCGCCCTGCTCATACTCGCCCTCGGCATCGGCGCCGTTACCGCTGTCTTCAGTCTTCTCGACGCGGCCATGCTCCGCATGCTCCCCGTTAAAGATCCCCAACAGCTTGTCCAGCTCAAGAGCATCAGCCCTCAGCTCCCTGATGCCAACGACGCCTTCTCCTACCCGGCGTTCCAGGAGTTCAGCCGGCAAACAAAGGCGCTTTCCGGAGTCCTCGCCTACCGGCACCAGCACAACATCGACGTCGAGTCAGGCGGCCAGAGCGGTCTCGCCGAAGGCCAGGCCGTCTCCGGCAGCTACTTCTCCATGCTCGGCGTGCGCGCCATCCGCGGCCGCACCATCCTACCGTATGACGAGGCAGCCGCCGGCCAGAATCCCATCGCCGTCATCGGCTACGATTACTGGCGTTCGCGCTTCGCACTCGATCCCGACATCGTTGGAAAAACGATCTTGCTCAATAACTCGCCCTACACCATCATCGGCGTCACCGAACCAGAGTTCTACGGCCTGGAGCCGGGCACGCGCATCGACGTCTCCGTTCCCCTTAACACCTACTCGCTCATCAACCTCGGATACGCCGCCACAGGCACGCCCTTCGACGTTCTGAAATCGCCGGTCCGCAATTGGCTCGAGGTCTTCGCCCGGCTCCAACCCGGCGTCGCCAATGAACAGGCCGCCTCCGCGCTCGAACCCCTCTTCACTCAAATCAAGCTCGAGCTCAACGCCGCTCTCGCCGCAACGCCCGGCGACTCACCTGCCCGTCGCCAGATGATCCTCGCCCTTCGCCTCCAGGTCGACCCAGCCGGCCAGGGACTGGCCACCCTACGCCGGCAGTTCTCCAAACCGCTTTGGATCGTCATGGCCCTGGTCGCCTTGCTTCTGCTCATCACCTGCGCCAATGTCGCCAACCTTTTGCTGGCCCGCGCCCAAACGCGCGCAAGAGAGATTTCCGTGCGCCTCGCCATGGGAGCCGGCAAGGGCCGCCTGGTGCGCCAGCTCTTCATTGAAAGCCTCCTGCTCGGGCTTTTGGGCGGAGCCCTCGGCGTCGGACTCGCTTTCTGGGGCTCCAGCTTGCTCCTCGCTCTGGTGGCGCGCGGCCGCAGTCCCGTCATCCTCAGCGTCCATCCCAACTTCGCTGTTCTTGCCTTCGCTGTCGCCGTCTCGCTGCTTACAGCCGCGGTATTCGGAATCCTCCCCGCCTTGCGCGCAACCGATGTCGATCCGTCACGCGCGCTGGCGCAAAGCGCGCGCCCTGCCTCCATGCAGCGGCCTCACCGGCTGGGCAAAGCTCTGGTCGTATTCCAGGTAGCCATTTCACTGGTGCTCGTTGCCGGCGCCGGCCTGCTCGCGCGCACCCTCGTCAATCTTCGCGATTTCTATCCCGGCTTCGACCGCGAGAACGTTTTGCTCTTCCACGTCGATCCCACCATCATCGGCATCAACGATGTAGTTCCCGTCTACGAGCAACTCCTCAGCCGCATTCGCGCGCTTCCCGGCGTTCGCCTCGCCTCGCTCTCCGTGCACGAGCCCCTCAGCACCAATATCAGTGACACCAGCGTCAAGGTTCGCGACGCAGCGCCCAGCCGTGCCGACGACCAGACTCCGGTCAACGTCGAGCCCATCGCGCCCGATTACTTCGCTGCCATGCGCACTCCCATCTTTGCCGGGCGCGAGTTCACCGCGGCCGACCGCCCCGGCGCGCCAAAAGTCGCCCTCGTCAACCAGAGCATGGCACGCCACTTCTTCGGCCAGGAAAGCCCCATCGGTCGCTTCGTCAGCATCCCTGGCTATCGCGCCGACACCAGCTGGCTCCTGATCGTCGGCGAGGTTCGCGACATCAAGGTGCACGATCTTCGCGAATCGTCCACGCTGATGCTTTACGTTCCCATGTGGCAGGCGCCGGAAGGCGGCGCGACGTTTGAAGTTCGCACTGCCGTGGATCCCGCTAATGCGGTCACCGCGGTGCTAGGCGCAGTGAAGGCCGTCGACAGCCGCTTGCCGGTTTACTCCATCAAGACGCTCGACGATCAACTTGAAGATTCTCTGGTGCAGGAGCGCCTGGTCGCTTCGCTTTCTGGATTATTCGGGCTGCTGGCTCTGCTTCTCACCTGCGTCGGCCTGTACGGTTTGATGGCCTGCACCGTGCAACAAAGGACCGTCGAAATCGGCATTCGCATGGCTCTCGGCGCCAAACGCTTCCGGATCGCGGCCATGGTTCTTGGCGATACACTGCTGCTTGTTCTTTCCGGCATTGCCATCGGCCTTCCCGCCGCAATGCTCGCTTCCCGCCTGGTCGCACGGCAGCTCTTTGGAGTCAAACCCGGCGATCCGTTCACGTTCTTTGCTGCCTGCGCGGTCATGGCGGTGGTTGCGGTCGCCGCCGCCTGGCTGCCGGCTCATCGCGCCGCCTCTGTCGAGCCCATGCAGGCGCTGCGGACGGAATAACCGCGAACGCTGAAAACGCGGATTCGCCAAGGTTCCTCGCGTGTCCCGCCCCCGCAGGTTATGATGGGTAGTCTCATGCTTTGGCGTGCTGTTCATATCCCTGCCATTCTGACTAAGATCTGTCTGCATGCCGGAACCCCCCAAGGAGAGCGTTTATGGACCTGAAGTTGCGTACGCGAGAAGAAAAGGACATCACCGTCATCGATCTGAGCGGCCGTCTCACCATGGGCGAGCCCTGCAAGGCCATTCGCGACGAGATTCACGACGAGATCGGCCACGGCGCCCGCAAGATCCTGCTGAACCTCGGCGAAGTGACCTACATCGACAGCGCCGGCCTGGGCGAATTGACCTCCGCTTACACCTCGGTCAAGAACCGCGGCGGCGCCCTGAAACTGTTGAATCTGACCAAGCGCGTCCACGACCTGCTGCAGATCACCAAGCTCTACACGGTTTTCGAGGTGTTCGACGACGAGAAGAAGGCGGTTGCGTCGTACGGTGCGTAGCGCCCTAACGCCTCGAATCGGCCAGAGAAGTAGAGACAGCAAGGCGAAACAAGAACCGCGTCCGCTTTGTCCCATCGGTACCGCAGAGAGAGTGGGCGCGTTCTTCGCTCACGCCCACCGGTGATTCCGGGCAAATCGCAAGCGGCGATTCTCCCGCATACTGCTTTATTGAGAGGAGCCCCCATCGTGGGGCTCCTCAGCCATTAAGAGCGGAAAACAGGTACCCCCCCATCCCCCCTCCATTCCCATTTCGTGACAAAAAGGCGAGTGAACAGCGAAGAAAATGCATGAAGATGGGCCGCGATGTGTGTCAAATCACAAACGCCTTCGGCAGGCCATCGTCCCCGCGAGCTCCGGCGCAAGCATTTAAACTGAACACTCACGAGCCCGAATGCGGATCTTCGTCACAGGCGCAACCGGATTTGTCGGCCATCACGTGGCGCGCGCCCTCGCCGCAGATGGCGCGCAATTGCGCCTGCTCGTCCGCAAGTCCAGCAATCTCGCCAACATCGATGGCATCACCGGCGACACGCACGTCGGCGATCTGCTTGATCCCGAGTCGCTTCGTCCCGCGCTCGCCGGCTGCGATGCCGTGGTTCACGTCGCCGCCGACTATCGGCTCTGGATCCCCAACCCGAAGCAGATGTATCGCGCCAACGTCGACGGCACGCGCGAGTTCCTGGCGCTGGCCCGCGAGGCTAAAGTCCGCCGATTCGTCTACACCTCGTCGGTCGCTACCATGCACTTCCGCACCGACGGCGTGGTCGTCAATGAGGACACGCCCGTTTCGCTGAAGGACATGGTTGGCCACTACAAGCGCTCCAAGTTCATGGCCGAGCAGGAAGCCATCAGCGCTGCCCAAAGCGGCCAGAAAGTCATCATCCTGAACCCAACATCGCCGATTGGTTCGAACGACGGCAAGCCAACGCCCACCGGCCGCATTGTCCTCGACTTCCTGAACGGAAAATTTCCCGCCTACATGGACACCGGCCTCAACCTTGTCGACGTCGGCGAAGTGGCCCGAGCGCACGTCCTTGCGCTGGTTAAGGGCAAGCCCGGCCGCCGCTACATCCTGGGCGGCGAAAACCTCACCCTCAAGCAGATCCTCGACAAAATGTCCGCCATCACCGGCATTCCTTCGCCCACAGTCAAGATTCCCTTCGCTGTCGCCGCAACCTATGCGTTTTTTGATGAGCTGATCACCGGCAAGATTCGCGGCAGGGAGCCGCGGGCCACGCTAGAAGAAGTTCGCATGGGCCGCAAGAAGATGTACGCCTCCAGCGCCCGCGCGCAAGCCGAACTGGGTTTCCGCATCCTGCCTGTAAACCCCGCTTTGCGCGCCGCCATCGAGTGGTTCCGCGCCCACGGCTACGCGCCGGCGCAGCCATGACCCGCGTCGCCCTAATTGCCGCGTTGCCCGGCGAGCTCAAGTCGCTCGTCCGCGGCTGGCCGCACTCTGAGCGCAACGGCGTCCACTTCTGGGCCCAACGCAGCCAGGAAGAAGAATGGGAAGAGGAGTGGATTGCCGCCTGCGCCGGCATGGGCCAGGAGGCTGCCACGCGAGCCTTCGCCGCGCTTGAAGACGGCGGACCCATCAGCCTGGTCTTCTCTCTTGGCTGGGCCGGCGCGCTCACTTTCCAGCCTAAGGCTGGCGAGGCCTACAACATTGCCGGCGTTATCGACGCCCGCACCGGAGAACGCTTCAACTGCGATGCCGATTCCGGCGATCTCTGGCTAGTCACCAGCCCGCGTGTGGCCGATCAGCCGGAGAAGCGCCGCCTCGCCGCCGCCTACAAAGCCGCCCTCGTCGACATGGAAGCCGCAGCCATCGGGCGGCTCGCCGCCATGCGCGAGATCCCCTTTTATTGCATCAAGGGTGTCAGCGACGCGCTCGACGATCATCTACCTGATTTCAATCGCTTTATCGCGCCCAGTGGAGGCTTTCAGGCTGGCCGGTTCGCCCTTTCCGCGATGGTCACTCCAAAGTACTGGCCCGCGCTCCTCCGCATGGGCGAAAATAGTAGAAAGGCTGCCCAGGGCATCGCCCGGTCGCTGGTTGAGTTTCTCGATGCACGAGGTCACATCGAATAAATGGCTACCCAATTCTCCAGCCCTGAGCTAGAAATCCCCGCAAAGCTCCCCGCCACGATGCGCGCAGTTGTCTATCGCGGCATCAACGACATGCGCATCGAGACCGTTCCTCTGCCCGCAATCGGGCCGGGCGAGCTCCTGGTGCGCATCGCCACCTGCGGCATCTGCGGCACAGACCTCAAGAAGATTCATTACGGCTCCCACTCCGCGCCGCGCATCTTCGGCCACGAGATGTCCGGCACCATCGTTGCCCTGGGAGAAGGCGTGACCGGCTACCAGCTTGGCGAGCGCGTCGTGGTTCACCATCATGTTCCCTGCAACCAGTGCTATTACTGCCGGAAGGGCACGCCGGCGCAGTGCCCGCTCTATAAAAAGACCGGCGTTACCGCCGGGTTCGAGCCCTCCGGCGGCGGCTTTGCCGAGTACATCCGCGTCATGAGCTTCGTCGTCACCAACGGCGGAGTGGTACGTATTCCGGAAGGAGTCCCCTTCGAGCAGGCCGCGTTCGTCGAGCCGGTGAACACGGTGCTCAAAGGCGTAAAGATGCTCAACCTGGCCCCGGACGATACGGTCCTTGTCATCGGCCAGGGCCCCATAGGCCTGATGCATGCGTCCCTCGCCCTGCGCACCGGGGCAAAGGTGCTCACCTCCGATCTCTACCCTGAGCGGCACGCTATTGCCGCGCGCTTCGGCCTGAAGCATCCAATTCATGCGGGGCAGGAGAAC
This sequence comes from uncultured Acidobacteriota bacterium, assembly GCA_963788435.1. Lineage (GTDB taxonomy): Bacteria > Acidobacteriota > Terriglobia > Terriglobales > Acidobacteriaceae > Telmatobacter. The sequence continues at coordinate 47,987 of CAWBIG010000177.1, read as the reverse complement.
GTGGTCGAGCGGGTCCTGGCCGAGACGGAAGGCCGCGGCGCCGATGCGGTGATCCTCGCCGTCGGCGGCAACTCGCTCATCAAAACCGCCATGGACGCCTGCCGGCCGGGCGGCAAGGTCATGCTGTTTGCGCAGACCCAGCACGGCGACGCCACCTTCGATCCTGGCGCAGTGTGCATGGACGAGAAAACGCTGATGGGCTCCTATTCCTCTTCCTTCGGCATCCTGGACGAGGTCACCAGCCTGGTCTTCGATGGGTACCTCAACCGCTTTGACCTGACGCAGTTGATTTCGCACCGCTTCCCGCTGGAACAGGCGGTTGCGGCGATTGATGTAGCATCCTACCCCAAAGCAGACTCGATGAAGATTATGATTGAGCCTGTACTGGGCCGGGGCAGGGAATAGGGGGCTCTCATGGCGAGCACGGTGAAGGACGCGATCCTCCGCGGCCGCAAGTCGGTCGAGACCGTGGTCGAGGAGAGTCGCAAGAAAGTCGAGAACGCCGTTGAGGGAAGCCTGAATACTGTCGAGACGGTCGTCGAAGTAGGCCTGAACACAGTCGAGACGGTGGTGGTGAAAGGGCGCAGGACGGTCGAAAGCGCCGTGAGCCTGGGCCGCAGGACTGTCGAGCACGCGCTCATCCGCGAGCGCAGCACCATGAGGGCCGCCGTACTTCACGGCCGCGAAGATATCCGCATCGAGTCGGTTCCGTTTCCCAAGGCAGAGGCGGGCGAACTGGTGGTTCGCGTGGGCGCGGCGCTCACTTGTGGAACGGACCTGAAGGTCTTTCGCCGCGGCTATCATGCGCGCATGATCGTGCCCCCGGCGCTCTTTGGGCACGAAATGGCCGGTACCATCGTGGAAGCAGGCGATGGTGTTGGGGAATTCGCCGCCGGCGATCGCGTGGTCGCGCTCAACTCCGCTCCCTGCGGGCACTGTTATTTTTGCCAGCGCAACCAGGAAAACCTCTGCGATGACCTGCTCTTCAACAACGGAGCCTATGCCGAATTCATCCGCATTCCCGCACGCATCGTGGAACGGAACACGCTGAAAGTTCCCGACCATGTGCCGCTGGAGCACGCTGCCCTGACCGAGCCATTGGCTTGCGCCGTCCACGGATTTGAGGATTCGCACCCGCATCCCGGCGACACCGTGGCCATTATCGGCGGCGGCCCTCTGGGACTCATGATCCTGCACGTGGCCGCGCTCGCGGGCTGCGAAACGATCGCCCTGGTCCGGCACGATGGCCAGTTGGAGGCCGCGCGGCAGCTAGGCGCGGCTCACGTGGTGCAGACCACAAACATCCGCAAGGCCATCCAGGAGACCCGCGCCCTGACTCACGGCCGCGGAGTGGACATTGCTATTGAGGCCGTGGGAATTCCCGAAGCGTGGCAAGAGGCCGTCGAGCTGGTGCGCAAGGGCGGCACCGTCAACTTCTTCGGCGGATGTGCCGTGGGCACGCATGTCATGCTCGATACCAACCGCATCCATTACAGCGACATCACCCTGCGGGCCACCTTCCATCACACCCCTGCCATCTGCCGGCGCGCGCTGGATCTGATCGCCAGCGGGCGTTTCCAGGCCGGCGCATTCATCACCGGCCACGCGCACCTCTATGAGCTGAACCGCGTCTTTGAAAAGCTTATGAACCGCTCCAGCGAGATCAAGACGGCGATTGTGCCGTAGGACCAGACCTTTAAATCCGCAAGCCGCTGATCTTCTGGCTCGCCATTGTTAAGTTGGGGCAATTAAGCGCGATGAGAACCCGTCAGGTGGACGATGAAATTCTTTGTATTGTCGGACCTCGCTGGATGAAGGTCGCGATGGTAGTTGTTAAGGTTACGAAGCAAATGGTCGGCCATCTACCGGCGGGAGATGAAGGCTGCCAGATGGTTGCGCGACACATCGCGGCGCTAGTGAGGGACGGCCGCCTTTCAGCGCAAGGTGACACCGAGAACTGGCGGTTCAGCGAAGTCCGGCGGCCAAATTAGGCCGCGACCCCGCTGACTCGATTGCCCGCTAACCCGGTAAGATATCGATATGCCAGCCGCCGCCCAGAACGACGATCTTCTCGCACGCGGTTGGGCTGCGCTTCCTCCCGAATACCGCATACCCGACGAAGCGCCGTCGCTCGAAAACGCACAAGCCTATTGCCGCCGGCTGGCCGAGACGCACTACGAAAATTTCCACGTGGCTTCGTGGTTTCTGCCTCGCGCGCTGCGGCCGCACTTTCATTCCATCTACGCCTATTGCCGCATCTCCGACGACCTCGGCGACGAGGTTCCCGATCCCGCTGCCGCGCTGGCGTTGCTCGATCTATGGGGACGCGAGCTGGACGCCTGCTACGAAGGCCGCGCGCGCCATCCAGTGTTTGTCGCGCTGGCTGAGACCATTCGCGCCTGTTCCATTCCCAAAGAGCCGTTCGCCAATCTGCTGGTCGCGTTCCGCCAGGACCAGACCGTCACCCGCTTTCCCACCATGAACGAAGTGCTTGCTTATTGCCATTACTCAGCCAATCCAGTAGGCAGGCTCGTGCTTTACGCGTGCAACGAAGTCAGCGAGGAGAATTTCCGGCTCTCCGATGCCACCTGTTCGGCGCTCCAGTTGGCAAATTTCTGGCAGGACGTGCGCGTGGATTACGGTAAGGGGCGCGTCTATCTGCCGCAGGTGGACATGGAGCGTTTCGGCGTGACCGAGGCAACGATTGCCGCGGGCGTAGCCACGCCTGAGTTTCGCGCGCTGCTTCGTCACGAAGTGGACTATACGCGCGGCCTGTTTGAGCGGGGATTGCCGCTTATCGATCGCGTAGATCGTGAGCTGGCCCTGGATCTCGATCTGTTCAGCCGCGGCGGCCTGGAGATCCTGCGCGCCATTGAACGCCAGGACTACGACGTGCTCAGTGCGCGCCCGGCCATCGCAATAACCACCAAGCTGCAACTGGCGCTCCGCGCTTTGAGCGGCAAATTCCTGCCATTCCTTCGCCTGCGTTCGCGCCGGGCCGAGAAGGCAGCGTGAGTCGAGCCGTGGCAACCGATGCGCTCCCACTCGAGCAGGCTTACTCCGCGTGCCGCGATATCGCGCGGCGCGAGGCCAAGAATTTCTACTACGCGTTTCTCGCTCTGCCGGAGCCGCGCCGCAACGCCATCTGCGCCATCTATGCCTTCATGCGCAAAGCCGACGACCTTGCCGACGATGAGTCCCTGCCACGAGAAGACCGGCGGCGTCAGATCGCAGCGTGGCTCGATGCATGGCATGGCGTGCTCCGCGGCGCGGACACTTCCGATGCGGTATTCATCGCCGTTCAGGGTGCGATTGCGCGGTTCCATATTCCTCCAAGCCTTCTGGACGAGCTAGTAGCCGGCACCGCGATGGACCTGAAGCATGCGGCCACGGACGCGCCCGACACTTACGCCACCTTCGACGATCTCTATCGCTACTGCTATCTGGTCGCATCAGTTGTGGGACTGGTCTGCATCCGCATCTTCGGCTATTCCGATCCGAGTGCCGAGAAACTGGCCGAGGAGACCGGCATCGCGTTCCAGTTGACGAACATACTCCGCGACGTGGCCGAGGACGCTGAGCGCCGACGCGTGTATCTGCCGCTTGAGGATCTGGCCCGACACAACGTGTCGCTGGATGCGCTGCTGAACCGCAAGCCCGGTTCGCCCCCCACGGCGAATGAGCGCGCGCTGTTGGCCGATGTCGCCAGTCGCGCGGAGAAGTACTACAAGTCGGCGCAAAAACTGCTGCCTCTCATCGACCGTGAAAGTCGGCCCGCGCTGTGGGTGCTGGTGCGCATTTATTACCGGCTGCTGATCCGCATCAGGCGCTCAGGCTACGATGTCTTTTCGACACGGGTCTCCGTTCCCACTTTCATGAAACTCGAGATTCTTGCGGTGGGCTTGGTGCGCATGGCGTGGGCGCGCGTGGCGCGCTGACGCCAGCCTGTAAACTCAGCATGAGAACGATGGAGAATAGCGCGGGGAAAACTGTGACGGTGATCGGCGGCGGCGTGGCCGGCATGAGCGCGGCCTGCGCGCTCGCCGAGGCTGGCTTCCGCATTCACCTGGTCGAGCGCCGTGGCTACCTGGGTGGACGTGCATCGTCGTACCTTCATCCCGGCGTCAACGAGGTCATCGACAACTGCCAGCATGTGCTCTTCGGCTGCTGTACCAATCTCATCGGCTTTTATCGCCGCATCGGCGCGCTCGACAAGATTCACTGGACCAGCGACATGGTGATGATCGAGCCCGGGGGACGGCATTCTAAGCTCGGCCCCACGCCGCTCCTGCCGGCGCCGCTGCACGGCCTGCCGCGCCTGCTCACGTCTTCGGCATTTACGCTCGAAGACAAGCTCAGCCTGGCGCGCGCGTTCCGCGCCATGTTGCGGCCGGTTGCGGCAGATTCACGCGAGACGCTGGCCGAGTGGCTTGTGCGGCACATGCAGTCACGCGGCGCCATCGAGCGTTTCTGGAAACTGGTTATCGCCAGCGCGCTCAATGCGGAAATCGAGTCCATCGCTGTGCCGTACGCGGCCAAGGTGATCCGCGAGTTGTTCATGAATTCGGCGAGGGCGGGCGCGATGGGCATCAACTCCGTGCCGCTGAGCCCGCTTTACTTGGGCGTCGAGCCGTTGCTCAACAAGAACGGATCATCGGTTCATTTGAACAGCAATGTGGAGCGGCTGGAATGGAACGAAGAGGTCTCCGAGTGGACTGTGGTCACGCGCGCGGAGACGCTGATCTCTGATTGCGTCGTGCTCGCGCTGCCATTCGAGGCGTTAGCGAAGCTGATTCCGCAGATGCCGCCGGCCGAAGCAACAGAGACGCTGGCGAGCCAGATCGCGCGCCACGAGCACTGGCCCATCTGCTCCGCGCATCTATGGTTCGATCGCGAGATTACGGAACTCGATCACGCGGTAATGCTCGACCGCGAGATTCACTGGCTCTTCAATCGCAGCAAGCTCCAGCCCTGGCGCAAGACCGAAGGCAGTTACATTGAAGTTGAGGTTAGCGCCTCGCGCATCTTCGCAGCCCGCGAGCGCAATGAGGCGATTGAGCTCACGCTCGGCGAGCTGGCCGAATTCTTTCCGGCGGTTAAGTCGGCGAAGCTGGTCAAGGCTGCGCTGGTGAAGGAGGTACGCGCCACATTCGGCGTGCCGCCGGGGATCGATGCATTCCGCCCTGCTGCTACGCAATCTCCCTGGCCCAACATGTTCCTTGCCGGTGATTGGACCGCGACCGGCTGGCCCTCGACCATGGAAAGCGCTGCACGAAGCGGGCACCTGGCGGCGGAGGCTGTGTGCGAGGTGGCGGGCCAAGCGGAGGAGTTCATCGTGCCAGACCTCAAGCCGCGAGGGTTGATGCGATTCCTTGGCTGAGGCGTGCAAAGGCTGATGGCTGACGGCTGAAAGATGACAGTTGCTTCTTCAGTGCGCCAGGAAGTACACGCCGACGCAGACCAGGGCCGCTGCTGTCCATCGCCGGCGATCCAAATTCTCTTTCAGGAAAAGCTTGGCCGCGATGGTGTTGGTCACCAGTGTGAGCGACGCGGCAGCGGGGCCGACCAGGCTCAGGTTCATGTGGTTGAGTGCGAAAAGCAGGGAGAAGAACGCGACGGCCATAAAGACGATTCCGCCCATGAACAGCGGGGAAGTGACCACTGCTTTGATCGCTCCGGCGAGACCGCTGCGTTTGCGAATCTCATCCAGGTCACCTATCGATTTCATCGCTGCCGCCATCAGCACCTCACCGGTCGACGACGCGGCGACAATGGTGGCGATCATGGCGGTTGCCTTCCAGAACCAAGGCTGCAGGACTGCCGTTGAAATTGTCATGGCGTCCGCTCCAGTTTCACGGAAGTGCCGATTGCGTCGTCACCGTGTAATGCAACCGCCGAAAGCGCATCGCCGACATTAACGGCAGGTGTGGTGTTTGCCGGCCCGTGCGCCACAAACGCGACACCGATGGTGATCAGCAATACTCCCGTCCAGCGCATCCAGGAGATCTGCTCGTGCAGCCAGAAGTGCGCGAGCAGCGCGACAAAGACGTTGCCCAGCGCCGTCGCCGGCATGATGAAGGTGAGGTCGGCCCACGAGAGCGCGGTGAGGTAACTGGCAAAATACCCGATGAGCAGCGCGATTCCGAGGGCGACCCACGGCGTGAAGACCGCGCCGACAAGCGCGAGCGGGTGCGAGAGAGAGAGTGCAGGCAGCTTGGTCATGCCGCGCGAAAGGGAAGCGTCGCCGAGGGGAACGCTGACGGACACGAAGGCCAGAATGAGGTACTGCCGAAATGAGAGTCGATGATGCGTCACGCGTTCTGAACTCATCTTAGCGATCGGCCTAATGCACCGCAGCGCCGCATGGCGGGTGAAAAGAAGAAGGGCGGACGCCTGGCGCCGCCCTTCGCTCGAATCAGCAAATACACACTTACACGCCCGCGCTGGCCGGAGTTTGCGGATCCGCCTGACGGCGGCGCGTTTCCTTCACCTGCTTGTTGCGCTGCGCGCGCAGCTTCAGGAACGACTTGGCCTCCACATACAACCGCGGCACATCGCGGTTCACAATCGCTTTCCACACCACGCGGAACGCCGCCTTGGGACGGAAGTAGTACTCGTCGTAAAAGCGGTGCACCATCTCCATCACGTAGTCGGTGGGCAGGCCCGGATACTCGATGTGGGCCATCTGGTGCCCGCCGCCGTCTTCCATCTTCTCGTTGGTGATGAAGCCGTTGGCCTTGGCGTAATCGTAAAACTCCGTGCCCGGGTACGCGTGCGCAATCGAAACCTGGATGGTCTCGCAGTCCAGAGTCTTGGCGAAGTTGATGGTGTTTCGGATCGACTCCTTGGTCTCGCCCGGCAGGCCCAGGATAAAGTCCGCGTGAACCACCAACCCCAGGTCATGGCAGTCCTTGGCGAAGGCCCGCGCGCGCTCCACGGTGGCGCCTTTTTTAATGTTTTTCAGGATTTGCGGATCGCCCGATTCAAATCCCACGATCAGCAACCGGCAGCCCGCATCCTTCATCGCCTTCAGCGTGTCGCGGTCGGTTGTTACGCGGCTCGTGCAGCTCCAGGTCAGCCCCAGCGGCTGCAGCTTCTCGCACAGCTCGATGGTGCGCTGCTTCTGGATGTTGAACGTATCGTCGTCGAAGAAGAACTCCTTCACGTGCGGGAAGTTTTCCTTGGCCCATTTGAGCTCGGCGGCCACATCGTCCGTTGACCGCTTGCGCCATGCGTGTCCGCTCAGCGTCTGCGGCCACAAGCAAAATGTGCATTGCGCCGGGCAGCCGCGCGTGGAGTAGAGCGCAATGTATGGGTGGAGCAGAAACGGAACGTTGTATTTCGTCACGTCCATGTCGCGCTTGTAGATCTTGGTGGCCCAGGGCATCGCGTCCAGGTCTTCCACCTGCGGGCGGTCGGGATTGTGCACAATCCGCCGCGGCGGACCGTCCTCAACGTAGCTGATGCCCAGAATCTCATTGAGCGGCTTTCCCTGAGCAAACTCCACAACGGAGTAATCGAATTCGCGGCGGCAAATGAAGTCCAGCACCGCGCACTCGTTAAGCGCTTTGTCAGGCGAAGTGGTCACCGGCGGACCTACAAACGCGATGCGGATCGACGGGTTGGCTGACTTGATTGCTTCGGCAAGCCGTTGGTCGCCCTCCCAGCCCACAGTCGAGGTGAACAACACCAGAAATTCGTAGTCCTTGCAGATCTTGATGGTCTCTTCGGCGGAGACATGGTGCGGCGGCGCATCCAGCAGTCGCGACCCCTCCAGCATGCCGGCCGGATAGGTCAGCCACACCGGGTACCAATAGGACTCGATCTCTCGCGTTGCCGGCCAGCGGGAGCTCGCTCCTCCATCGAAATTCTCAAAGGAAGGTGGGTTCAGGAACAGGGTTTTCAAGGGCATAGGCATCTCTACCATCTTACCATTGTGAGATGTTTCCCCGCCGCGATTGATGCAGCTAAATGCTTATTTCGCCTTTACTTCGTCGATCCAGTCCTGCATGTGTCCCAGCGCCCTCAGCAGCCCCAGCCGCGCCTTGTCCAGGTCCAGCCCAGCCTCCTGCGCATCTTCGTACTTCTGGCGCTCGTCGATCTGCGCCAGCTCGCCCGCTTTGGGGCTGACCTGCGCCGGTGCCCCAGGCTGCCCCGCGGTACCATTGCCATTCTCGAGTTCGGTCTGGACAGTCTTCAGATCATCCTCCGCAATCTGCTGCTTCAAGCTGGCGACTTCGGTTTGAGCACTCAATTCGCGCAGAGTTGCATTCAATTGAGCAATCTGGAGATCGTTCTGCCGCAGAGCCTCGTCGGCATCCACTCTAGCTCTCAACGCGTCAGCATCCGACTCCCGTCCCTTGGCGCGATGCCCCATGTCGAAGACTGGAATGCTGATGTTGAATCCCGAGAAGAAATTGTTCGTCGGCAGCGAATGCGCGAAAAAGGTGTTCACATCGTTCAAAATTGTCGTATTGCGGTTGTATTGCGCAAAAAAACTGAGTTGAGGGATGTAATTACCTTTCTCGTCGCCCCTGGCCACACTCTCCTTCGAATCCGCAATCAGCCGTGCCGCCGTCACGCCGGACATCGTCGTTCGCGGATTGTCGCCCGTCACCTTGGGAATCTCCGGAATGCTTGCAGGATCGGGGATGATGGAGCCAACCGGAAGTCCCGCCAACGTGGAGAGCTGCTTCTCCAGCGTGGCCGCGCGCGCTTCCAGATGAATGTCCGCCAGGTTTACGGTGGCTGCCTCCAGCTTCGCCTCCAGCAAGTCGTGCAGTGAGTCCACGCCCGCCTCTGCCCTCTGTTGCTCGATCTCCACCAGTTTCGCTGCATACTCTTTCTGCGCCTGCGCCGCCGCCAGCTCCCGGTTCACCGTGTCCAGCTCAATGTAGGCCTGCGAAGCATCCAGCGCCACCTGTTCTTTGGCGTCCTTCAACCGCGTCGTGGCAGCTTGAATGCCGGATCGCGCCGCACCGATGTAATACTTCTGCGGAATGCTGAAGACCAGCGACTGCACCGTCGCGCTCCACAGCGACGGCGGCTGGCCCGTAAAGCCTTCCTCAGGAAAGGCGGGAATCCCGGTGCCAAAGGAAAGAGAGGGAACATAAACATCCCTGCTCTCAGAAAGAACCGCCTGCGCCTTGATCACGTCCGCCTGCGCCGCGCGTACGACGGTTGAATTCTGCTGCGCCAGTTCCACCACGGTCCTGAGCGACACCTGTGCGTGCGCGGTTGCCATTCCCGCAAGGCTCATCGCAAGCAGAGCCGCCGGTCCGGTCCGTCTAATCCACGCTATGTCAGCGATTCTCACGTGTGCGCATCCAGGATCAGGTTCAAATCCAGCGCGGGCTTATAGGTGCTGGCTTCAGACAAGGCGGCATCGCGCTCCCGGTCGGCCGCGGCCGTGTCGCCTGCCTGCTTTTCCAGCCGCGCCAGCCACACGTGCGCCACAAACGTCGGTCCCTCTTCCGTCTGCCTGGGAGCAGCCAGGTACTCGTGCAGCATGCGGATGGCCAGCGCGGAATTGCGTTGCGCTCCAATCAGCACTGAGGCTCCATTGAACAATGCCACTCCGGCCCTGGGGTCCCGCTCCGCGGCGGCGTCGCCCTTTTCCACCGCATTTTCCATGGCCGCCCACTTCTTGTTCTTGCGATAAAAGCTGGCCAACCGCATCCACTGGAACGCCGGATGCGGGCTTGCCGCCACCGCTGCTCTCAGCTCGCGTTCGGCCGTGGGAAAGTCGCGATTCTGCTGGGCAATGCCGGCCCTCAACTCGTGTGCCCGGGCCTGGTCAACCCGGTCAAGGCGCGCTGCCACGTCCTGCGCCTTGGCCGTGCCGCCGCCCACAATGCCGGGAGCCTCGTCGTAGAACTCTCCCAAATCCGCCAGCGCCTCAGCGTTGCGCGGGTCCAGCGCAACCGCCTGCTCAAACTCCACCCGCGCGCGCTTGGCCAGCCCGTAGGCCTGCCAGAATGGCGCAGTATCGGCCTTCTCGCCCACCGCCCGGCCCAGCCACAGGTGAAACATGGAACTCTGCGGCTCCAGGCTGACCGCCTGCTGGCATTCGTTCGCAGCATCGCTCCACTGTTCCAGCGCGAACAGAATCCGGCAGCGCAGGTTGTGCGCCAACGCCGAATTGCCTTCCGGCGCCGGAAGCCCGCTCAGAATCGTCATCGCCGCGTCGGCTCGTCCCGCTTGCAGTGCCGCGTCCGCTTCCGCCAGCCGCGCCCGCTCCGCGTTGCCTGAAATAACCGTAGTTAGCACGGCAAGGGCCGCAAGCGCCCGCAACCACCCTACCCGTGCTACGCCTTCGATCGCCATCCTCCCCTTCACCGCACTTCCCTGATAAGAACGCCTTCTTGCAGCGGCTGTCCGCTCAAGGTCCCGGTTGCCACCCAATCTCCCGCATTCAATCCAGACAGAATCGCCGCCTCATTCACATTTCGGGTGCCATAAGTCACCGGCGCCCGCTTCAATTCATCTCCTGTAACGCGGAACACAAAGGTACGCCCGTTCTCCATGTGCAGCGCCGCATTTGGAACAATCAAGGCATTGAACTGGGTCGCCGTGGTTACGTATACCGTCACGCTGGTATCCGGCAGCAACTGCCCGTCGTTGTCATCCAGGCTGACCAGCGTCTCGCCCACGCGCCGCGTTTCGTATTGCGACACTGTGACCGGAATTCGCTCGATGTGCCCGTGCCAAACCTTCCCCGGCATTGCGTCCCACGAGATCTGGACGGGCTGTCCAACTGCCAGCACGCCTATATCGGGCTCGTCGAAATACGCGCGCACGCGCTCACGGCTCAGATCGGCCATTTCCAGGAGCACCTTGCCCTGATCCACGAAATCCGTCGCGTGAACGTCAACGTTGTACACAGTTCCGGCGATGGGCGCTCGCACCTTGGTCCGGTCCTCCACGTCCTTCGCCGCCGCCAGCCCCGCTTCCGCATCTTTCAGCGCAGCCTCGGCGCGCGCCACTTCAGCCGGGGAATAGCGATCGCCGCCGCTGGTTCGCGCCGCATTCAATGCCGCTTCCGCTGAATCCAGCCGTTGCCGCGCCGCCGCTACCTCGCTGGCTGAAGCTGCTCCAGTCAGGTTCAGCTTGGCCAAAGCCTCCAGATCGTGCTGCGCCTGGTCACGATCGATCCGGTCTCGGGCGATCTCCGCGGCCGATGCCTGCCGCTGCTCCAGGGTCCCGTTGTGCGTCGCCGCTTCCAGCATCGCCTGCGCGCTTTTTACCGCGGTTTCTGCGGCGGCCAGCTGCGTCCGCGCATTCATGTCGTCCAGCAGCATCAGCACTTTGCCCGCGCGAACTTTGTCGCCGGGCTGTACATAGACTGCCTTCACCGTGGTCGCCAGCGGGCTGGTGATCTGCTGGTTCAGCTCCGGTTCAACCCGCCCGTTGGTGCTTTCCGTGCTCGTTAACGAACCGCGCTCTACACGCACCACGCGGACATCCAGCCGCTCCCGCGTCAGCGAGCGCACTGCCACAAAAACCAGAACCAGGATGATTGCCGCGCCCAGCCACACCCAGCCCCATCCCAATTGCTTGCGTTCCTTCGTCATTCCGTAACCTGAGCCAGTATATCCGACGCTTGAAGAGCCCCGAGGTAGCGGGAAAATCTTGCAGCAAAACGGCTTAATCGCATGTCCATGAGGCGTAGTTCGAATGCAGATCAGGATGGCGCAGGAGCGGCAAAGCCACAAGCGGCGCAGATTCTCCTCCCTTTGCGAATTACCAGCTGTAGGTGTAGCCGGCGCTGCTGGTCGTGTACCAGGGTAGAGTCACAACCTTGCTGTAGCTCTCTTGTATCCAGATCGAGCTATGAAAATTGAGATGGACGATCACGCCAAGCGATAGGCCGGTGTCGAGACGGTTCAGTAGATGGCCATAGCCTGTGTAGCTGGTGATGCCCGTTTGAATCCATGTATATCCGGTCAACGCTTGCGACTTCGGAATTGAGAAGTTCTTCATGACTCCAAGTTGCTCGGTGTGCTCTCCATTAGCTGTGTGAAAGAACCCGTGAGTCCCTGCGTTTTCATAGGTGTAGCCAAAAGTGAGCTCATCTCCAACCGGATCTTTCTTGAGAAAAGAAAAGGTGTGCCCGATACCGATGTTGTAATTGGCACGCGGCACCAGTCCGGGACGGTCGAAATCGGAACCGGCCATGACGAACAAGTCGGTACTTGTGCTGGGAGCTTGTTCCGCGGCAGTGTTTCCGGCCGGGGATTTAGCAACCTGGTTGGGAGTTTGATTCTGCGCGTTAAGGGTCTTGAGCGTGAGACACGCCAAGACCAGCAGTGGCAAGACGGACACCTTCGCATAGGCGAGCATTGCGGGGACCTCCTGTAGGAGTTCGTCCTCAACCTACTGAGATAACAATGAGAAAGGCATAAACATCGCCTCCACTTAGCTCAAATCGCCATCCATTCTGGCTGCACCCGCCCGTCCTTTTTGGCCCTGCACTCGCGCAATCCGTACAATGAACCCATGGCCACCACCGCCCCGCGCTACACCGACGACCACGCCAAGGCCGGCCTCGACTTCAACTTCCCCGCCATCGAGACCTGGCGCAACCAGTTCCCCGGCTATGAGATCGAAATCGACGATCCTGAGCTGACCAGCGTCTGTCCCAAGACCGGCCTGCCCGACTTCGGCCAGCTCACCGTCCGCTACATGCCCCGCGAGCGCTGCCTCGAGCTCAAATCTCTCAAGGAGTACCTCTTCAGTTACCGCAACCTGGGCATTTTTCAGGAAAACATCGTCAACCAGGTGCTCGAAGACGTGGTCAAGGCTGCTGATCCGGTCTGGGCCGTGGTCAAAGGCGTCTTCCGTCCCCGCGGCGGCATCGGCACCACCGTCGAAGCCCGCTGGCCCCGCCCCCAGCAATAGTCGCCCGATCCACCATCCACTCCATCCAGCATGATCGTGGGTGGAAACCGCCAACTCCGGCCGGGCCATTGCTTTTGTTCTTGCCTTTCTATCTGTCACTTCAGTAACCGAACCCGCGCCCCCTTGCACCTTGCCTCCGACCTCAATTCCACGCCAACGTGGTTCAAACGCCAGTAAGAGGACGTTATGAAATCAAGCTTCTCACCAACACTGTGTGCGCTTGCTCTCGCCTTTGCAGTGGTCTTGACCCTCCACGCCCAGGACACCCCCGTACCACAGGAGGTAAAGGCGTTCGCGGCGCAGTACGTGGCCGCCTACGACTCCGGCGATCTGACTCGCCTCGAATCCTTGTATCTGCCGCAATCGCGCACATGCATCACGCCGGCCAACAAGGACGTCTACAACGAGCTGGCTTTCCTGAATGCACACGACCATGTCCCGACCAAGGTCCTGCTTTCGTGGATGCCCGTGAACGAAGGCAACATGAACGCGCTTGCGGCTCAGGTGCACTTTCTGGTCAAGCCCGAGCGTGAACTGCACATCGATTACCAGTATCCCAATACAAGCGACGGCGGACAGCTCATACTCTGGCTGGTGCGCAAGAATGGCCGCTGGATGAGCGACTTTCCCTGCATGACCGAGCAGGGCATCAAGGATTTCCGCGATAGCGCCGCCGACCGCGAACAATACAAAGCCATTGCCGCCGCCATCAAAGACCCGCTGCGCGCCCAGCTCATCACTATGCTGCGCGCCCATCAACTCGGCGAAGCCGCGGAGCGCTATCAGAAGGCCACCGGCAGCGACATGCCAACGTGCATGCGGGTAATTGCCTCGCTCCGAGACCAGGTGCAATAAGCAGTGTCTGGAGAATCCGCGGGGCAGGAAGTTTTGAGTCGGCACAGCTTTACTGGCTGCGGAGGGCTCTTCCAAATGGACAAAGAGATGCCAGGGCACGACTTTACAGCCTGGTGGAGAACTTGCGGCCAGACAGACAGCGCGCCAGGGCATGGCTTCAGCCGCGCCGAAACTTTTTGTCTCACAAAACCATCCAGTGAGCTAGTGAAGTCCCCGCTGGAGGTCCGCATGCCGTGCGTGCCCAGGCTGCCGTTTCTCCTCCTTATGACCGGTTCAGCCTTCCTCACGCTCAACGCGCATCAAATTCCCCAAAACACCGCCAAGGTCCTTCCCCGCCCGTTTGCCCTCGACCTACCCTACGTTCCCACGGTGACAGGCAAACCGTTTACGGCCGAGTACCAGATTCAGATCGTACGGCCGCTGCCCAGTGGAGGCTCGGAGACCTGGCAAACCACCACGCCGGTCGCCAGGGATTCCAGCGGGCGCACACGGCATGAGCTGCACGACTACGTGCCCCCGTCGTTTACCAAAGAGCCGCCATTGTTGAATGTGATCCTTACCGATCCGGTGGCACGCTTGATCCACGTCCTCGATCCCGCCATTTCAATGGACGACAGGCAATGGTTCCATGTCCCTCATTCGAGCGGCTTCGATCTTGATAGCCCCGCAGGCGAAGACCTTGGCGCCCGGACCATCAATGGGCTCGAGGCAACGGGCGTATGTCATTCTTGGACCCGTCACTCTCGGTCCGACGCCGCATCACAGCCCGTCCAGATGGTGGACGAAACCTGGTATTCAAAAGAGTTGCAATTGATCGTTTTCGAGCAGCAAAAGGACTCTACTGGCGGAGTGTTGACGATCGTGATGTCCAGGTTCGATCGAAGCGAGCCGTCAGCCTCGCTCTTCAAAGTTCCTCGCTTCTATAGTTTGCCCGAGCCGTCCAAACCGCCGAGCCAGACTCGACCGCCGATGCCTGGCCCCGGCTTTCCCGGTTGGCCGGGAGGGCCTACGGTCTGGGGTGGGCCGCTTCCTGGACCTGAAACAGGCCCAAGTAATCCCTAGCGGCCTGTATCCTCTCGATTTTCCCGGATGGGGCGTTTTGGATCGCGGCCACGAGACTCTCGAATTCCATCGCAGCCTTTCGCCCCTTCGCATTGCCCTACAATCAAATGTTGGCCGGCGAAGCGGTGCGCCTGCGCCGGTGCAAGCGAGGAGAAAGCGAGTTGATTGATCGTTATACCCGCCCGGCAATGGGCCGCATCTGGACCGAAGAGAACAAATACCGCTGCTGGCTTGAGGTTGAGGCCGCTGCCAGCATGGTGCTGGCCGAGGACGGCGTGGTGCCGCAGGCCGCGGCGCGTGCCATCGCCGAAAAGGGTAGCTTCTCCGTCGAGCGCATTGCCGAGATCGAAGCCGAAGTGAAACACGACGTCATCGCCTTCACCACCGCGGTCGCGGAGTCGTTGAAGGTGCAAGGCCTCGCCGAAGAGTCCCGCTGGCTGCACTACGGGCTCACTTCGAACGACATCGTGGACACCGCGCAAGCGCTCCAGGTCAAGGCGGCGTCGAAGATCATCCACGAAGGACTGGCCGCGTTGGCTGCGGTTCTGCGCCGCCGGGCCATCGAATTCAAGCACACGCCGACCATCGGCCGCACCCACGGCATTCACGCCGAGCCCACCGCCTTCGGGCTCAAGCTGCTGAACTGGTACGCGGAAATCGAGCGCGACAGCAAGCGCTTTGAAGCGGCGGCCGAGGAGATGCGCGTGGGCAAGCTCTCCGGCGCGGTGGGCACCTTCGGCCACCTGAAGCCTGAGCATGAGGAACGCATTTGCGAGCGGCTCGGACTGAAACCGGCGCCGGTGGCCACGCAGGTCATCCAGCGCGACCGCCACGCCGCCTACATCTCCACGCTGGCCATCCTCGGCAGCACGCTCGACAAGATCGCCGTCGAAGTGCGCCACTTGCAGCGCACCGAGGTTCGCGAGGCGCAGGAGTACTTCAGCGAAAAGCAGAAGGGTTCGTCGGCCATGCCGCACAAGAAGAACCCCATCGTCAGCGAGCAGATCAGCGGCCTGGCGCGGGTGCTCCGCGGCAACGCACAGGCGGCGCTGGAGAATGTGGCGCTATGGCACGAGCGCGACATCTCCCATTCATCGGTGGAACGGGTCATCTTTCCGGATTCGACCATCCTCGCCGACTACCTGCTCGCCAAAACGGCGGACCTGATCGATCGCCTGCTCGTCTACCCAGAGCGCATGAAGAAGAATCTCGAATCGACGGGCGGCCTCATCTTCAGTGGGCAGCTTTTGCTGGACCTTGCCGAAGCCGGAATGCTCCGCGAGGAAGCTTATCGTTTGGTGCAGAGCCACGCCACGCGTGCGTGGAAGGACGACCTCGTCTTCCGGGACGAAGTAGCGCGCGACCCTGAAATCCGCAAGCTGCTTTCACCGGCCAGGCTGGAAAAGACCTTCGATTACAACCGGCAGCTCGGTAACGTGGATGCGATCTTCAAGCGCGTCCTGGGTAGTGAATGATCGAGAACGCAACGAGTGGAAACCATCGCAATCCTGCAATTTTCATTCATTTAAGGAGACTCGGATGAGATTAGTGGTTTGCCTTCTCGTGACGCTCGGCGCTTTGTCCAGCTTCGCCCAACAGCAGTCCAAAACGGCCGCAGACGCTGTGGATGGTCTTTCCTTCATGGAAGGCGACTGGTCAGGGCATCAGGATTTCAATACCAGCAACGGCCAGACAATGATCGGCGATGCAACCGACAATATCGCAGTCTGCATCAAAGGTAAGTACGTCTGCGAAATGCTCTCGACAACTTTACCCAACCGCAAACCAACGGACACGCGGCATTTCATTTCATTCGACAAGCAAACGGGGAAGTACACGGCGTGGTGGTTCAACGACACCAGCGTCCGTCCGATGGAACTGACCGGCGAAGCCTCCGGCAACAAGCTGGTGCTGCTGAGCGATGCTTCCGCGCCCGGCCCGGTGCTTCGCGCCACGTACGAACGAACTCCGGAGGATAAGCTTTCCTTCCTGCTGGAGATGAAGCAGGGCGACTCCTGGACGAAGTTGTTTCTGACCACGTATGCCAAGAAGTGAGCTGGCGAGGGGCGCCAGATTCCAGTCGCCGATTGGATAATCTGGAAGCCCCCTTGCCGTGGGGACCTCCTGTTAACAACAACATAAGGACCCGTTCAACCAGCCGTCCGGCGTACAATCAATCGGGACCCGGCGCAGCGGATGGAGACGATCGGAAATGTCGATCATTCTCGCAGGCAGGTGGAACATCCCGCATTCACCACCCGGATCCGATGCTCCCCGACAGCCGTTGAACACCAAGGTGCCACAACGGCCCCCTGTTATCGGAGGTTCCTTCATCAGATGCGAGGAATGCGATCGTGGCATATTAAGCCGCAAGACGGCCTTTCGGCTTAGAGGACCGCTGGTCGTCATTGGCTTTCTCCTGCTGATTCCCTCATTTCTTGGAGTTGTGGCATGTGTCTCGATGCTGATCGGAATCAATGCAGACATCGTTTCGAGCGAATCCGCCCAGTCGCGTCAGACTGCCGCCGACGCCACATTCCGCAGGAATTGCGCTCGGGATGTTCGACGGAGCGTTCGCGCAGGGGGACTGGAGTCGTCTCAGGTCCTCACCGAAGAGTACTGTGAATGTGCCCTTGCCACGTTTAACGAGACAAAGTCGGATGCTTTGGCTGCGAAAGAATGCGGGGAAAGAGCGCAGGATGGCACACTTGGCGTGCCTGCCCAGGAGGTGGATGTGGTTTATGCCGCTGACGATGCGGACGGAACCAGAAGCACCGCTCGGCCGCAGTTTCTTCTGGGTTCTGTTAGCAGCGCGCTTTTAGTTGGCTTGGGGATCTCATTCTTCTTTGCAGGCTTGCTGGGCTGGCTCTTTATAAGGAAGAAGCAGGTACTCCGTTGCAGTGCCTGTGACGCCGTTGTGAATGCTTCCTAGAATGGCGCCGCGTCCGTCCTTGCCCCGCCGAGGCCTGCGAGAATAGACCAAGCGGCCGAGGAGGCAATCCCCTTTGTCACGTTATGCCGAGCCGATGGCGCGGCTCATTGAAGAACTGAAGAAGCTGCCCGGAGTGGGCACCAAGAGCGCGCAACGCTACGCGTTTCATATCCTGCGCGGTTCGGATGTCGACGCGGAGGCGCTGGCCGAGGCTGTGCGCGGCCTCAAGGCTAACCTGCGTCTCTGCTCCGTCTGCAACAATGTCACCGACGTGGACCCCTGCGTCTACTGCATCAGTTCCACCCGCAACCAGCGCCAGGTGTGCGTGGTTGAGGAGCCCACCAGTATCGACGCCATTGAGCGGACCCGGGGATATAACGGCGTCTACCACGTGCTTCACGGGACGCTTTCGCCTCTCCACGGCGTGGGCACGGAGCAGCTTCGGGCCGGCGGCCTGCTGGACCGTGCCGGACGCGGCGAGATCGACGAGGTAATCCTTGCCACCAGCCCCACCCTCGAAGGCGAAGCGACGGCGAATTGGCTGGCATCGGTCCTGCGCTCAGCCGGCGTGCGGATCACTCGAATCGCCACTGGTGTTCCGGCGGGCAGCGACATCGAATACGCGGACGAGGTTACGATGACTCGTGCCATGGAAGGGCGGCGGGAACTCTAACCTGCTTGGATTCAGCGTCTTGCCGGGAACCCAAAACGGGCAATGGCGGATACGTCTCCGTCCACGCAGCTGGATTCCGAATGCGAACCGGATTGAACAGGGCTCGGTGCACTTTTCGCCCCTGAACCGTCTAGCAAACAGGTGCAAGTTGTGATAAGGTACAGCTTTGCAAGCTGTGCTCGTTCGCGCCTTAAGCGATTCTGGATCAGGCACTTGGCGGCACACCCACTCGCAGAAAGCGGGGACACGGAATGCCCGATTACATTTACCTCCTGGAGAATCGGCTCTCGAGTGACCAGCAGCATGCCCTGCGCATCCTGCGGGATGCGGCGCGGGACGCAGGCATGATCGTGTTTCTTACCGGCGACGCGGTGCGCGACCTGACCAGCGGCCACGCCGTCCGCGAGCTTGAGGTTGCGGTTCATGGAAATGCCCTCAAGCTGAAGAAAGCAATTGAAAAAGCCGGCGGAAAAACCTGGGGCGAGGACGAGTCCACGCGCACTCTCTATCTTTGCTTCCCGGGAACGGTCCGAGTGGATCTGGTCAGCACCCACCAGGTGGAATACAAAAAGCCCGGCCAGCCCATTTATCACTGGGCGTCGATCCAGGAAGATCTGCGGCGGCGTGACTTTACCGCCAATGGAATGGCAATTTCGCTGAATGAAGGGTCCTACGGCCTGCTCATGGATCCGCTGAATGGAGTGGCGGACATTGAGGCGCGGAGCCTGCGCCTGGTGTCAAACTACGGCTTCATTGAGGATCCGGAATTGCTCATCCGGGCCGTCCGTTACCGCACGCGGTTGAGTTGGGATCTTGATCCTCGCACTCAGCAGCGCTATGAGAATGCCAAGGCGGATGGAGTCATCGAGTACCTCTCATCCAAGGCCAAGAGCCGCGAGCTGGAGCAGATCGGACACGAGGACGACGGGCTGGGGGTGCTGAAGGCTCTTGAGGCTGAGGGGTGGATGAAAGTCCTGTGCCCGGCCTGGACCCATGCCAAGGCGGATACGGAAAAACTGAAAGCCCTGCACGACTTGGCCGTGGACCTGCTCATGCAAGGGGTACATGCTGACATTTCCGCGGCGCAGATGCAACTGCTGACCGCGAAAATGGCGCCCAAGGACCTGGCCAGCCTGAAAAAGCAACTGCTGCGGCCCGGTTTCGTTGAGGAGTGGAACAGCCTGGATTCGCTCGCGGCCGGTTTCCAGAAGATTCTGCTTTCCAAGCAAAACCAGACCGCCTCGGCCACCTTCAAGCTATTCACCACCTATGACCCCGAGGCGATCCTCTGGCTTGGGTTCACCGCGAAGGATTCCGCCGTCAAGGAGAAGTACCACAACTTCCTCAAAGTGTGGCCGGAGATGCGGCAGCGGATTCCCTACGCTCTCATGCAGGAGATGCGCATCCGCCCTGAATTGCCAAACTACAACGAGATCGTGCATGCCATCTTCCTCCAGTTGATTGACGGCAAGCTTGAGGCTCCCGAGGAAATGCGGGCGTTCCTGGAGCCATATTCGCCTCCGGCGCCGCCCCCGCAGCAAACCTACAAGCGCACCAGGGCGCGCCGCGGGGCTGATGCCAAAGTGAAAGAGTCCTTCGAGGAAGAAGAAGAGGGCGAAGAAAGCTTGGAAGAGGATTTGGAGGATATGGGATCCAGCGACGAAGACGATATTGGGCTGGGAATACCCAAGATCGCGCTGGAGCCGGAAGAAGAAGAAAGCGACGAAGACGAGGAAGAGACGGAGGACGAAGAGGAAGAACGAGCCGCGCCGGCGAAAAAAGGCAAGGCGGCTGCGCCCAAGGCGCCGGCAAAGGCCGCGCCCAAGCCGTCGGCGAAACCAGCTCCCGCTCCTCCGGCCGCCGAAAAGCACGCGGCCAAACCTGCCGCAAAGCTGGAAGTCACGGCAAAGCCCGCAGCCAAAGCCGCTTCGGTCAGCGCTCCGCCTGCCAGGCTGGCCCATGCGCCCGCCCCCAAAACAGCTCCGGCGAAAAAGGCCCCAGAGCCGCCGAAGAAAGCCGTCAAGCCCGCTGTAAAAGCGGCGGCGCTGAAGCCCGCGGCCAAACCCGCGCACAAGTCGGTGCCAAAGAAGCCGACAAAGCCGGTCGCCAAGCCCGCGCCCAAGAAGCCCACGCCGAAGAAGCCCGCGCCCAAGCCGAAGCCGGCAGCGAAACCGGCGCCGAAGCCGAAGGCAAAGCCGCAGAAGCCGTCCAAGCCGGCGGCGAAAAAGCCGGCCGCGAAAGCCGGGAAGAAGCGCTGATAGCCATCGACTGCCTCGGCTCACGATACACTCGGGTCCATGATTCGTCAGATCGCGCCCGTATTCTTCGCCACTGACATTCCCTCCACGCTCGCCTGGTACAAAGGCAAGCTGGGGTTCGAATGCGTCGGCAAATGGCAGGATCCGGCCTCCTACACCATCGTGATGCGCGACCAGTGCGCCATCCACTTCCGCTGCGCCGAGCCGCCCACAGCCAATCCGGAGAAATATGCGGAAGAGCTGCTCGACGCGTACATCAACGTCGAAGATGCCAGCGCGCTCTACGCTGAATACGCAGGCAGGGGCGTGGAGTTTGCCCGCGAACTCGGCGACACGCCATGGGGCACACGGGAGTTTGTTTTGAGGGATTGCGACGGTCGTCTGCTGGCTTTCGGCTCAAGTTTATAAGCCGATTCTCTGAACCCTAGCGTCCTGTCTCCAAGGTTCGTAACAAAAATGCTGCCGTCATTTATGCGATCAGTTTCTGCCGTGGTACCTTCATTTCATCCCGGAGGATCGATGATGCGTCTTCGCATTTGGCGTCTGCTTCCGTTTTGCTTCCTTGCGTGTTCCGTCTCCATGGCCGCGGCCGCCAGCGATGCTTCCGCCTCGCCCGGCTACCGCTTCCAGCGCGGCGGCTGGACCTACGTCCACCTCGAGGGCACTCCGGCCCAGATCGGCTACCAGCACGGGCAGTTGCTGGCCAACGAGATCGCCGACCTGATCCACGTGACCAAAGTCGAGACCCAGCACTCCACCAAACGCGATTGGGCCTTCTACCGCCAGGCCGCCCAAACCCAGCTCTGGCCGCATATCGAGACCGAATACCGGCAGGAGCTCCAAGGCATCGCGCGCGGCGCGCAGTCGCGCGGCGTCAAGCTCGACGTGTGGGATATCGTTGCCCTGAACGGCTCCATGGAGCTGTCGGAGTATTACGTTCCCTGGCTGGACACGCGCCAGAAAGCCGCCAATCTGCCTGCCGCAGCCAACGTGCCCCAGATCCGCCCTCAAGGCCGCTGCTCAGCGTTCATCGCCACCGGCAGCTACACCAAAGACGGCAGAATCGTCATCGCGCACAATAACTGGTCGGGCTACGCCGACGGTGCGCGCTGGACCATCATGTTCGATATCAAACCCGCGCATGGGAGTCGCATCCTTATGGACGGCGAGCCCGGCGTGATTACCAGCCAGGACGATTTTGGCGTCAACGATGCCGGCCTGATGGTGACCGAAACAACCATCACGCAATTCGAGGGCTGGAATCCTGATGGCATTCCCGAGTTCGTGCGCTCGCGCAAGGCGCTCCAGTACGCCGGCTCCATCGACGAGTACGCCGCCATCATGCGCAAGGGCGACAACGGCGGCTACGCCAACGACTGGCTCATCGGCGACCGCAAGACGGGAGAGATTGCGTATCTGGAACTGGGACTCAAATACACGCCGATGTGGCGTAAGACGGACGGCTACTTTGTCAGCTCGAACTTTGCCCGTGATCCGAGCCTGATCAAGGAGGAGACGCCGCACTGGGACCCGAATAACCTCTCCATGTCAGAGAATGCGCGCCACGTGGAGTGGAAGAAGAAGATGGCTGAGTTCAAGGGGCAAATCGACGTGCAACTCGCCGAGCAGTTCCTTGCCGACCACGAGGACAGCTACACCGGCAAAACCGGCGCGGACCAGCGCACGCTCTGCGGCCACGCGGACACGGTTAAGACCGGCGTTCCGGAGTGGGATTGGCCTGCGTATTATCCCGGAGGCGCGGTCACCGGAAAGGTGACGGACTCCGATCTTGCCGCAAAGATGGAGTTGTTTGGGCATGCCGGCCATCCCTGCGGAGAAAGTTTTTACGCCGCGCCATTCCTCAAGGCTCATCCCGAGTACGCGTATTTGAAAGGCGTGCTAAAGGACATGCCGGCAGGACCATGGACGGAATTTGCCGCCGGGGAAAGGCCTTAACTCGCCAAGCCGCGGCGTCTGACTTCACGCAGCAGCCCGAGCCTTATCCCACCACGGCAGCGACGGGCTCCTCAATTGCGGCCACCACGCTGCGAATGGAATCGATGACGAACTCCGGACGATCCAGATGGATCCAATGGGCGCAGTCCTCCACGATCTCCTGCCGTACATCGTCGCCGATGCGCGCCAGGCTTTCCCGCGTCAGCGGCTCGGAGTTGCCGGGCGTGAGCACAACGATCGGGATATTCGGGATTGGCGGTGCGTCCATCATTTCCCTCACCGTGTGCGGCACAGATTCAACGTGCGCGCGCATTCCGGCGTAAAAGTCAGGCCTGGACCAGTGCGCAGCTACGGCGGGCCAGGTTTCGCGTGGCAGCTTGCGTACTTCGCCGGTCACTCGATGGAGCACCTGCCGCGCCCAGCTGCCGCCCGCCAGTGCGAGATGCTGTGACAGGCGTCCCGTGTACTTCATCATGGAAGTGACCGCCAGGCGAATGATGCCGAAGCGGGCAAGATGAATGGCGATGGAAGACATGCGCAGTCCTCGTTCGACCTCGGCTTGCCGGGCGGGCTCCATCGGCGGCCACTCTTCGCAGCGCATGGGGTCTACCAGCACAAGAGCGGAGACTTCTTCAGGCCAGCTCAGCGCGAAGCGCCGCGCCACAAGGCCGCCGAAGGAGTGACCGACCAGCACGTAGGGCGGTCGAGTGCCGGCAGCTTGAAGCAGCGCGCGAAGCTCCGCAGCCACATTGGAGGGAGTCCGCGAGCTGGTGGCGCGATCGCTCCATCCCAGGCCGAGGCGATCGTAAGATACCGTGGCGGCGAATTCTGAGACGCTCTCCTGGATGCGAAACCAGTTCAGGCTGGTTGCGGCAATGCCCGATTCAAAGATGACGGTGGCGAGCCCCGTTCCTTTTTCGACCAGGTAAAGATTGCCTCCCGTGCCCAAAGCGATGTGGCGGCCATCCCCGCAGAGCCGACGCCGGTCTCGGATTGAACCCACGGACTGGTAAATCGCGCCCGCACAGACGAGGCCAATGGCCAAAGTGACCAGCAAAATGAGCAGCGCCACTTATGGCCTCCTCAGAACCGCACCATTGCGTTGGGTTGGAAATCCTTGGCGCCGAGGTTTGCCTTGGCGGAGCCGCGTTCGACAACGAAGAGCGACAGCGCGCGGCTTCCCCGTGCGGAAACCTGCACCTGGTTGGCCGACCACACACCGCCTTCGTGGCGAATCCCCATATACGTGAAATCTTTTTGCACGCCCGTCGTCTTCAATGTCTTTTCCGTGTAGATGGGGAAGTCGATGGACTTGTCCAGCCAGGTGCGAACCTCGGCATACTGCGAGTGCTCCGCGCCGGGCGTGCTTTTGAGCACCTCGCACATGCGCGCGCCGCGCTGGGTCTCTTCCAGCAGTTCCTGCTCCGGCCAGAAAAACTGCGGCTCCAGAAGATCCTCGTAGCTGAAGTCGGAACCCAGAATTCCCTCTGACCATTGCGCGAAGGGCAGGGCCCTGGGCGCCGGATCTCCCGGACGGGCCAGCAGGATCGCGCTCTCGCCGGATGGCCGCATTTCGAACAAAATGCGTTGGCGCGCAGATGCCGGCTGGGTTACGTCCATCAGGATGCGCAGAACGCCGGGAAACCAGTGAGCCTTCACCGTCACGTTGTAACTGTGCCGGCGGCCATCCGCATCCACGCGGACGATTCGTCCGGTGATGCGATAGTCGGCGGTTTCAACGCGGTTGCGGATCCCGGTCAGAACCGATCCGGTGGTAACCTGCGGAGCCGGCGGCGCCAGCAGCAACGCGAGAAGGATGGCCGCGCCTCTCATATGATCCTTCCATCGCGGAGGCGGATGTGGCGTCCGGCCGCTTGCGCAATTCCGTCCTCGTGGGTCACGATCACCAGCGTCATGCCGCGCCGGTCGCGCAGCTCCATCAGGACGTCCAGGATTCGAACTGAGTTTTCGCTATCCAGGTTTCCCGTCGGCTCATCCGCCAGCAGTAGCTCGGGTTCATTCGCAAGGGCGCGGGCAATGGCCACTCGCTGGCGCTGGCCCCCGGAAAGTTCGTTCGGATATTGGCGCAGACATCCATCCAGGCCCATCTCGGTCAACAGCACGCGGGCACGCTCCGCCCGGCCGGTTGCGTTGCGCGGCGCGGCCAGCATCGGCACCTGCACATTTTCAAGAACCGTCAACGTGGTCAGCAGATGGAATGCCTGAAACACAAACCCGACATGGCGCGACCGGTACACATCGAGATCGCCCCGCGTGCCCAGTGGAACGCCACGCCACAGCACTTGGCCGCTGGTCGGCGTATCCAGCCCGCCCAACAGCTGAAGCAGCGTGGATTTGCCGCTGCCGCTGGGACCGACGATTGCCAGGAATTCGCCTGCGGAAATGTCCAGACTGACGCCGCGGAGCGCCTGCATTCGCCCGTTGTCGTAGCTCTTGCTCAGGTCGCGCGCCCTCAGAAGAAGCTCAGTCATGGCGGAGCGCCTCCACCGGGGAAAGCCGCGCTCCGCGCCACGCGGGAACCGCACCGGCAAGCAGGCCGGCAAAAACCGCAATCCCCACCGCCTCCGCCAGCAGCAGCCAGGAGAATGACGAAGAAACAATGGATGCGGTCTGCGGCAGGCCGGCCAAAATTCGCAACGCGGTCCACCCCGCCGCTATGCCCAGCACGCCGCCGGCGAAACCAAGTCCGGCCGCCTCCATCTCCACCAGCAAAACCACCCGCCAGCGGCCCCAGCCGAGCGCGCGCAGCAAACCAATTTCGCGCGTCCTCTCGAACACCGCCATCGCCATCGTGTTGGCAATCCCCAGAATGCCGATAAGCAGCGCGATGGACGACGTGCCCCACGCCGTGGCCTTCGCCAGCAAAACAATCTGGTTGTTTCCGGCGCGCTCCGCCGCAGGCACGGCACGCAGGCCGGGCAGCGCGGATTCAATCTCCTGCTGCGCCCGCGCCAGGTAGTGATCCGGCGATTCGCTGAGCGGACCAGGCTTCAGGCGCACGTGGAAAGCCGTTACCTTGCCCTCAATGCTGCCCAGTTTCTGCATCTGGTCCAGGGGCAAAATCGCCGCTCCAGCCTCCAGAGCGGAACCGCCATGGTAAATTCCGCAGACCGTAAAAGTTGTGCCTTGAATCTCCAGAGTGTCGCCGGGATTCTTGTGCAGATTCCCCGCCAGCAAATCCCCCAGCATCAGCTCCGGCTGGCCGTCGCGAAGCCTTCGCCCCGCGACGATTTTGAGTGATTCGAATTCGTAGGAATCGGCCTTCCACCCGTAAGCCAGGGCATTTACATCTGGGGTCAGGTCCATCAGGTTCAGAATCATGGGCGAGATGCGCGCCACCGTTGGCAGCGCCAGAAGTTTCGCCCCGTCGGCCTCGTTCACTGATGTGTTGAGAAACGTTTGCTGCACCACGGCAATATCGGTTCCGCTGCTCTCATACATGCGCAGCCATTCGTGGGCAAACGAGCGCGAGAATCCCACCAGCCCCACAAACGCACCAATACCCATGGCGATACCGGCCAGCGTCAGTGCGGTGCGCAGGCGCCGGCGCCACAGGTTTCTCCACGCAAACCAGTGAAAACTGAGTTCAGCGGACATCCAATACTTTCGGCTGCTCAGGAGCTACAGTCAGGTAAGTTGGTGCAAGTGTATCGGCAGCCCGCCCCGGTGTCCAGCACCTCAGTTTAGTCAGGCCGGCACGCCGCACGGCACCAGCGTCACCGTCAGCACCGTGATGTCGTCCTCCTGGCCAAACTGGACGCCCGCAGCTGCGGCATCCTCCGCCGCCGCCGTGATCCCCACCAACTCCGCCAGGCGCTCAAAGCCGAAAAGTTCGCCTTTGGAGTCGCGGGCTTCGAGCAGGCCGTCGGTGTATAGAGTCAGCCGATCGCCCGGCGCCAGAACCACTTCCTGATTTTCGTAGCTCTCGTTTGGGTTGAGCCCGAGGGGAAGCGCGCCCGGCATTTCCACCTGTCGGGCGTTCAGGAAAGGCGGCAGGTGCCCGGCATTCGCGAAGACGCAGCGTCCGTCGGGCTGGAGCAGCGCCACCAGGCAGGTGGCGAATCCACCGCCGAGACGGCCTTCGAGCCGGCGATTCAGTCCTGCGAGCACCTGTGCCGGATCGGTGCTCCCTTCGGCCAGGGTACGGAGCGCGCCGACGATGAGCGAGACGGCCATCGCCGCCCTCAGGCCCTTGCCGCTCACGTCGCCGATGGCCACCAGCGCAGAATCGTCGGGGTTGGGAATGATCTGGAAGAAGTCGCCGCCCACTTCCTGCGCCGGATGGTAGGCGCTCGATACCAGAAAGCAGCGCATCTCAGGCTGGGCTGAAGGAATTAGGACCCGCTGCAGCTCCTGCGCATTGCGAAGCTCCTCGTCGAGCAGGGTTTGCCGGTTTCGCTGTTCGGTTTCATAGCGCCAAACAGCGTAAAGAATCGATGCCAGCAGCAGAGTATCAGCCAGCGTCCCCGCGTTGAAGGCGTTCCCCGCCACCGTGAACAGCGGCCACGCCAACGGGTCGGCAATCGTCCAGTGAGTCCAGCGCAGTCCGGCGTCGCCCCAGTCGTGAACCGCCTGAAGCACGTCCACCAGCAGCGCCGCAATGGCCAGCAGCCAGCGGGCCGCGTCCAGCTTGCGCCGGAAGGCGAACGCTACGAGCACCAGCACCCAGCATTCCACCAGCAGCGCCGGGATCGTGAATCCGATGTCCCACGCCAGAAAGCGATGGCCCGGCCAGGTCGTCCACTGGAAGAGTTGCAACGCTCCATCGCCACAATCGCCCACCGCGGCTACCGCCGTCATCCATAGCGTCCACCGCACCAGCCGCCTATCGTCTCGCTGGTTGAGCAGGTAGAGCAGCAGGAACCACAGCGAGACATCTTCCACGCCCACCACTGGCGCAATGAGCCCGTAGCCCAGCCGGAAGCTCCACAGTCCAGGCACGATGAATGGCAGTAGCAGCACCGCGTGAACGGTATAGATTGCCAGCCAAAACAGCATCCACTGCCGCCGGTCGCGCAGCCAGGCCAGCAGCGCCAGCACTGCCACGAAACCCGACACCAGCGTCAGGCCCAGCGTATACAGGCTGCCCTCCAGCCACTCCGAGCTCTGTAAGCCCACCTGATCGCGGATCGCCTCAGCGCGCCCGAGCTCCGGCGTGGCCGTCAACCCACCCACGTTGGGCGAGCTGAAAAAAACATACGGAGCCGTCGACACCCGGATCGCGAGCACCCCGGACTCCGGCCGCCCAAGCACAAATTGCCCTCGCCCGCACGCAGGACACAAGATCGCCACTCCCATCGGCCATACCGCGTGGTACCACACTGGATCCGGCGGCAGCTTTCCGTAGCTGCCGATGAGCCGCCCGTTCCAGTAAACCTCCGCCGCATTCTGCACCGAAGGCAGATACAGCACCAGTTTCCAATTCCTAAGGATTCGCGGGTTTAACTGGGAGTCGACGACGATTCGCCGCCGTTACCAGGCATACCCGGTGTAGTTGCGGAATCCCTGCTTCTCCCAGGTGCGGCCCGTCTCGATCTGTGCCCATCCCGAGTCGTCGAAATCCGGCGAGGCCCAGGATGGGTTGTCGCCGGGATGAAACTGCCATGGCCCGTTCATGGGCAGCGTGGCCTGTGCGATTGTGTCAATCGGAAAGGGCGAAGGCGCCGCAGCGACGACGGTTGGAGCGAGCAGCAGAGCCGTAATCAGGAGGGTTTTCCGCATTCCAGACTCAGTTGTCAGGGGCTTTCGGGGAGGGATTCATCGTATCACGGCGGAACTTTTGAGCGGCGGATTACCGCTTGAGGATACAGTACCCACGAACCTTGGGTTGCCGACTCAATCGATGATTCGGAAGCGGGATTTGCGCCATTTGAATCGGCATTCCGCGCGGATCACGGACTCTGCTCCAGCCATTTGTCGGCGCCGATGCGGGATCTCCGTGTAAACCACATCGCCGAGCCGCTCATTGACGGCGTTCTGGTAGGATCGTCGGCAACTCGTCTCCTTGAGCTTTTCTTCGCTAAGAACTTCGCTCAATTCCGCCCGCCGACACTTCACTTGTATTGCAAATGAATGGTAATTTCCGTCGCCGGGCACGTCACCCGAACCAGCGCAGCGCGGAATGGCGCAGGCCCAAAGCTCACATGCGGATTGTTGGCGAAGCCGAAGCCTTCCTTGGGAATGCCGAGGAAGTTGCGGTCCAGGCGCGCGTTGCTGTTCTCATCGTGAATCGCTTCCACGCCATAAGTTCCCGGCGGAAGCTCCCACTCGGCTTCGGCGGTGCGGGTGGCTTTGTCGATAGGCGCGGGACCGTAGCGAAAACTCTTGCTCATGTCCTCGGGCCATCCCTCAGCCGACGCGAAGACGGCAGTGCCCAGGTTGCCGTGGGTGTCGCGGAAGCCATCCACGTGAATGCGCAGGGTGCAGGTTTGAGGCACCGCCGCCGCTCTCCCGGCCAGAACCGTAGAAGGACCTCCGGCCGTCACAACAGCAGCCGCGAAGGCAAGCCAGGCAATGGGTCCGGTCATCAAAATGAAGTGGCTTTAGGGACGTACCCCGGCTCATCAAGTTACGCCAGAGGGAAGGGAGCCGAATCCGAGCCGCTATGGTGTCGTGCTTGAGGGGAACCAGGAATTTCAGGTCCGAGTGAGCTGGGGAAGATTCGGACGGTTAGGGGTTATGCCCGCACGGGTGGGTTATGCCCGCATCCGGGCGCCGCCGCCGCTGCCTTTTCTCGCCTGGTAGCAGTCCCGGCAGTAGACCGGGCGATCGCCGCGAGGCTCAAAAGGCACCGTGGTGGGCTGCCCGCAACCGGAGCAGATAACGGGCGTGCCTTGCGCAGACGAGGAACGATACCCGCCCCCGCCGCCATCGGCCTTTTTCGCCATGCGGCAGGCCTTGCAACGCTTGGGTGTTGAAAATCCTCTCTCCGAGAAAAACGCCTGATCTGCAGCGGTGAAGGTAAACTCTTGCCCGCAGTCGCTGCACGTGATTTGCATATCGCCGGCCATGGAGACTCCTGGAACAGATATGGGCCAATGTACCATCTTTTGGCAAAAAATCCGATAAAGATTGTAAAAGCTCGGGAGTGCGGCGGGCCAGGCGGAGGGGCCGGAGCTTGTAAAATCGCAATCGAAAGCCACCCTCGAAACCGTGGAATCAACCCCCCGCCGGGCGACGACGCCAGCCAATCCGGACCAGCAGGCCGAGTGCATCCGCCGCATTCTGGCGGGGGAGAAGCATTTGTTCCACGAGCTGATCCGCCCCTGTGAGCGGGCCATCTATGTGATGCTCCTGGGAATGCTGGGCAGTGAGGCCGAGGCGGAAGATGCCGCGCAGGAGACGGCGATCAAGGCGTACCTTAACCTGAAGAACTTCCGCGGGGATGCCCAGTTCCGAACCTGGGTGGTTTCGATTGCGCGCAACGAGGGGCTGGGCCGCCTGCGCCGCATGGGGGCTCACAAGGAGGAGTCGCTGGACGCCGAAGCGGAGGAGCATGGAGGCGACTTCACTCCGGCCATCCTGACCAGCTGGCGCGAGGTGCCCCTGGAAACGCTCGAACGCGAGGAACTTGCCGCGCTGCTGCGGGAGGCCATTCGGGGGCTGCCGGAGATTTACCGTAACGTAGTGATCCTGAGGGACATCGAAGAGATGGAGGGCAGGGAAGCGGCGGCCGTGCTGGGCGTCACGGAAGGCGCCATGAAGGTTCGGCTGCACCGGGCGCGGGCGCTGTTGCAAAAGGCGCTGGCGCCCAGGCTGAAAGCGTTTGCGCCAAAGCCCAGGGGCTGGTTCGGGGGGCGGCGATGAGGATCGACTGCAAGCACGTATGGGAGCACATCTCCGCCTACATCGACGGCGAGGTGGAGGCGGAGCTGCGCGCTATCATCGACCGGCACCTGGAGACCTGTGAGATCTGCTCGGCAGTGCTGGACTCCACCCGCAACGTGGTGGTGCTGGTGGCCGACGGCCGCGTGTTTGAGCTGCCGGCAGGATTCAGCCAGCGTCTGCATGACCGCCTCGATCGCGAACTGGGGCTGGGCGGGGATTAGCTGCCGCGCGAAGCTCGTTGCGGAGGGGACACCGTCGCTTCGAAATCGTTCCGGCGGCGCCCCCGACACGCGCTCCACTCAATACGCCGGCGAATCGCCCGTTACCGGCAGGCTGACATGCGCATGATTGGACAGAGCTGATGCCAGTGAGAAGCCGGGACCGGTGCTCGACGTCAGAAACGGCGCGAGTGCCGCGACCGCCGATTTCGGCCCATTGTAAACAGCATTCAATCCGTCCGTCTGCTCGTAGGCCAGGTTGTTGGCAGGATTGTTGTTCCCGATCACGCGGCCCAGCACCCGATGCTTGGCTTCAATGCCCATGATCGTCGCCGCAACCTTGGCATAGTAGTCCAGTTGTACGGCGGAGTAACGCGCGCCATCGCGATCCCACCACCAGTCGTCCCGGATTCCAGCCGATTTCATTGCGAACTCCTGGATCGCGTTGAGGTAAGCGCCGATAAACGCGTTTTCGAGCGCATTCAGCAGTCCCAAGAACGTGCCCAGTGTGTCGAATGCGCCAGCCGGGAAATAGAAGGTCTGCACCGGATCGCCGCTCGATGCGCTGATGCCGAGCAGCGATCGGAACAGGTTCGCGTGATCGATCTCTTCGGTGAGCGCAGCCTGCAGATAGTTCACATTTCCGGCGTTGCCTGTGCTGCTGACGTTTGTAGCCGATCCGCCCGGACCTGCAAGATTCGGATCTTGGATTACCGGGCCGATCATTGCGTTGTAATAGAAGGTGCTCGCCAGATCCTCGGCAATCAGTGCTGCCGTAAAAATCTCCTTCACCGTGTCCTTTGCCTGCTCCTTCTGCTCGGTTTTCTCCCCCGAGGATTCGCTGAATGCGCGCTCGGAGTGGCTCAAGGTGAGTGTGGCTGCTGCGCCAAGCCCCAGCATCCCGGCTTTGCTCAGAAAACTACGTCGTGCAAGCCGCGCCTGCGCGATTGCATCAATGCGCTCGTGATTCTCCATGGGGACCTCTCTTCGGTTGGGATCGTTTTTCTGTTGGTATCGATTGTTGATCTGTTCACCGGACTCGGAGGGCAGAAGCCGGAAGGGGAAAAATCGGAGACCGGTCTGCTCTCTGACCAACAGAACGTTGGCGCGGCGCGTTTGGATTTAGGTTCGTGCGAATTATCTTCCAAGGGCGGAGGGAGCGGGGGTGGTGGCCGACGACCGCGTCATAGCGCGGTCCGCCGGCTTCAGCCAGCGGCTCCATGAGCGCCTGGACCTCGAACTGGCGCTGGGCGGAGATTAGCCTCCCCCGCGCGAAATAAAAAACGGCGATGTCTTATGGAATCATCGATTTAAGCCACAGCCGGGTTGAGGTGGCGGTCATGATTGCGGATTCCTTATCCCTGAAATGCGGATGCCCGCCGGTTGGCGGGCACATTTCTACTCACAAATAGACTGTAGCTCGGATTCAATGGCGTGGATGTGACGGCGGATACGGGGGGAAAGCGGAGTTAGCTGATAGCGGAGCTGGCGGGGCCCGGAAACGGGCCCTTTTCGGTGGTTGCTGCTATGCGGTTCAAGTGCGAAATGCGCTAAGACTGGTGCATTCTTTCCAAAAACCTGACCATTTGGTTAAAGGCTATCTAAATCTATGGTATCGGCCGGGTGTATTTTGCCGGGGCGGATGAGCATGCAATTCGAATAGCCCCTTTTCACGGTTAGCGCACGTTGAGGGTGAGATTGGTTGATTGCGTGAGGGAGCCGGCGGTGGCAGTTACAGTCAGCGCGTAGCTGCCCGGCGGCGGCGGATTGCTGTTGCCGAGGATCGAGAAGTAGTTCGAGCAGCCGCTTAGGCCGGCGGTGGCGATGAGGCCGGCTACGGCCAGGACGGCGACGAGCAGCAACCGATTCACGCGGCGCGCGCGCCTGCCGATGGCCAACAGCGGGAACAGGAGCAATCCGAGCGCGACCGGCCAACCGCTCGACGAGCTGGGCCGGGCGGGCACGGAGTTTGCGGAAACCTGCGACGGGATGTTGATGGTGAGGGTGACGGTTGTGGGACCGGCGCCGGCGGGAACCGTGCGGGGAGTGAAGGTGGAGGTGAAGCCGGCGGGCAGACCCGAGATCGAAAAGCTGACGGAGCTCGATCCCGGCGGGGTGACGGTGAGCGTGTAGGTAACGAAGCCGCCGGGATTTCCGGTGCCGGTGGTGGGATAGCCGGGGGCCGGGCCGATACTCAGGGCCGCCACGGTCTCACCCAGCGCAGTGCTGGTGACGCCGGCGAAGTTCGAGCCGCCGGAGTACTGCGCGGTAATGGCGTGCGTGCCCACGGGGAGCGCGGAGGTTGCGTACGTGGCCACGCCCGAAGCAAGCGTGCCGGCGCCGAGCTGGGCGGTTCCATCCCAGAAGGTGACGGTTCCGGTGGGTGTGCCGAGCGGTGAGGAAACGGTTGCGGTAAAGGTGACGGGCTGCGCCACGGTCGAGGGATTCATCGACGAGGCGAGGGCGATGACAGGCGTGGCCGGGTTGACGGTCAGCATCACCGAATCGGTGGCGGTGGTGTAGTCGGTGGTGTCGGTGGGCGTGAAGGTGGCGGAGAGCTTCTGCGAGCCGCCGGCGACGATCGTGCCCGCCGGAGGCGAGTAGGAGAACGAGCCAGCGACCGTGGAACGCGCATCCAGTTGCGTTGCGCTCAGCGCCGTTCCATAGGTGATCGCCGCGGGCGCATTCCACGCAACGGACGGCGTGGCTTGGGTGATCTTCAGCGTTCCCGTCGCCGAGCCGGTGTAATTCACGTTCTGCACTTTCGCCACCACGGGATAGCTGCCGACGGTCGTCGGCGGATTTGGGCTGCCGTTGTAAGTTATGTTCACCGTCAGTCCTGGCGGCGTGGTGGTGGCTGTTACCGGCAATGGAGAGCCGGTATAGGCCTGCGTCAGGTCGCCCAGCGTCACCGTGGCGGGGAGGGGTATCGTTACACCCACAGATGCCTGCGTGGAGAGGTTCAGCGACGGGTTAAGCCCCAGCGAGGCGGTGAAGATGTCGTCTGATACGTCCGCGGCCAATATCAGGTCAGGGAATGTAGCCGTGCCCGACGACAGCCCCTCGGAGGTTGTGCCTGAGAGCGCGTTGGAACTGTCAGTCATCGTGACTGTGCCCGCGGCTGCGCCGGCCGGATTGGCGCTCTCAGTGAGCGCGACCACCGGTGCAGGCGCGATTGCCACGTCAACAGTCGCGTTCGCGGGAGGCTGAGTTGTGAAGGCCAGGGCGTAGTTGGTTTGCACGGCGCCTGAGTCGACACAGGGCGTAGACGACGAATAGCCGGGATAGGTAGTGTTCTTGATCGGGTAGCCGCGCTGGTCGATGGTAACGCCCGCGGGGATGTTTGCAGCGAGGCCTCCGCAGATTGCGGTGCTGCCTGGCAGGGGCAACATGGTCGGGGTTGGTCCGCCGTAGTTGCCGAGGGGCGCTAGGTTGACCTGCGTCCCGTCCTGATCGACGATGTCGCCGGTGCCGGGGAAGTAGAGCCCATCGGGGTAGGGGTCTTCGTCCTGAGGATAATTGTTAATAGTGTCCTGGGTCATGATGCTGTTGTTCACCACCACGGTGTCGACGGTGGACCAGATTGCGGGACCGTTCCACTGACCGGGGGAGTAGATTGCGGGACCGTTCCACAGACAGGTGGGCAGGGTTGGGAGTAGGTCGGTTGGTTCGCACACGGTCCGATTCTGGGAGAAGGTGCTGCCTGTCACCGTTAGCGTGCCGTCATCGTAGATGCCGCCGCCGGCGCCGACACCGTTTTTGCCGTTGCCCGCGGCATTGCCGTAGAAGGTGCTGCCCATAACGGTCAGCGTGCCGTCGTTGGAGATGCCGCCACCGAATTCCTGGCTCACATTCTGTGAGATGCTGCTGTCCACCACCGTCATTGTGCCGTCGCTGTAGATGGCGCCGCCGCTGTTAGCGGCGTTATTAAGGTTGAAGCTGCTGGCGGTCACCGTCAGCGTGCCGGCGTTGTTAATGCCGCCGCCATTCGCAGAATTGCCGTTAATAATGTTCAGATTGGCGATGACCGCGCCGGTTACGCCGGATGCCACGTTAAAGACTGTCGTCGCGTTGTTGCCGCTCACCGTAACCAGGTTGGTGAGCGTGACGCCGCTGCCGCCGGTAAGGCCGGTAATGGTGGCGCCAGAGGGGATGTTCAGGGTGCCGTTCGTGAGCGTGATGGTATTTGCCGCAGCCGAATTCGTGGCGAGGAATACCGCGGGATCGAAGGTGATGTTTCTGGAGGAATCGGCGCTTGCCCCAGAAAGCGCGTCGCGCAAAGTGCAGATTCCCTCAGGCGAACTGGTGCAGTTTGTGGCCGATCCCGCCGCATCGTCCGCGGTGGTGTTGACCACAAAAAAGGCCACGCTCTCGGTGTACTGGTAGTCCTCTCTCTGCCACGCTCCGTTGATGAGCGAACCCAGTCGGACGTAAACCGTAGCGCCATTGTCAGGAAGCGTGGGCAAGGTGTACGAAGTGGTGCTGATGACGCCGGTGTTGAGGATGTTGGAGGACCCAACACCGCTAATGCCGACCAAGAGCTCGTAACTGGTTACGTCAGCGCCCGTTGACCACTGGAACTGGATGTTGCTGGTACCGAGGATG
Organism: uncultured Acidobacteriota bacterium; assembly: GCA_963788435.1. GTDB lineage: Bacteria > Acidobacteriota > Terriglobia > Terriglobales > Acidobacteriaceae > Telmatobacter. Next base: position 12,680 of record CAWBIG010000177.1, on the reverse strand, counting down.
GTTGCTGTGCCGGGGGTGGGTGACAGCATGATGGCGGGACCGGCGGCCGTGGATACTGCCACGGACGCCTGCGCGGAGAGATTCAACATCGGGTCAAGCCCCAGCCAGGCGGTGAGGATGTCTTCTGATGCGGCCCCAGCCAACATCAGGTCAGGGAATGTAGCCGCGCCCGCTGACAGCCCCTCGGAGGTCGTTCCCGACAGTACATCTGCGCTGTCGGTCATCCTCACCGTGCCCGTGGCCGCGCTGGCCAGATTGCCGCTCTCTGTCAGCGTCACCACCGGTGCGGGAGCAAAGGGCACGTCGAGATCCGTGTTCTCCGGAGGCGGGGTAGTGAAGGCCAGGGCATAGTGGGTTTGCACGGCGCCGGAGTCGACACAGGGCGTCGAGGACGAATAGCCGGGATAGGTAGTGTTCTTGATCGGGTAGCCGCGCTGGTCGGTGGTAACGCCCGCCGGGATGTTGGCAGCGAGGCCTCCGCAGATTGCGGTGCTGCCTAGCAGGGGCAACACGGTCCGGGTTGGTCCGCCATAGCTGCCGAGGGGCGCCAGGTTGACCTGCGTCCCGTCCTGATCGATGATGTCGCCAGTGCCAACGGTGTAGCAGCAAGACTCGCCGTAATCTTCACCGTCAATATAGTCCCCGGTCAGGATGCTGTTGTTCAACACCATGGAGGAGTTGGAAACGATTGCGGGACCGTTCTCTGAACACGTGGGCTCCTCGAAATAGAAAGTGGTGATGCACCTGGTCCGATTGTTGGAGAAGGTGCTGCCTGTCACAGTTAGCGTGCCGTTATTGTCGATGCCGCCGCCGGCACCGTCTCCGCTGTCGGCCGCGATATTGCCGTAGAAGGTGCTGCCCATAACGGTCAGCGTGCCGTCGTTGTAGATGCCGCCACCGGAGATTTCGCTCAGATTCCCGGTGATGCTGCTGTCCACTACCGTCACTGTGCCGTCGCTGTAGATGGCGCCGCCGCCGCTATCGACGTTATTGCCGCTGAGGCTGCTGCCGGTCACCGTCAGCGTGCCGGCGTTGTTAATGCCGCCGCCATTCGCAGAATTGCCGTTAATAATGTTCAGATTGGCGATAACCGCGCCGGTGACGCCGGAAGCCACGGTAAAGACTGTCGTCGCGTTGTTGCCGCTCACCGTAACCAGGTTGGTGAGCGAGACGCCGCTGCCGCTGGTAAGGCCGGTAATGGTGGCGCCGGACGGGATGTTCAAGGTGCCGTTCGCGAGCGTGATGGTATTTGCCGCAGCCGAATTCGTGGCCAGGAATACCGTTGGGGCGAAGGTAATGTTGCTTACTGTAATTGCGTTTGCAGCGGCAAGCGCGTCGCGCAAAGTGCAAATTCCCCCGGGCGAAATGATGCAGTTTGAGGCCGATCCGGTCGCATCGTCCGCGGTGGTGTTGACCACAAAAAAGTCCACGCTCTCGGTGTACTGGTAGTCCTCTGTCTGCCACGCTCCGTTGATCATCAGCGAGCCCAGTCGGACGTAAACCGTACCGCCGTTGAAAGGAAGCGTGGATAAGGTGTACGAAGTGGTGCCGATGACGCCGGTGTTGAGGATGTTGGAGGACCCAACGCCGCTAGTGCCAATCAAGAGCTCGTAACTGGTAACTTCAGTGCCAGTTGACCACTGGAACAGAATATTGCTTGTGCCGAGAATGGTGGTTATGCCTGGGGTGGGTGAAAGCATGATTGCGGGGACAGGGGTTGCCTCGGTGTACTGGTAGTCCTCGGTCTGCCACGCTCCGTTGATGAGCGAACCCAGTCGGACGTAAACCGTAACGCCATTGTAAGGAAGCGTGGGCAAGGTGTACGAAGTGGTGCCGATAACGCCGGTGTTGAGGATGTTGGAGGACCCAACACCGCTAGTGCCGATCAAGAGCTCGTAACTGGTTACGTCAACGCCCGTTGACCACTGGAACTGGATGTTGCTGGTACCGAGGATGGTTGTTGTGCCGGGGGTGGGAGACAGCATGATGGCGGGACCGGCGGCCGTGGATACTACCACGGATGCCTGCGCGGAGATATTCAACATCGTGTCAAGCCCCAGCCAAGCGGTGAAGATGTCTTCCGATGCGGCCCCAGCCATTATCAGGTCAGGGAATGTAGCCGCGCCCGACGACAGCCCCTCGGAGGTCGTGCCCGACAGTACATCTGCGCTGTCGGTCATCCTCACCGTGCCCGTGGCCGCGCTGGCCAGATTGCCGCTCTCTGTCAGCGTGACAACCGGTGCGGGAGCAAAGGGCACGTCGAGATCCGTGTCCTCCGGAGGCTGGGTAGTGAAGGCCAGGGCGTAGTTGGTTTGCACGGCGCCTGAGTCGACACAGGGCGTCGAGGACGAATAGCCGGGATAGGTAGTGTTCTCGATCGGGTAGCCGCGCTGGTCGGTAGTATCGCCCGCCGGGATGTTGGCAGCGATCCCTCCGCAGATTGCGGCGCTGCCTGGCTCCGGCAACATGGTCTGGAACGGTCCGCCATAGTTGCCGAGTGGCGAGAGATTCGGGTTCACAACTGTGGTGCTGGCGGACGTGTTTATCAGGTTGCCACCCAGATCGTTCACAGGGCCATCGATATCCGGGTAGGAGCCGCCATTGATTACAGTATTGCCCTCGACGATGCTGTTGGCGATATTGAAGGTTGTACTCTCATAAATGCCGCCACCAAGATTAGCGGAATTACCGCTGAAGGTGCTGCCGGTCACCGTCAGACTACCGCCATCCTGCCAAATCGCTCCGCCGTAAATACTGGCGGAATTACCGTTGAACGTGCTGCCGGTCACTGTTAGCGCGTTACCATCGGATCCAACGGCATAGATCGCCCCACCGTCCGCGGGGGAGGAATTGCCGCTGAAGGTGCTATCGGTCACCGTCAAGTCGCAGGCTGAAGAGCTGGAGCCGCAAACCATCGCTCCACCATTGCCGTTGGCGGTATTTCCGCTGAAGATGCTGCCGGTCACCGTCAGCTGGCCGGCGCTGTTAACGCCGCCGCCACCACCCAAAGAATTGCCTCCCGTGACATTCAAATTCGCGATCACCGCGCCGGTTACGCCGAGAGCTACGGTAAGGACTTGCGTCGCGTTGTTGCCATTCACCGTCACCAGGTTGGTGAGCGTGGCGCCGCTGCCGCTGGTAAGGCCGGTAATGGTGGCGCCAGACGGGATGTACAGGGTGTTGCCGTTCGCGAGCGTGATGGTATTTGCCGCAGCCGAATTCGATGCCAGGAAAACCGTTGGGGCGAAGGTAATGTTGCTTTCTGTAACTGCGTTTGCCGCGGCAAGCGCGTCGCGCAGGGTGCAGATTCCCTCAGGCAAACTGGTGCAGTTTGCGGCCGTTCCGGTCGCATCGTCCGCGATGGTGTTGACCACATAGTTCGGGACAGAGTCGCCGCCCTGCCCGAACAAGATTGCCGGACTTAAAGCGATGGCAAGACTGAAGATCGAGCGAAGAATACGGAACTCTGGACGGATTGAAACGAGCAGCGACATAAAACGTGCCTCGTACTTTTGGCATGCAGGGGTTTCCACTCCTGCCGGCTCTCAGCAAGTGTCGGATCGGATCGCCAGGTTAGAAAGCAGGGATTCAGATAAGGAGGGTGGAGTCTATATAAAGACTGGCAACTCACAATGTACTTCTTTCACGGAAAACAATTGAGCATAGCCCTCCAATGAGGGGATGCCTATCCAGCAGGCGTTGTCAAGAGGTCTTTCGTGCCAACTGTTCGCGCATCCACGCCAAGGAAGGCAGGCGGCCCACCGTGCAGAAATCCCAGGGGCTGTGCTCCCTCGCTTCCTTGCTCCCGGGTTCTACTGCGGTGGGACGTCGCGAGGATGGGGCACGCGGCGCCCTCACCCTCGACTCCCTCCCCGGTCCCCAGAAGCTAGAGGCCGGGGGTACCCGCGATGACGCGAGGCTGCTATGACGAGACGTGATGGCGGTGGGCGATGGGCTCGGCTTTGGATGCGAGGAACTTGTTGACTGCTGCGGCGGCGCTGCGGCCTTCGGAGATGGCCCAGACTACTAACGACTGGCCGCGGCGCATGTCGCCGGCGGCGAAGATGCCTTCTACTGAGGTTTGGAAATCGGTGGTGGCTACGTTGCCGCGATTGTCGAGAGCGAGGCCTAGCTGCTCGATCATGCCGTTGCGCACGGGGCCCAGAAAGCCCATGGCTAGCAGGACCAGATCGACATCTACGGTGAACTCGCTGGCTGCTACGGGTTCGAATTTGGGTGGCGGGCCTACGCGGACTGCGTGAACCTGCTTGACGTTGCCTTGCTGGTCGCCGGTGAAGCGGATGGAGTTGATGGCCCAGTCGCGGAGGCCGCCTTCCTCGTGCGCGCCCTCGGTGCGGAGCTGGAGCGGCCAGAGCGGCCAGGGGGTGGAGGCGGCGCGGCTGTCAGGCGGCTTGGGCATGATTTCCCACTGATGGACGATGGCAGCGCCCTGGCGATGGGTGGTGCCGAGGCAGTCGGCGCCGGTGTCTCCGCCGCCGATGATGAGGACGCGCTTGCCGTGGGCGGTGATGGCGCGGGACTCGTCGATGCGGTCGCCCTCGTTGCGGCGGTTCTGCTGGGGCAGGAACTCCATGGCGAAGTGGATGCCGTTGAGGTCGCGGCCGGGGATGGGGAGGTCGCGGGGCTGCTCGGCGCCGCCGCAGAGGAGGATGGCGTCGTAGTGGTTGGTGAGCTCGGTGACGGGGACGTTGACGCCGACGTGGGCGTTGGCGAGGAAGGTGATGCCTTCAGCCTTCATCTGCGCGATGCGGCGGTCGACGACGTGCTTTTCCAGCTTGAAGTTGGGGATGCCGTAGCGGAGCAGGCCGCCGATGCGGTCGGCCTTTTCATAGACGGTGACGGAATGGCCGGCGCGGCGAAGCTGCTGCGCGGCGGCCAAGCCTGACGGGCCGCTGCCGACGACGGCGACGCGGCGGCCGGTGTTGTGCTCGGGCGGCTCGGGATGGATCCAGCCCTCGTCCCAGGCGCGATCGACGATGCTGCGCTCGATGAGCTTGATGGAGACGGGAGGCTGGTCGATGCCGAGGACGCAGGCGGCTTCGCAGGGGGCGGGGCAGATGCGGCCGGTGAATTCAGGAAAATTGTTGGTGGCGTGGAGGCGGCGGATGGCGGCTTCCCAGCGGTTGCTGTAAACGAGGTCGTTCCAGTCGGGAATGATGTTATTGACGGGGCAGCCGGTGTGGCAGAAGGGGACGCCGCAGTCCATGCAGCGGGCGGCCTGCGCCTTTTGCTTTTCCTCGGGGAACGGCTGGTAGATTTCGAACCAGTCCTTGATGCGGTCTTCGGGCTTGCGGCGGGTGGGCTGCTCGCGTTCGATTTCGAGGAATCCTGTGATTTTACCCATGGTGCTCCGTGTAGTCGATCTGGCGTTGGTCCGGGCCTGAAGCCCTCTCTCAATTAGGGCCGGGATTCAGGGGCCTGAAGGCCCCTGCTCCCTCCGTTGTTCGCACGACACGAGTCGTGCACGCATACAAGGCACTAAGCCGTCTTGGCTGCTGATTCCGCCACCAGCGGCGGGTTGGATGACGCAGGTGAAGCCGCGGCTGGCGCGGTGGATGAAGTGGATGCGGCGTCGGGACGAGCGATACCGAGGACGCGCTTGTACTCGTGGGGGAAGACTTTGATGAAGTTGTCGCGGGCGATGGCCCAGTTGTCGAGGATCCAGGCGGCGCGGGGGCTGGCGGTGAGGTCGCGATGTTTCTCCAGCAGGCCGCGGAGGGTGGCGATGTCTTCTTCGTGTTCGAGCGGCTCGAGGTCGACGCTGGACTTGTTGCAGCGGCGGGTGGCGAAGTCGCCGGCGTCGTCGTAGACGTAAGCGATGCCGCCGCTCATGCCAGCGGCGAAGTTGCGGCCGGTGGAACCGATGACGGCGACGAGACCGCGGGTCATGTACTCGCAGCCGTGATCGCCCACGCCTTCGACGACCGCGGTGGCGCCGGAGTTGCGGACGGCGAAGCGCTCGCCGGCGATGCCGTTGAGGTAGACTTCACCGCTGGTTGCGCCGTAGAGGACGACGTTGCCGACGAGGATGCTTTCCTCGGGCAGAAAGGGCGAGGTGCGGGGCGGATAGGCGATCGATGCGGCCGCCGGAGAGGCCTTTGCCGAGGTAATCGTTGGAATCGCCTTCGAGTTCGAGGGTGACGCCGTTGGGGACGAATGCGCCGAAGCTTTGTCCGGCCGAGCCGGTGAATTTGTAATGGATGGTCCCGTCGGGCAGGCCGGCGGAGCCGTAGCGGCGGGCGATTTCGCCGCCGAGCATGGCGCCGACGGTGCGATGGACGTTGCGAATGGGGAAGGCGGCCTTGACCGGCTTTTTGGATTTGAGCGCGGGCGCGGCCTTCTCGATGAGCTGGTGGTCGAGGGCTGATTCGAGGCCGTGGTCCTGCTTGCGCACGCAGCGGCGAGAGACGCGGAGGGGCAGCGTGGGCGAGTAGAGGATGGAGCTGAGGTCGATGCCTTTGGCTTTCCAGTGGGCGTCGGCGAGGACGGTGTCGAGCTTGTCGACGCGGCCGATCATCTCGTCCATGGTGCGGAAGCCGAGTTTGGCCATGTGCTGGCGAATCTGCTCGGCGAGGAAGAAGAAGAAGTTGATGACGTGCTCGGGCTGGCCGGTGAAGCGCGCGCGGAGGACGGGATCTTGCGTGGCGATGCCGACCGAGCAGGTGTTGAGGTGGCACTTGCGCATCATGATGCAGCCCATGGCGATGAGCGGGGTGGTGGCAAAGCCGAATTCCTCTGCGCCGAGCAGGGCGGCGATGACGACGTCGCGGCCGGTCTGGAGCTTGCCGTCGGTCTGCACCTTGATGCGGCTGCGGAGGTCGTTGAGCAGCAGGACCTGCTGGGTTTCCGCGAGGCCGAGCTCCCAGGGCAGGCCGGCGTGCTTGATGGAACTCAAGGGGGATGCGCCGGTGCCGCCGCTGTCGCCGGAGATGAGGACAACGTCAGCGTGGGCTTTGCTGACGCCGGCAGCGACGGTGCCGACGCCGACCTCAGAGACGAGCTTGACGGCGATGCGCGCGCGCGGGTTGACGTTCTTGAGGTCGTAAATGAGCTGGGCGAGATCCTCGATGGAGTAGATGTCGTGATGCGGCGGGGGCGAGATGAGGCCGACGCCGGGCGTGGAGTGGCGCACGCTGGCGATGACTTCGTCGACCTTGTGGCCGGGGAGCTGACCGCCTTCGCCGGGCTTTGCGCCCTGCGCCATCTTGATTTGGAGCTCGTCGGCGTTGATGAGGTAATTGGTGGTGACGCCGAAGCGGCCGCTGGCCACCTGCTTGACGGCGCTGCGGCGCGAGTCGCCGTTGGAGTCGGGCTTGAAGCGGGCTTCGTCTTCGCCGCCCTCGCCGGTGTTGGACATGCCGCCGATGCGGTTCATGGCGATGGCGAGAGTCTCGTGAGCTTCCTTGCTGATGGAGCCGTAGCTCATGGCGCCAGTGGTAAAGCGCTTGACGATCTCCTTGGCGGGCTCGACGTCGTCGATGGAGATGGGGTGTTCAAGGTATTTGAGCTTGAGCAGGCCACGCAGCGTACAGAGGTTGCGGCTCTGGTCGTCGAGCAGGTCAGTGTACTCCTGAAACGTTTTGGGGTTGTTTTGGCGAACGGAGTGCTGGAGCTTGCTGAGGGTTTGGGGATTGAGGAGGTGATACTCGCCGTCGACGCGGTATTGATAGTGGCCGCCTACGACGAGCTCGGTTTCAGACTCGGTGAGCGGCTGGAAGGCGTAGTCGTGCTTCATCTGGGCTTCGCGGGCGAGGACATCGAGGCCGATGCCTTCAATGCGCGAGGCGGTGCCGGCGAAGTAGGAGTCGATGAGCGACTGGTTGAGGCCGACGGCCTCAAAGACCTGCGCGCCGCGATAGCTTTGGAGGGTCGAGATGCCCATCTTGGAGAAGGTTTTCAGCAGGCCCTTGTTGATGGCCTTGATGAAGTTCTTCTCTGCCTGATTGCCGGTGACGTTGTGGGGCAGCAGGCCGCGGCGCTTGAGGTCGTGGAGAGTCTCGATGGCGAGGTAGGGATTGACGGCGCTGGCGCCGTAGCCGATGAGCAGGGCGAAGTGCATGACTTCGCGGGGATCGCCGCTCTCAATGATGAGGGCGACCACGGTGCGGGTCTTCTCGCGGACGAGGCGATTGTGGACAGCGGCCATGGCGAGCAGGCTGGGGATGGGCGCGTAAGTGGAATCGACGCCGCGGTCAGAGATGATGAGCAGCGAATAGCCGGAGGCGACGGCGTGCGAGGCGCGGGCGCTGAGGTCGTCGAGGGCCTGCTTGAGGCCGCGCTCGCCGTCCTCGGCGCGGAAGAGCGCGGGCAGCGTGGTGGCGAGGAGGTCGCCGGAGGAGACGCGGCGGAGTTTTTCGAGATCGCGATTGGTGAGGATGGGATGGGGGAGCTTGAGGGTGTGGCAATTCTCCGGCGTCTCATCGAGGATGTTGCGCTCCGTGCCGATGTAGCTGATGAGCGACATGACCAGCTCTTCGCGGATGGGATCGATGGGCGGGTTGGTGACCTGCGCGAAGAGCTGGCGGAAGTAGTTGAAGAGCGGCTGGGGGCGATCGGAGAGGCAGGCCAGCGGAGTGTCAGTGCCCATGGAGCCGACGGGCTCCTCGCCCTTTGCGCCCATGGGAGCGAGCAGGATGCGGAGATCCTCTTCGCTGTAGCCGTAGGCGCGCTGGCGGCGGAGGAGGGTTTCAGGATTGGAGGCGATGGTGCGCGAGGGCTCGGGGATGTGGTCGAGCGTGACCTGCTGTTCCTGGAGCCAGGTGCCGTAGGGCTGGCGAGCGGCGAGCAGCTTTTTGATTTCGGCGTCGGAGACGATGCGCTTTTGGTCCGGTATCGACGAGGAACATGCGGCCGGGCTGGAGACGGCCTTTCTTGCGAATGTCTTCGGCGGGGATGTCGATGACGCCGGCCTCAGAGGCGAGGACGACTAAATCATCTTTGGTGACGATGTAGCGGCCGGGGCGCAGGCCGTTGCGGTCGAGTGTGGCTCCGATGACGCGTCCGTCGGTAAAGGCGATGGCGGCGGGCCCGTCCCAGGGTTCCATGAGGGATGCGTGGTACTCGTAGAAGGCGCGTTTGTCCTCATCCATGTCTGGATTGCCGGCCCAGGCTTCGGGTATGAGCATGGCCATGACGTGGGGAAGGGTGCGGCCGGACTGGTAGAGAAATTCGACGGCGTTGTCGAGGGAGGCGGAGTCGCTGCCGCCGGAAACGATGACGGGAAAGAGATCTTCGATCTTGTCGCCGTGAAGAGGATGGCTGACGATGGATTGGCGCGCGTTCATCCAGCTCACGTTGCCGCGGATGGTGTTGATTTCGCCGTTGTGGGCGATGGTTGTTGTCGTTGTTGTTGCTGTTGTTGTTGTTGAATGCCAGACGGTGTTCAACTTGGCCGCCCACATTCATCGCGAAATGTTGTATTATTCATTGAGTCGCAATCATCGTCTTGCTCATTTGTTGTTTCTGCTGGCCTTGTTGCTATGTCTTGATGCTCTATCGATGTTCTTGCTGTAGCTGTTAGTGCGTGTCATACCGCACGATTTTGCAATAATTCTAGTAGCGAAAATATATTGGGATGCGAGTATCGCAAAGCAACACAAATAAGACGGGATTGGAAACGAGAACAATCAATTTTACTAACTCGCAAGTGTGGCCCAACATTCGTGCGGAGCCCTCATTGTTTCGCAAAATGACGAAAATCATCAAAACCAAGATACAAAGAATCAATGTTATCGGTGCAACACTGCAGAATGTATTAACCGGAAGAGCAATAACAGTCGGTAATGATCACAAAACGGCAATCGAACATTATTAACGTTTGGTCCCATGCACTCTTTCCCCTTTTCCGAACTATCATTCGTCCGGAGCCATGCACAAACCAGAGGCTCGGCAAACGTGCACCGAGACCGTGGGCAACCCTTTCTATCGTCTCATCATCGGCGAACTGCGTTGGCAACCACAATTCGCGCAAGTTTGCAGATTGCATTTTGAAAGCCAATGGGATCCTCCTCGGTGACACTCGCGCCACTGAAGTCGAGCCCGACAAGATAGACCATCTTGGGCAACAACTGCACCGTAATCTTGCTTTCTTCATCAATCGCGAAGTGTTTCATCGCCGGACATGCTCGCGTGACGCCGTTCAGATTGAGCGGATGCTCCAGTTCCAGTTCCAATTCCTCAAATATCAGCTCGCGGAGGTCCGGAGCCGACAGAATGTGGAAGAATCTGCCGATCGATTGATGAATTGTGGCTGGCGCAAAGTCAACGAACGCAAGAGTTTGCATTCACCAATCGTTGCCTTTTCATCGAGTTGTGCACCCGATAGCCAGAGTTTGCGGATAGCGGGGAGCCCCAAGCATTCTGGTAAAAGGGACGGGTGGCCACTCACGTGAAAAAAAACATTAAAAAATAACTTGTGCGCTACCACATGCATGCTAATGTGCCTTTAACTACATCGTACAGATGCACGGATATATCGAGATAGATCGATTGCACATATAAAAAAAAGTTAAATTAACCTCATCAAAGTCACTTTTGAATAGCTTCACCACGCGCAAGTTTTCAACTGATACGGTTGGTGGTATGCACACGACGGCCACGTCTTGCAGCACTAACGAAACGAGTGCACGCGTTGTTAAAATTCGGCCAATGCTCGCGCGCCTCTATTGCGTCGGCCTCGTCAATCACCTTGAAGTGCAAGAGAGAGGCAGGTAGTTGGCCGATGTCGGCGAGCGAACCAGAAATGTCGGCGACGGTAAGCTTTTGAAGACGTTTCAAGCGATCGAGGCGCATACCGCCGAGCGTATGGGCGGGAAAACCAGCAACGACAATTCACAGATGTTCACGCACATTTCCGTGATCTGGCTCCACACTCGGGGCTCGGCTGCATCGCCCGAAAATCCGGTATCCAACGAAGTCAACGTTTTGTCTCAGACATGCGCACATTTGCAAGATCATTGGTTCGGCGATATGCAGAGTTCGGTGAAGCGAATCTTGAGTGCGCGAATCTTCCAATTCCATAATGCGCATGTAGTTGGAACCACCGCATCCTTCTTCAGCTCCACTTGGAGCTTCGCTTCTCGCACAGCAACGGCGATTACCTTGCGTGTCATGCCCAAACGCAACAGGTCGACGAATGAAAGCATCTCGCAAATTAAGATTGTCAGACTTTTCGGTAACATCATCAACGTTGATGGGCTTGTCGTGCGTGCACGTTTCAATGACGTCATGATACTTCGTTGGCGATTGAGAAAATGGCGGATGGAAATTGTGTGGCTTTGGGTCCACAAAAATAATAATGATTGAATAAAATAATATTTGCGTAAAAAAAATAATTAAATTCAATTCAGTAAATATATTCAATCGCTTAATAAGGAAATGTTAATAAATGAAATAACACGAAGAGAAAAGGGGAGTGAATTGCTTTTACGCAAGCAGGTCAGTTATGGGGTGCACGCTCGTGTCCACCGACCAACATCGACCACGAGCCGCCCCGACCATGCCCTAATTACAGTTATTATGGTTATTAGACCGTCAACGGCGTGATCGGACACCGGGTCACCAGGCGCGCGATCATGCAGTCGCCAAAATCGTAACATGAATGGTCGCGTAGATGTTTCCTTATATATTTAATACTGTACGAGAACAAAATCAATTGCCTGCTATCGCGGCTTGGTGTGGTTGGGAGAGTGGTGAGGATTGGTTTTTGGGTGTGGTGTGGGTGGTGATTGGTGAGCTGATGGTCGTGATGATGATAGCTGATGCTGGGATGGTGGGAGGGTGATGGGCGCGGGGTCGTGCTGCGACTGGATGGGGCTTGCAGACAGGCGACAACGTCCTGGCGACGACGGTGAGAGTGGCTGCCGCTGTTGGTGCTCGGGTGTGGCCGATGGTGGTCGTCGCTGTCGTGTGTCGTAGTCACGGCTGCTGTCGTCGGTGGACTCCGGTGTGTGCCGGTTGTCAACCATGTTAGATGAAGGTGAGTGGGTATCGAGGTGTGATGTGGGAGGAGGTGACGATGGTGGAGGAGGTTGTGCCGGTGGTCGGGTACGTGTCCGTTTAGTCCGTGGTGTTCCCTTCCGCTGTGCCTCGAGTCCCATACTTGCTTTTGATGAAAGTTGACTTGTTGCACGTAATGTTCGGCGGACCGAAGTGGCGGGAGGGGCATCCGACGATGAAGCCGACAGTGAAGAAACATGAGAATGATGAGTCTGCGATAACATAGGTGTCGAGTGCAAAGAAAAATCATTGTCATGATGTCGATCACTGGTCGGTGTGGTCGTGGTCATGGTGAGGGTGAGGTTCGGGTCGGGATTGGTGGCAGGATCATGACGAGAGGGAGCGCCCGATCGTTTGCTTTCTTGTTGATCGAATAACTTCTGTTCTTTGGATTCGCGATCGGGTGGAGAGTCAGGTGGAGGTGGCGGGTTGGCGCTGGGGAGGAGATCGGGAGAAGCGGGTGGTTGACGAAGGGTATTGTGGGTGATGGGAGGATGATGTGGTTGTTTGCGATCGGGATGGGCAGGTGGACCCGACCGACGTCCAATCATGGTGAGTGCCGCATCGTCGACGAGTGCATTGCCGATCTGTAATTGAACGCTGACCGCATCAGTGATCTTCGCACGGAGGTGGGGATCTGGTGTCAGAACGTTGATGTGATG
>CAWBIG010000176.1:0-6421 GCA_963788435.1 uncultured Acidobacteriota bacterium | reverse complement strand
TCAATCGATAAAAAGACCACCACGGGGTTTGGGCGAGGAGGCCGTCGGGGCGCTCGTATTGCGCGAACCAGCGGAGGACGCCGCGCGTGCCTTCGAGCGATTCGCGGATGGGAGCGGGATCGGGCTGATACATCCACCAGTCGTGGAGCATGCCGATCCAGAGCAGGGAGAAGGTGGGGATGTTCTGCGGCAGGGAACTGGGATAGCGGGAGCGGGTGATGCCTTCGGGGATGCGGGAGTCGTTGAAGGCTTCAAGGGCCTGGCGGGCGAGGCGGCCGTCACCGGTGACGGCGTAAGTAATCATGGCCTCGATGCGGGAGTCGCCGATGTACTGGAGCTGCTCATAGTAGGGCGAGTCGGAGAAGGTCTCATGGGCTTCGATCTGCGCGGTGCGCCAGGAGATGTCCCAGATTTTGGCGAGGTCGGGGGCCAAAGCTGGATCGGAGGCGGGGCTGGCGGCGACGAATTTGGCGCGCACCTCGAAGGGATAGGCGGTGAAGTTGGCCTTTAAGGATTCGAGCGTAAGTGGCTGATCGGCAGTGGCTATGTCGATGTCGAGGTAGCGCCAGGTGCGCCACCAGAGGGGCTCGAAGGTGCGGTGGTCGCCGCCGTCGGGGCGGAAGAGGTCGCTGAGGCCGAGGGCTACGCGGGGGTGCTCGACGCCGTTTGCGTCTTTGTAGGTGATGGAGTCGCGGTCGCCCTTTTGCTGGTGGTCGTCGTAGAGGGCTTCGGCATAGGTGAGGCGGATGGTCGAGCCTTTGCCACCGGAGACGGTGAGTTGGGGGTAGGCGGTGGTTAGGGTTTTGCGGTCGAGCATGATTTTCATGTGGATGTGAAAATGGCCCAATGCGCCAATAGTGACGGGCTTAGCGGGGAACCTCACCCAAACAGGACCGATGTCCTTTTCAGATACTTCAGATGTAGTGTCGGCTTTTTGGTCGAAGACTTCCATGCGAACCATATCGCCGGGGTTCACGGGCGTGTACGCCATTTGCGGCAGCGCGTCCGGTATGAGGCCCCAGGGATTGTCGCCGGTTTCGTCGGCGGAGTGGGCTTCGCTGGTGTTTGGGTAGACGCTTTCGCGGGTGGGCAGTGCGGCGGTGACCCAGGCGGGGTTCTTGTCGTCGGGCGATTGCCAGTTCCAGTCGTACTGGTCGGCGTCGAGCTCTTCGCCGGGGCCTTGCGCCATGTAAGCCCAGAAGCCGTTGGGGACGCGGGGCAGCGGTTTGTGGCCGGGCTCGACCTGACTTGCCAGTCTTTGGGCGTGCTGATGCTGGAGTCGCCTGCGGCTTCCGATTCAAGCAGAAATGCGGTGCGGTCGGACATCTGAGCGACAGGGGAATAGATGCCGAAGTTCCAGACGGTGGCCGTAATAAGGTTGTTGCCGGATTGGAGCAGCGGAGCGAGGTCGAAGCGTTGATAGCGCCAGTGAGAAAGATCGCCGCGGGCGGGGCCGTCGCCGGCGCGGGTCCCGTTGACGTAAAGGATGAAGCGATTGTCGGCGCTGACGCGGACTATATAAGAGGATGGCGCCGCGGGGAGGGTGAGGGAACGGCGGAAATGGAGGACTATTGGATCGCGGAGCGGGGCGGTGGGGTGAGTGATCCACGAGGCGCGCCAGTCGCGGTGCGGCGGATCGGGCGGGAGCGGAGCGGATTGGGCTCCTACACCCCAGCGACCAAGACCCGTCGCTGGGGACCCCGTGGCTGAGATGCAGGATGCGGCAAGGAGGAGGGCGGCAGGCACAATGCGCATAGAATCTCCGGGAGGTTTCCGGGGTCCACTGTACACGGTTGGGGCGGTGCGGAGGCGAGCGGGGGCGGTTTTCCTCAGAAACGAGCCGGTATGCATTTGATTTTGCAGGGTTGTAACCTTGCATTCACATTTGGCCGGTAGCCTGTGTGAGGTGATTGAACAAGTGGCAGAGATTCGCGTCTCAAGACCCCAACCAAGTTCGAAGCCCGAATCTCCGGCTGCGGAACCGCCGCCGGGCGAGGCCGCAGAGTCAGAAGTTCGGCGGTTTCTGTTGTCGCGAGGGAACTCGGCCGGGGCGGATCGGGCGTTCAGTTGGCTGATGGTGTTGTGCGGACTCAGCCTCTTCGCGATCGTGGCGCTGATTGTCTTCGAGCTGGTATTGCGTTCGAATCTCTCCCTGCATGCCTTTGGGTGGAAGTTCTTCTTCACAGCGGATCGTGATCCGGCGACGGGAGCGCCCATTTACTGGGACCCGGTGAACGACCACTTCAGCGCGCTGCCGTTTGTTTACGGGACGCTGGTTACATCGCTTCTGTCGCTGGTGATCGCGGTGCCGCTAGCGGTGGGGACGGCGATCTTCCTGACCGAAATGTGCCCCAAAGCGCTGCGGGGAATCCTGGCATTCCTGACCGAACTGCTGGCGGCGATTCCGAGCATCGTTTACGGGCTGTGGGCGGTATACATCCTGGTGCCGATTCTGCGCGACGATGTGAACCCGCCGTTGATCCACTACCTGGGCTGGACGGGATTGTTTGCGGACGACAATCCGACCGGCCTGGGTTATACGGCTTCCGCGGTGATCCTGGCGATCATGATTCTGCCCATCATCTCGTCGCTGACGCGGGAAGTGATGATGGCGGTGCCGCACTCGCAGCGCGAAGCGGTGCTGGCGCTGGGGGCGACGCGGTGGGAGATGATCCGCATGGGCGTTCTCAGGAATGCGCGGATCGGCATTGTGGGCGCGGTGATTCTGGGGCTGGGCCGGGCACTGGGCGAAACCATGGCGGTGACCATGGTGATAGGCAATACGCCGGCAATCAGCAAGTCGCTGTTGTCGAATGGCGCGTCGATGGCAGCGGTGATCGCGAACGAATATGCAGAGGCGGTGAGTAACCTGCATCGCAGCGCGCTGACGGAGATCGGGCTGGCGCTGTTTGTGGTGACGATTATTGTGAACGCGGCAGCGCGGCTGCTGGTGTGGGCGGTGACGCGGGGCGCGCCCGCGCGGGTGGTGTAACGGGTTGAAGGGAAGCCAAGTGAATACAGGCCAGGAGACAGTTCGATCGCGATGGCGGGGGTTCACGGACCATGGCGTCAGCGTGCTGGCGACCGGGGCGACGCTGCTGGTGATCCTGCCGCTTGTGGCGATTTTCGTGTACCTGCTGTATCGAGGCGCAAGCTCGCTGAACCTGGCTTTTTTTACGGAGGTGCAGAAGTCGCCGGGCGAAGTGGGCGGCGGGATGGCGAACGCGATTGTCGGATCCGCGGTGCTGCTGGCGCTGGCGAGCATCATAGGCGTTCCTTTGGGGATTGGCGCAGGGATCTTTCTGGCGGAATTCGGGCGGGGAACCAAGCTGGCGAACGCCGTCCGGTTTACGGCGGACATTCTGAACGGGGTGCCATCGATCGTGATGGGGGT
Organism: uncultured Acidobacteriota bacterium; assembly: GCA_963788435.1. Classification (GTDB taxonomy): domain Bacteria; phylum Acidobacteriota; class Terriglobia; order Terriglobales; family Acidobacteriaceae; genus Telmatobacter. The sequence goes on along the minus strand of CAWBIG010000176.1, from coordinate 3,027 downwards.
GGCGGCATACGCGCTGATTGTGAGCCCGCAGATACCGTGGATGCCGTTCCTGGGACATTTTTCAGCGCTTGCCGGGGGCGTGGCCCTGGCGATCATGATGGTTCCGACGATCGCGCGGACCACGGAAGAGATGCTGTTGATGGTGCCGCACGCGGTGCGGGAGGCGGCGCTGGGGTTGGGAGTGCCGAACTGGCGGGCAACGCTTTCGATCACCGTCAAGACGGCTTCGCCGGGCATTATCACAGGGTGCATGCTGGCATTTGCGCGGGTGGCGGGCGAAACGGCGCCGCTGATCTTCACGGTACTGGGCAATTCGTTCTGGAGCGTGGATTTGAACCGGCCGATCGAGGCGCTTCCGCTGCAGATTTATACCGACGCGCTTTCGCCATACGATGACTGGCACCGGCTGGCCTGGGCGGGATCGCTGGTGTTGATCGCGCTGATTGTGACGGCGGTGTCGCTGGTGCGGTATGTGACCAGCAGGGGAGTGTTGAAGGGGACGAGCTAGCGAGTCAGCGGGTCGGCGAATCAGCCCACGCGCCGGAATGGAGCCGGGCGGGGAGGGACGAGATGCAGGTCCTTCGACTGCGAAGCGCGATGAAACTGCGCTGCTCCGCTCAGGATGACGGCGCATTGGTTTTGGACAGCGGTTGTGGAGAAGAAGGAGAATTGTTCACGTGGGCGTCGGCATTGAAGTGACAAATCTGAACGCGTGGTACGGGACCAACCACACGCTTCAGGAGATCAACCTGAATATTCCAGCGAACCATGCGACGGCGCTGATCGGGCCGTCAGGGTGCGGCAAGAGCACGTTTGTGCGCTGCCTGAACCGGATGCACGAGACCAATCCAGTGGCGCGGGTGACGGGATCGGTAAAGATGGGCGGGGTGGACATTTACGCCGACGTCAAGCCGGTGCAGATCCGGCGGCGGGTGGGGATGGTGTTCCAGCGGCCGAACCCGTTTCCGACCATGTCGATTTACGACAACGTGGCTTCAGGGTTGAAGCTGAACGGCTATCGCAACCGTAGCGTGCTGGACGAGACGGTGGAGCGGTCACTGAAGAAGTCGGCGCTGTGGGACGAGGTGAAGGACGACCTGAAGAAGAAATCGGGAGCGAGCCTGTCTGGCGGGCAGCAGCAGCGGTTGTGCATTGCGCGGGCGCTGGCGGTGGACCCCGAGGTGCTGCTGATGGACGAGCCGGCATCGGCGCTGGACCCGGTATCTACTTCGAAAATCGAGGACCTGATTTTCGAGCTGAAATCGCAGTACACTATTGTGATTGTTACGCACAACATGCAACAGGCCGCGCGAGTGGCGGAGAAGACGGGATTCTTCCTGAACGGGCGGATGGTGGAGTTCGACTCGACGCACAAGATTTTTACAAATCCCAGTGATAAGAGGACGGAAGATTACATCACGGGAAGGTTTGGATGACGCGGATACGGTTTCAACAGAGCCTTGAGGATTTGAAAGAGAACCTGCTGGTGATGGCGGGATTGGCGGAGCAGGCGATCCAGCGGGCGATCGAGGCGTACCGGGTGCGCGATCTTTCGATCGTCGACCTGGTGAACCGCAGCGAGGCGGCGATCAACCGGATGGAGCGGGACATCGACCGGGCGGCGCTGGACCTGCTGGCGATGGAACAGCCGATGGCGAGCGATCTGAGGTTCATCCTGAGCGTGATCAAGATCAACGCGGACCTGGAGCGGGTGGGGGACGCGGCGAAGAGCATCAGCGAGCGGGTGCGGACCATCGAGCAATTGCCCGCGGCGGAGCTGCCGGTGGATATTCCGCGGATGGCGACGCTTTCCGCCGACATGGTGCGGAAGAGCCTGCAATCGTTTATCGAGGGCGACGCGGAACTGGCGCGGAGCGTACTGACGATGGACGACGCGGTGGACGCGATGAACCGCTCGGCCTACAGGGCGCTGACCAAGCTGATGGAGGAGCAGAGCCACCTGGCGCCGCAGGCGTTGAGTGCGCTGATGATCTGCCGCAGCCTGGAACGGGTGGCGGATCATGCGACGAATATTGCCGAGGACGTGATTTTCTGGGTGCAGGGCGCGGACGTGCGGCACCACAAGAGCGTGATGGCGAAGCAAGCGGCCACGGCGGCTGCCGCAGGAACCGACGGCGCAGGGCAGAACTCAAAACAATAAAGAGCTAAGGCAGCGATGATGGCGCGCGGGGCGCGGTAGTCTTGGTGAAGGCTTATGCGGGCTGACACAGAGACTCCAGGAGGCGAAGCGCGCGGCGCGGCGGCAGTGTATGCGGCGGAGATTGCCGGCCTGGAGTCGGTGCAGGCGTCGCGCCGCACGGCGGGAGCGGACGCTGGGGATGGCCAAGCTGCTGGTTGCGGCGGGAACGCTGATCGCAGCCGGGCTGCTGATTCACGACAATGCGAGACTGGCGTGGCTGGTGCTGCCGTGCGCGGTGTTTTTGGTGCTGGCGGTGGTGCATGAGCAGGTACTGGGCGCGATCCGATTACGCGATCGCGCCCTTCGCTTTTACCGGCGAGGAATGGCGCGGCTGGAAGGGCGCTGGGCCGGCGAGGGCGGGCGCGGCGAGAGATTCCTGGATGCGGCGCATCCGTACGCGCGCGATCTGGATGTGTTTGGCGAGGGATCGCTGTTCCAGTACCTGTGCGGGGCTCGGACGCGGGCTGGCGAAGAGCTGCTGGCGAAGTGGCTGCTGGAAGCTGCGCCGGTGGACGAGGTGCTGGCGCGGCAGGCAGCGGTGCGGGAGCTGGGGCCGAAGGTGAAGCTGCGGGAGCGGCTGGCCTCGTGCGGGGAAGATGTGCGCGCGGGCGTGGATCCGGAGAGATTGGCGGCGTGGGGCGAGAGCGGGCCGGTGCTGGCGACGATGGCTACGCGCGCGGGCGACGACGGTGCTGGGGTTGGCATGGCTGGCGAGCCTGGCGGCGTGGCCGCTCTATGGAACGTGGCTGCCGCTGGTGCTGATGTCGGTGGCAAACGTTGCTTATTCGCACAAGATCTATCTGCGGTGGGAGCGCGCGGCGGAGGCG
>CAWBIG010000175.1:0-58423 GCA_963788435.1 uncultured Acidobacteriota bacterium | reverse complement strand
ATTCACCGAGGATTGCGGACCTCTGGTTGTTTCATCGGGCCATCTCGCGGGCCGGGTCGGTGTGGCAGCCGGGGCGCCCTCACCGGCGGCTGGCCAGCACGTCTTTCTCGTATCGTTTGACTTCCGCCAGCCACGCCTCACCGACCGGCACGCCCATCTTCTCGCAGTGGTAGTCCCATACCGGCCCCGAACGGCAGGGCCTTTACCTCTTCCATCAGGGCCAGCCGCGAAGTGTAGTCGCCCTCAGCTTCCGCCTGCTTTAGCTTCGCCACGGGTGCCACCAGCGCCAGCAGGAGCGCTTTGGCCATGTTGCGGCCGCCAATGACCCAGGCCGCCATGAAGAGCAGGGGGATGAGGACGGCGATCAGCGAGACGGTCAGCGAGACGATGGTGAAGCCAATCTGACCGGCTCCGGTGAGGGCAGCCTGCAGGGGCGGCATGCCTTCTTCCAGATAGCGCGAGATGTTCTCGATCATCACGATGGCGTCGTCGACCACGAAGCCGGTGGAGATTGTGAGCGCCATCAGGGAGAGGTTGTCGAGCGAGAACCCGAGCAGGAACATGACGGCAAAGGTTCCGATGAGGGAGAGCGGAACCGCAACGCTGGGGATGATGGTGGCGGAAAGATTGCGCAGGAACAGGAAGATGACCATGACCACAAGGCCGACGGTGAGCATCAGCTCGAACTCGACGTCATTGACCGAGGACTGGATGCTGGTGGTCATGTCGGTCATGGTGGTCACGTGCATGGAAGCGGGCAGATCGGCCTCGAGCTGAGGCAGGATCTGCTGAATGCGGCGAACCACGGTAATGGTGTTGGCGCCGGGCTGGCGCTGAATGTTGACGATTACGGCGGGAGTGATGGTTGCCTGCGAATTTGCCGATGTCAAGCCCATCCAGGCGGCCTGCCTGGTGTTTTCCACGCCGTTGACGACGTTGGCCACGTCTTTGACGAGGACGGGCGCGCCGTTGGAGTAGGAGATGACGACATCCTTGTAACCGTCGGCGCTGGTGATCTGGTCATTGGCGTCGATCTGGTAGTCCTGGCGGGGGCCGTCAAAGTTGCCCTTGGCGGAGTTCACGCTGGCCTGGACCAGGGCGGAGCGGACGTCCTCCATGTTGAGGCCGTAAGAGGAAAGCTGGACTGGGTTAACCTGGATGCGGACCGCGGGCTTCTGGCCGCCGCTGATGGAAACAAGGCCGACGCCGGCAAGCTGGGAGATGCGCGGAGCCAGGCGGGTATCCACCAGGTCCTCCACCTGCGAAAGCGGCATGGAATCGGAAGTAACGGCGAAGGTGAGGACGGGGGCGTCGGCGGGATTGGTCTTGTTGTAGACCGGCGGCGTGGGCAGGTCCGAGGGGAGAAAGGTCTGCGATGCGTTCATCGCGGACTGGACTTCCTCTTCGGCAACGTCGAGGCCGAGCGACAGATTGAATTGGAGCACGATGACGGAAACACCACCGGCGCTGGTGGAAGTCATCTGGCCCAGACCCTGCATCTCGCCGAACTGGCGTTCCAGCGGGGCGGTAATCGTAGTGGCCACGACGTCAGGGCTGGCCCCCGGATAGAAGGTAAGGACCTGGATGGTCGGGTAGTCGACCTCAGGCAGCGCCGAAACCGGCAACTGCACAAAAGCGACGACGCCGACGAGCAGGATGGCAGCCATCAGCAGCGAGGTGGCGACGGGCCGCAGAATAAATGGCCGGGACGGATTCATGGGGCGTTGCTCGCGGAGGATTCGGACGTGCTGGGCAGCTTGATTTTGGAGATGGAGATTTCGGAGCCGTTCTGCAGCTTTTCAAAGCTCGAATCGCAGACGGCATTGTCCGCAGCCAGACCGGTAACCGCCGTGTTGCCGTTGTCAGTGATGCCCGACTTGACGTTATGCTGAATGGCCTTGCAGCTCTGGTGGGCGGCGCATTGCTTGTCCGCGTCGGTGACCGGCTGATTGGTCTTGGCATTGACGATCAGGTAGACGAAATCCTGGCTGCCGTTGTGCTGGATGGCGGAGGAGGGGATGAGAATCTGATTCTCGAGCGTGCGCACCAGAAGGCGCGTGTTGACGAACTGGTTGGGGAAGAGCGCGCCATTGCGGTTGTCGAACTGGGCGCGCAGCTTGACCGTGCCGGTGACGGTGTCGATCTGGTTGTCAACGGCGGTGAGCTTGCCGGCGGCCAGTTGGCTGGAATTGCTGTGATCGTCGGCTTCGACCTTGAGGGTCTTGCCGGCACGGACCTGCTTCATCACCTCGGGCAGGCTGTCTTCCGCCAGGGTGAAGACGACCGTGATGGGCTGAACCTGGGCGACAGAGACCAGTGTGGTGGTGGAGTTGGCGGTGACCAGGTTGCCGGGATCGACCAGGCGCAGGCCGACGCGGCCGTCGAACGGCGAAACAATGTGGCAGAAGCTGACCTGGACCTGGTCGTACTGGACCGTGCCTTGGTCGTTCTTGACCGTGCCCTGTTCCTGTAGAACCAGTTTCTCCTGGTCTTCGAGGGTCTGGCGAGGAATGGCGTTCTTGGACCAGGCGACCTTGTACCGGTCGAGGTCCATCTGGGCTTCGGCAAGCATGTTCTGGTCGCGCTCGAGAATGCCCTGGGCCTGCACGAGGGTGGCCTCATAGGGTCGCGCATCAATATCGACCAGCGGGTCCCCCTTGTGGACGATTTGCCCCTCCTGGTAGTGGATCGCGGTGATGACGCCAGTCACTTGAGCGGTGATGGAGTCGAAGTGTACGGGCGTGACGGTGCCGATGGCGGTGAGATAAACACCGATGTTGCCAGCATGCGCCGTGGCCGTGGTCACGGGCACCACGCCAACAAAGCGGCCGCGGCCGCCCCCCTGCGTGGCCGCCTGGCTCTTCTGCTCGTGGTTCCATGCCCAGTAGAAGAGAAGGGCGAAGGCCGCCAGCACCACCACCCATATCCAGCGGTGGCGGCGCTTGTGGACAGTGGTCGGCGAATCCACGGCAGAGGATCTCGCCGGGGTCTCATGCGGAGCAGGTGTGTTTGGGTCCATTGTGTTTTCTGATCTCGTTCTTTTCAATTGCAGCTATGGAGCGATCGGAGGCCCGCGGCAGAAGCGAGCAAAAGGGCCGGATCGCACAGTTTATCATCGGCACAAAACCTTTGGCATGAGCGCAGAACGACCCGCAGAATCCAGCGAATGGCGGATGGCTGCGCTTGCGACTACAGGCCGGAATGCCCCGGTCGCCAATGCCTTCTTGATGGACGTGCGGCTTTACCCGTTAGTTGCAGAATCGGGACTAGTTGGAGCGCGCGCAAAGTGGCTCAGGCGGCAGGCGCTATCGAATATGGAGACTCAGGCTGGCTTTCCTGGGAAGGAGCAACCGAGGCGATGCGCGCTTCCACCGCAGAGGCCTCAATCTCACTGTTGATCTCCGCTCCCACAAGAACCATGAGCCCGGTGATATAGAACCACATCAGCAGGATCATGACTGCGCCGAGCGAGCCATAAGTGACGGAATAGGTGTTGAAGAAATATAGGTAAAGCCGGAAGCCGAGCGAGGCAAGGAGCCAGCCTACCATCCCGATAAGGGCGCCGGGAGTGAGCCAGTGCCACCGCCTTGCGCGCATATCCGGAGCCCAATAATAAGTAAGAGCGAAGGAGAGCGCGATGAATGCAGCGGCCAGGGTCCAGCCGACAATGCGAGCGAGCACGGCTACCGCAGTGGCGAATGCCTCCTCAAAAATACTGTGGGCCCAATGCGCAATGAAATTACATCCGAACATACAGGCAAGGCACAGGGTAACGGTAAAGATGAGGACCACGGTCAGTCCGATCGCCTGAATTCGTGCTTTGATATAGGAGCGGCGGTCGTAAATCCTGTAAACAATGTTCAGCGTTTCCTGGGTAGCGGAAATGCCCATCGAAGCCGACCAGAGGGCGACCAGCAGGCCAAAGGTGATTTTGCCCGAGCCGGCTTGCGCTGTGGTCTGGTCGAATGTCTTGAGCACCATGTGGAAGGCCGAAGCGGGAACCACGAGGGACAGATAGGAGAGAAGCTGATTGTAGACTTGGTGCGCCGAACGCAGGGCAAGGCCGAGGATGGCAGTGGCGCAAAGCAGCATGGGGAAAAGTGAGAATATGAAGTAGAAACCGAGTTCGGCAGCGTATCCGAAGATGTGATCGTCCATCAGCGACTGCCAAGTGCTTTTTGCCAGCTGCTTGATGGTCAGGCCCTCGCGGGTCCATAGGCTTTCCCTGGGCGATTGCGCGACCGTCTCCCAGATGCGCCGTTCATGGTCATTGAGGCGGCAGTCAACAATGGGTGCAGGAGACGGCATGGGTCACCTCGGGCTCGATTCGGCTAAATGGATGCCAGGGCGGACCCGAGGGGTGGTCCGGTGAGTCAACCATCCGCCCCATTTCGAACGGTGACCTGTTCGGCCGGTCGCCAGTCAAACCAACCAAATCGTAAGTGCATCTGACACGGAGGTGGGAATTCGGCGGGCGTCTGCACCTTTGATAACGTGGCTGAAAGGCCGGCCTCGCAGCAGGTGTAGCGCGGCGCCGCTCCTGGTCGCCCTGTGCATGGTCCTGTGCGGGAACGCAGCCGCGCAGCAGACGACTCAGACGGCGCCGATACCGCCGGCCGTCGAAGAGGGGTCCACCCAGCCGGTGCCTTCCACGCCCCCATCAGCCGAGAAGATGTTCTCCTCCTACGAGGGACAGACAGTTGCTTCCATTGGGATTGCTGGACAACCAGCGTTGCAGACATCGCAGTTTGCTGAGGAGTTCAAGCAAAAGGCCGGGGAGCCGTTTTCAAAGGACAAGGTAAACCAGACGGCGGCCGCGCTGAAAGCTGCGGGCAACGGAAAGTTCACGGACGTGCGCATTCACGTAACCGCGGAAGCCAATGGCGTTCATGTCCAATTCATTCTGGAGCCCGCCTATTACTTTGGCATCTTTGCTTTTCCCGGCGCGACGGAGTTCCCTTATTCCCACCTCATCCAGGTTTCCAACTATCCCGTGGAAACGCCGTACGACGCGGCGGAAGTGGAAAGTGATCGCCAGGCTCTGGTGCAGTTCTTTCACGAGGAAGGATATTTTGAGGCGCAAGTGCGCTCTGAAGTTGTCCCCGACGAGCAGCACGCGATCGCCAGCATTTCTTTTGTAACCCAACTGGGGCGTAAGGCGAGATTCGGGGGTGTGAGCATCACGGGCGTACCGGCCAATCAGCAACACGACCTGGACACCAGTTTGCGATCTTTGTGGGCGCGATTCCGCGAGTCGGCGCTGCGCCCGGGCAAGGCCTATCACCACTCCACCCTGATGCATGCAGACAATTATTTGCAGAAGCAGCTGGCGGATTGGGGATACCTGGGCGCCAAGGTGGCGCTCGCCGGCGCCGAGTACCACGGCAGCACCAATCGCGCCGATATCCACTTCAACATCGATGAGGGTCCCAAGACCCGCGTAAACATTACCGGCGGGCACGTGTGGAGCTGGGACAGGAAATCGCTGCTGCCCATGTACCAGGGCGTAGGCGTGGACCAGGAGACGGTGCAGGAAGGCGCCGATGCGCTGACTTCGTACTTCCAGGGCAAGGGCTACTTCGACGTGAAAGTGGACGCGAAGCTGACCCGCGGGGCGAATGGCGATACCGTGCTCTACCAGATTGCCCCCGACAACAAGGAGAAGGTTGCCGCTGTGAACCTAAAGGGAAATGAAGAATTGAAGTCTTCTGAGCTGACGCCGAGCATCGCGGTGGAGAAGAAGCATTTCCTCTCTGCGGGAAATTTCAGCAACAAGCTGGTCGAAACCAGCGAGGACAACCTGACGGCCTTTTACAAGTCGGAGGGATTCTCGAGTGTGAAAGTGACCTCGAAGGTGGTCCGGCACGGGAAACTGATTGATGTCTCCTTCGCGGTGACTGAGGGTCCACGCGATATCGTCGCGTCGTTGAAAGTGGAAGGCGGCAGCAAATTCCCGGCGGCGGACTACGCGCCGCAAGGTTTGAAGGTGCAGCCAGGCCAGCCGTACTCTGCGGCCAATGTGGCTGCGGATCGCACCACCATCGTGGCCAATTACCTGCGGGCGGGCTTCCTGAAAGCGAGCTTCCGCGAGACGGCGAGCCAGGTGTCAAAGAGCGAACCCCATCGCATCGAGGTGGTGTACCACATTTCCGAAGGGCCGCAGGTGCGCACCGGCGATGTGCTGACGTTGGGCCGCGTGCACACGCAGCCGCGGCTCATTAACGATGATGTTTCCGACATCAAGCCCGAGCAGCCACTCAGGGAAACGGATCTGCTGTCGGCGGGAAGCAAGCTGTACGACCACACCGGCGTCTTCGATTGGGCAGAGATCGACCCCAAGCGGCAGATCACTACACAGTCCACGGAAGACGTGCTGGTGAAGGTGCACGAGGCTCCCCGCAACAGCCTCACTTACGGCATCGGATTTGAAATCATCAATCGCGGCGGCAGCATTCCCAGCGGCACAGTGGCGCTGCCCAACCTGCCGCCCGTGGGTTTGCCTTCGAACTTCACCACCAGCCAGAAAACCTTCTGGGGGCCGCGCGGCACGTTCGAATACACCCGCAACAATGTGCTGGGTAAAGGCGAGTCGCTCTCGTTCACGGCCTTTGCCGGCCGACTGGACCAGCGCGCTGCTGCGTTCTACATCAATCCCATGTGGCGCTGGTCGCCGTGGAAAGCGACCACCTCGATTTCTTACGAGAAGAACGAACAGAACCCTATCTTTTCCTCCCAGCAGGAGGAGGCCTCGGAGCAGTTCCAGCGCGCGGTTCTTGGGGACAAGAAGAACGTCCTGTTTTTGCAATATGACTACTCGCACACGAACATCACCCACGTGCTGATTCCGGCGCTGGTGCCAACGCCCGATTTGAACATCCGGCTTTCCACGGAAACCGTGAACTTGACTCGCGATACCCGCGACGATCCGCTGAACGAACATCGCGGATTGCTGGACTCGGCGGAGGTGGACTTCAACACCACCAAACTCGGATCCAACGTGGACTTTGTCAAATTCAACGGGCAGTCGGCGTTCTACAAGACCAAGTGGGACAACATCGTGTGGGCCGGCAGCGTCCGCATCGGGCTGGCGCAGCCGTTTGCCGGCAGCTTTGTTCCGTTAAGCGAAGCGTTCTTCACCGGCGGCGGCAACTCGCTGCGCGGCTTTCCGCTGGACGGCGCGGGGCCTCAGCGCCAGGTGCAAGTATGCAGCAGCGGCTCCAGCACGGCGTGCACGTTCATCCAGGTCCCGGCCGGCGGCAATGAGATGCTGATCCTCAACTCCGAGGCGCGCATCCCGCTGCCGTTCAAAAAAGGGCTGCGCATTGTGCCGTTTTATGATGGCGGTAACGTCTTCCCCTCCGTCGGCTTCCACGATTTCGCATCGCTTTACTCAAACAACGTGGGGCTGGGGCTGCGTTACGACACGCCGATCGGACCGATCCGCTTCGACCTGGGACAGAACCTCAACCCGGTGAGCGGCGTTAAATCGACGCAATACTTTATAGGCATTGGTCAGGCATTCTGAAAGAGGGCCCATTCGATGAGCGCGGCGCATAGCTTTCTTCACCCCGATCCTTCGTCCGATCCCAAGCCGCGCCGCCTGCGGCATCATTGGGAACGCATCATCGCCTGGATCGCCGGCGCGATGACGCTACTGACCGTGCTTGCCATTGTGACGGTTGCCATTCTGCTCCACAGCCGGCGATTCCACAACTATCTCCTGGCTAAGGCCGACAGCATCGCCAGTCAGAAGCTGAACACTGAGGTAACGCTGGAGAATTTCACCCTGCATTTCTCACCGCTCAGCCTGGACGTCTACGGCCTCACCGTGCACGGCGCCAGCCCCTATCCCAACCCGCCCATCCTCCAGCTTCAGCACGCTAACGTAGGTGTGCGCATCGTCAGCCTGCTGCACATGAAGTGGTATTTTTCCACCGTGCAGCTTGACCACCCCGTGGTGCAGGTACTGGTGGATAAGCACGGCGTCTCCAACATCCCCACGCCGGCGCCGACGAATTCCAACAGCAACACCAGCATCTTCGACCTGGGCATCCGCCGCGCCATCCTCAACCAGGGCGAGGTCTTCTACAACTCGGAGCCGCAGCCGCTTTCCGCTGACCTGCATGACGTTGAGTTCCGCGCAGGATTTACGCCCGCGAACCAGGTGTACTCGGGATGGCTCCAATACACCCAGGGCCGCGTGGTCTACGGCACGTTTGCGCCGTTCGTGCACAACTTCGCAGCGCGGTTCGAATACAGTCCGACCACGTTTCAGTTGGATCAAGCGGAGATTTCCTCCGGGGCGACCAAAATCTTTCTCGCCGCAGCCGCGAGAAATTTCAACCAGCCGATCGTCGACGCGAAGTATGACGTTACGATCGACGCCGGGCAGATGGGTCGCCTGATGAACAATACCGCCCTGCCCGCGGGGCTGTTTCACCTGCGCGGATCGGCGGCATACCAGGATGTCCCGGGCAAGCCGGCCATCGAAACCGCTGTGCTGAGCGGCGAACTGACCAGTCCGCAGCTTGTAGTCAAGACCGCGAAAATGCAGGCTGCAATCGCGAATCTCGCGGCGCACTATTCGGTGGCCAACGGTGATGCCAGGTTGATCGATCTGCGCGCGGGCCTGCTGGGCGGCGAGGTAATGTCCCAAGGGACGGTGACCCAGCTTGGCGGGGCAAATTCGCAGTCCCAGTTCACAGCTTCGCTGCGCCACATTTCCCTTGCCGCGGCCAATCGCCTTGCGGCAAAGCAAAGCGCGGCGCCGGTAGATCTGGCCGGCGTGCTCAACGCGGACGCAAAAGCCGCATGGGGAAATACCATAGCCGACATGGTGGCGAACGTGGTCGCAAACATCCACGGTACCGTTGCACCTCGGAATGGCGGTGCGCAGACGGCGCGGGAGAGCACGTCCGCGCCGACAATGCTCCCCATCGAAAGCGAGATTCACGCCACCTACAACGGAGCCCGCAAAGAGATTGCGCTCATGCAAAGCTATCTGCGCACCTCCGAGACCTCGCTGACCATGAACGGAACCGTGAGTCAACACAGCAGTCTGGCCATTCGCCTTCAGGCCAACGATCTCGCCGAAGTCGCGGCTATAGCGGAAATGTTCCGGCCGCCGGCGCCCGGACAGCAGCCTCTCCAGCTTGCCGGATCGGCGGCGTTCCAGGGAAACGTGCGGGGGTCCACCGCGGCGCCGCATCTCACCGGGCAGTTTTCGGCATCGCACCTTGAAGCGAACGGAACGGCCTGGAAGGTTTTTCGCGCCGGCCTTGACGCAAGTCCTTCGCAGGTGGCCCTGCGCAACGCGGAACTCGATCCGGAGCCGAAGGGACAAATCACGCTGAACGCAAGCGCGACGCTGAACCAATGGGCTTTCAGCAAAAACAGTCCGGTCAACGTCGATCTGAATGCATCGCAGCTTGACCTTGCCAGCCTTGAGAAAATGGCCGGCCAGACTTTCCCCATTACCGGCACGCTGAACACGCAGGTGGCGGCGCACGGATCGCTGATGAATCCGATTGGCAACGGAACCCTGACGGTGACCAATGCAAACGCGTACGACCAGCCCATCACGGCGCTTCGCGTCACGTTCAGCGGGACCAGCGACCAGGCGCAAGCGAATCTCCAGCTTCGCCTGCCCGCGGGAGACGTAAACGCCAACGTGACCGTCCGTCCGAAAGAGAGGACCTACACCGCCCAGCTCACTTCGCCGGGAATCACCATTCAAAAACTACAGGCGGTGCAGGCGAAGGATTTGCACGCCGAAGGCGTGGTGGAGCTGAATGCGAGTGGCCAGGGTAGCTTCAGCGATCCGCAGCTCACCGCCAGCTTGCGCATTCCCCAGCTCACGGTCCAGGGGCAAACCGCGGCCAACATTACGCTGAATGCCGATGTTGCCAATCACACTGCCGATGCAACGCTCGATTCTTCGGCGCTCAATACCCAGCTCCAGGCCAAGGCCCACATCCAGCTCACCGGCGATTACGAGACCGATGCCACGCTGAACACCAGGGGAATTCCGCTTCAGCCCATCGTGGCGATGTTTTCGCCCGACAATGCAGAGTCACTAACCGGCCAAACGGAGCTGCACGCTACCCTGCGCGGCCCGCTAAAGAACTTGGCCGCGCTGCAGGCGCACATCACCATTCCCTATCTCAATGTTGCCTACAACAACACCATCCAGCTTGCCTCCGCCGCGCCCATAACGGCTGACTACAAAGACCACATGCTCACCCTCCAGCATGGGGCCATTCGCGGCACGGATACCAACATCGAGTTCCAGGGGTCGGTACCGGTGGGCGTGCAGGCGCCCATGTCGCTGATGCTGCAGGGCAACGTAAACCTCGCCCTGATCCAGCTCTTCGATCCCTCCGCGCGCACTTCGGGAGAAGTGCGGTTCAACATCAACTCCAACGGCGTCCAACCGGGGAAGAACCTGGGCGGCGAGATCGACATTGTGAACGCGAATTATGCGGCGAGCAATCTGCCCGTGGGCCTCACCAATGGAAACGGCGTGCTCACCCTGAGCCCAGACCGAATCGACATCAAGTCGTTCCAGGGAAACGTAGGCGGCGGCCAGGTGATCGCCTCGGGCGGTCTCACCTATCAGCCAACCATGCGCTTCGATCTCGGTCTCGAGGCCAAAGGTATCCGCATGCTTTATCCGCAAGGGATGCGCGAGGGCATCAATGCCAGTATCCGACTGGCCGGCTCTACGACGAACGCGCTGCTGGCCGGGAACGTGGACCTGACCGATCTGTCCTTTACTCCAGCCTTCCAGCTCACTCGATTCGTTGGGCAATTTTCCAGCGGCGTCCAGGCGCCACCGTCAATGGGGATGACGCAGAACATCAAGCTGAACCTGAACGTGCACTCCAGCAACAACATCAACCTGGTTAGCCAGACTCTCAGTGTGAATGGCTCGGCCAATCTGCAGGTGCGGGGCACGGCGGCGGACCCGGTGATCCTAGGCCGCGTGGATCTGACCGGCGGCGACGTCATCCTGAACGGCAATCGCTTCGTCCTCACCGGCGGCGCCATCCAGTTCGTCAATCCGTCCATGACCCAGCCCGTGGTGAACGTAACCATGACCACGTCCATCCAGCAATACAACATCAACCTGCGCTTCCAGGGCCCGACGGATCAGCTCAACACACAGTTCACATCCGACCCCTCGCTGCCGCAGGCCGATATCATCCACCTGCTGGCCTTCGGGCAGACCACTGAAGCAGCCGCCAACTCGCCGGCCGTATCCGCCAATCAGCAGGCAGAGTCGCTGATTGCCTCCCAGGTCTCCAGCCAGGTCACCGGGCGCATTGCGCGTGCGGCCGGTATCTCCCAGCTTTCCATCAGCCCGGTGCTGGGCAACACCGCAACCCAGGGAGCAGGCGCCAACATCACCATCCAGCAGCGCGTCACCGGCAACCTGTTCGTCACCTTTTCCACCAACACGTCCAACACCCAGAGCGAAGTGATCCAGGGCCAATACAAAATCTCGCCCAAGGTATCCTTGAGCGCCACGCGCGATCCCAACGGAGGTTTCGCCTTCGACACTTTGATCAAGAAAACCTACTGATCCCGCCTTTGCTGCCGGCGGGCTTCATGCATCGCGCGGCATGTCGCGATGGATGGCTTTCACCTCGTACCCGGATTCCGCCAATCGCCGGCTCATCTCTTCCGCCATCATCACGCTGCGATGCTGCCCACCCGTGCATCCGAACCCGATGGTCAGGTAGCTCTTTCCTTCCTCCACGTAATGCGGCAACAGGTAGAGCAGCAAGTTGGTCAGCCGGTCTAGAAATTCAATGGTTTGGGGAAAGCTGGCCACGTATGCCGCAACCTTCGGATCCCTTCCGGTCAACTTGCGAAACTCGGCCACAAAATGCGGATTGGGCAAGAACCGCACGTCGAATACGAGATCCGCATCGAGCGGCACTCCGTTCTTGTAACCGAAGCTGAGACACGAAACCAGGAGCCGATTTGCCTGCTCCTCCTGGCCGAAGCGCGCCTGAATACGGGCTCGCAGCTCGTGAACATTGAGGTCGGAAGTGTCGATGAGCGTATCGGCCACATTGCGGATGGGGTCCAGTAATTGCCGCTCTTCCACAATGGACCGCGCCACCGTCTCCGACTTGCGCAGCGGATGAGGGCGGCGGGTCTCGGAGTAGCGCCGAACCAGCACGGCGTCCTGCGCATCCAGAAAAACAACCCGCGTATGCAGAACCCTCTTCACGTCCTTCAGCAGCTCGGGCAACTGGTCCAGCGTCGGCCCTTCGCGCACATCCACCACGATCACCGCGCTGAGAATTTCGCGCGATTTCCCCACCAGCCGGGCAAAATCCGGCAGCAGTTCCAGGGGAAGATTATCCACCGCGTGGTACCCCAAATCCTCGAACGCCTTGAGGGCCGAGGCCTTCCCTGCCCCGGAGATGCCGGTGACAATCACCAGCTCCTTTGAGGATGAGTTCCCTTCCATTTGGGCAGCAGGAGCCGGACCCTCTATGGGACGTGACGACATGCGCTCATCGTACACCGAATCCCCTTCGATTCGCCCGAAAGTACCATGATTCGCCCTTGTACGGGGGCCGCTCCCACCTGTTCGCATCGCCACTCCAGCAGGTTCCAAAAAAAGGCTTGACATGTAACCAAATGGTTCCCTATAGTTATTATGGAACCAAACAGTTCCCTATTTGCGATGGATGAAGACGCGGTTTTTCGAGCCCTGGCAGACCCCAGCCGGCGAAAGCTCCTTGACAGGCTTCGCCAGCGTGGCGGACAGACGCTGGGCGAACTTTGCGAGGGACTGGAGATGACCCGCCAGGCGGTGGCGAAACACCTGGCCATTCTGAAGCAGGCAAACCTGGTCTCATGGGAGCGCGAAGGCCGGGAGAAGCTGCACTTCATCAACGTCGTGCCGATCAACGAGATCGCCGAACGCTGGATCAGCAAATTCGAGCACCCGCGCCTGAACGCGCTCTCGAAATTGAAAAGAAGCCTGGAGGATAAACATGGGGAGTGAAGCGGCACAGAGCAGTTTTGTTTACGTCACCTTCATCCGCACTACGCCGGAGAAGCTATGGTCCGCCCTGACGACTGCGGACTTCATGAAGGAATACTGGTTCGGCATGCAAATCCTTACGGAATGGAGGGCCGGAGCAGAGTGGCAAATGGTCTTCCCCGACGGGCGCGTCGCAGATACCGGAGAAGTACTCGAGGTCGATCCGCCCAGGCGCATTCGGCTCAAGTGGCGCCACGAACTCAGGCCGGAGTTGAAGGCCGAAGGCTTTGCAATCTGCACCATTGAGATCGAGCCCTACGGCGACGCGGTGCGGCTTTCGATCGCGCATTCGATCGAGTGTGCGGAGTCGAAGTTCATTCAGGCTGTCTCGGGTGGATGGCCGAAGATTCTCTCAAACCTCAAGTCTCTGCTCGAAACGGGCCAGGTCGTCCTGACCCAGACAGATCACAATGCTCGGTGAACCCGCGGGAATCTGACGGTCGCGAAAGGTACGGCACACCCGCACAGGAGTGGTGTGCCTCCGATTCAAAGCTCCGCTGGAAGACGCGAATACGCAAAAGGGGAAATGATGAAGCTCTTGATACCAACGCTTTTTCTCGCTCTGGGACCCTTGACGTTCCCCCTGGGTGCCCAGGACGCGCCGTCCCCAACTCTCAGCCCGGCCGGCGCCGGACGCGCCGTTCGCGTCGAGAGCAACGTCCACGCTCCCTTGGCCGAAGTTTGGCGCGTCTTCACCACATCGCAAGGTGCCGAGGAGTTCTTCGCTCAGAAGGCGAACATAGGGCTCGCCATCGGCGGCCCATACGAGATCCAGTTCGATCCCAACGACGAGCGATCCGGCACCAAGGGACTCAAGATCCTCAGCTACGTACCCGAAGAAATGATTTCGTTTCAGTGGAACGCCCCACCGGACATGCCCGTAGTGCGAAATGGCGGCACCTGGGTCGTGGTCCAGTTGCGGCCCCTGGACGCCTACACCACTCACGTAACCATCACCCATCTCGGCTGGAAGGACGGCCCGGAGTGGGACCAGGCCTACGCCCATTTTCAGCAGGGCTGGAGCGAGCTGATGACCCGGCTCGAAAAACGATTCACCGACGGCCCGATTGACTGGACCAGGCAGTCCATGATGTATCAGAGATCTGGAGCGCGGAAATAATCGGTCCCAGCGGGCGCGGCGCGCAGTGCCTCGTTTCCCAAAGTCCCGCGATGGGACCTCGGAGACCTGGACGTCAGTCCCCTGCGGCGCGCGTGCGGCTGCGTTCCATCGCCTGCTGCGCCTCTGCCGGGTCCAGCGCGCCGCCAAGCAGGTATCCCTGGCCCAGCTCCACTCCCAGTTGGTGCAACGCCAGCGCCTGCTCGCGGGTCTCAATACCTTGTGCCAGCACTCCCATCCCCGTGGCGCGGCATACGTGAATCAGCGATTCCAGCATCGCCACCTGGCTGCCTCTGCCCGTTGCACCCGCGGTCAACTTCGTGTCCAGCTTCACCATTGCTATGGGCAGGCGAAGCAAATGATTCAGGGGAGCAAGGCTGGCGCCGAAATTATCCAGCGCCACCCTCGCCCCTGAATCCACAATCCTCTGCACGATCGCCAGCGACCGGTCCGCGTTCAGATTCAGAACCAGCTCCGGAACTTCAAACATCAACCGGGATGTATGAATACCGCTCCCGCCGGCTGCTTTCCTTAATTGCTCCACCAATTCTTCGTGATAAAACTGCCGCTCCGTCAAATTGATGTTCAGTGCGATCCTGTTTCCCGGGTTAGCCTGGTCCCATGCCGCAAGCTGGAGGCACGCCGCCTCCATGGTTTCGCGATTGAGACTGATGGAAAGCCCGGTGTTTTCCGCCACTGGCAATAACTCGCGAAAACTTTCGAGCGTGCCGTCCGCACGGCGCCAGCGCAACAGCACCTCAAAACCCTCCACGTGGCCGGTTGCCAGGCGGAAGATGGGCTGGTAGCGGAGTTCAAACTCGCGCGCGGAGACCACTCGGCGCAGCTCCGTTTCTCTTTCCTGCCGGCTGGAAACACTCGCTTCCAGGGGCGCGTCGTAAATGGCAAAGCGATGGCCGCCTTCCTGCTTGGCACGGTACATGGCCAGGTCGGCGTCGCGGACCAGCTGATCGGCATCGTCGTGTTCTGCGCCCGCCATGGCCGCACCGATGCTCACTTCCGTTTCCACACGATGCCCCAGCACCTCGAACGGCCGATGCAACTCCTCCAGGATCCGCTCTGCAAGCGCCTCAAGGTCTTTTACCGTGGGCACGTCCTCCACCACCACCGCAAACTCGTCCCCGCCCAGCCGCGCCGCCGTGTCCTCAGGCCGCAACGCGGCGATCAACCGCTCCGCCACCGCCACCAGCAATATGTCCCCCGCCGCATGGCCCAGGCTGTCGTTCAGCGCCTTGAAGCCATCCAGGTCGAGAAACATCACCGCGCATCCGCGTTCCCGATGACGGTCCCTGCGGTTCAGCGCCAGCTTCAGCCGGTCCAGAAAGAGGGCGCGGTTAGGCAATCCCGTCAGCACGTCGTGCATGGCATCGTGCTGAAGCTTGCTCTCCATCTCCTTGCGCTGCCCGACGTCGCGAAATGTGAGCACGTAGCCTGCCTTGTCTCCACCCACCAGCAGCGGCGCCGCCTGCAAGGAAACATCCACCAGCTCGCCCGCCTTGTTCATGCACACCGTTTCCAGCGCGACGCGCCCCTGTTCATCCACCAGCCGTTGCAGCATCGCGTGCTCGCTCCGCCGCGTCTCCGGCACAATAAAATCGCCCAGATCGGCCCCGCTCAACTCGTCCCCGGTATAGCCGAACATCGCGGTGAATGCGGGATTCGTGTACAGAACCCTCCATCCGTGCAGAATGGCCACGCCTTCCGGTATGCTGGCCAGCACATCTTCCATCAGGCGCGACTTGGGCGCGCGCTCCCGGTCGGAAGCCTGCGCCACAATCACCGCTTGGCGTAGATCGGGATCCAGGATGCTGTAAGTTCCCTCAACGGCGATCATCCGGCCGCCATTGCCCGCCAGGGTGGCGTGAAACGGACTGCCGCGGTGGCTCCCCTTGAACGCCGTGCGTGGCTCCGCGGTGCCCGGAAACAGACCCCATAACACGTCCTCGACGGGCCGCTCCACCCACTCGCCTTCCGCTCCCAGCGTGCGCATGGCTTCCGCGTTGGCAAACACAATAAGTCCCTGGTGCTCCAGAAACACAAGCACAGGAAGAGCGTCCAGGACTGCTCGCTGCATCCCGGACTCCGAGTTTTCAGGCAGATTCAATCCGGACTCGCTCCCAGCAAGCGCCGCCATGTGCCCCCCCCAACCGTTCTTTAGCGGCCTTGCTGATGTCCCCGGACCGGGCAATCCAATCTTCACTGGCCGCCCCATCCCTTGTCAGCCCTGCCGCAAATCGGCGCCGGAGGGTGAACCGCGATCCCCCGCCATACGATGGAATGTGATTGCATCGTACGGCTTTACGCAACCGATCCGCTATCCCTCAAAGCGGGTAGATGGTGCTACGAAGGTCCCGTGTTATCTTCACTTTCCCCGCCCAGCGAAGAACACCAACGGCCAGTTCCATGATGGGAAACACGTCGAAGGGAATCTCCCCCCGAAAACGGACGCGGATTCAGCGACTCCGCCCGGCTTCAGGAGATTTCCACCAGTTCCATCTGGCCGTCCCGGCGGCGATGCAATACAAACAGCTCGCCGGTGGGATTGCGAAAAACCAGCAGATCGCGGTCGCGGAATTCGGCTTCCTTCACCGCCTCCTCCAGCGTCATGGGACGCAGCGCAATGGCTTCCCCACTCTTGACCACGTGCGGTTCCACCACCGTCCGCCGCGCCGGAAACGAGTGCACGGCGATGGACGCGCCCTGCCGCGCTTTCCCCTGCGGCGTTCCGTCACCGGAGGACGCATCCTGCGCCGGACGCACCTTGGGCCGGGTCACCGGCGGCATTTGCGGCGACTTCTCTTCCGTGGGAAGCCGCTTGCGCGTCAAATGGCGATCCCTGTAGCGCAGAGCCTGCTGCTCGGCATGGGCCAGCGCTTCCCGCAGCGCCGATTCCTGCGTATCAGCCTCTCCACGCGCGGCAATGGTGTGCATCCGCGCCTTCACCGTAAGCTCGGCTATTTGCAAATGGCGCTGGGTGCGGAACGTGATTGCGGCGCTCGCTGTCTTGCCCAGAATGCGGGCAATACGGTTCATTCCATCCTCGGCCTGCTCTCGCAGGGCCTTGGGGATCCTTACTTGCCTGGCGGTTAACTCCACTTCCATGGTCAGTCCTCCGCTCTTCCGTTTCTTCCCGGGGCGATTCTCCGGTCTCAAGAACTCGGATTCTACTTCATTTCCTTGGTTCCTGTTTAGACGCCGTGCCGGAAAGGGGGATGCAAGGGAGTTTCCGGGTGCGGCTCAAGGGCCGGCTGTGCCCATTCATCGCTCCTGACCCTGAGGGAACTGAAGGGGAAGGAGCTCGCGATGAGTGGGATGGCGCAAATTCAATTCGGCTGATCCGATGGAACGCCCGCCTAGTCCTCGCCTAGTCCCGCTTCCGCCGCTGGTGCGTCGAAGGAATGTTCATGTCCTCGCGGTACTTGGCCACCGTCCGCCGCGTCAGCTGGATGCCTTGCGACTGC
This sequence comes from uncultured Acidobacteriota bacterium, assembly GCA_963788435.1. Lineage (GTDB taxonomy): Bacteria > Acidobacteriota > Terriglobia > Terriglobales > Acidobacteriaceae > Telmatobacter. The sequence goes on along the minus strand of CAWBIG010000175.1, from coordinate 40,761 downwards.
AGCATTGCCGCAATCTGATCGTCGGTCAGCGGATGCTTCGCGTCCTCATCCTCAATCAGCTTCCGCACCTTGCGCTTCAGCACCAGCAGCGGCGTATCCGCGCCCTCGGGGCCGTTGGAGCCCTCACTGAAGAAGAACCGCAGCTCAATAACTCCCTGCGGCGTGTGCGCGTACTTGTTAGCCACCGCCCGGCTGATCGTGGACGGATGCACCCCGATCTCCTCCGCCACTTCCTTGATCATCATCGGCCGCAGCGCCTCAATGCCCTGGTCGAGAAAATCCTGCTGCCGCCGCACAATCACTTCGCAGGTCCGCAGAATGGTGCTCTTCCGCTGAGCGATATTCCGCATCAGTTGCAGCGCCGACCGGAACCGCTCCTTCACGTAATCCTTCACTTCCCGGTCCGTGTTCTGGTTCACCAGCATCTGCCGGTAGTGCCGGCTCAGGCGCAGGCTGGGCAGGTCTTCCTCGTTCATCGTCACCACCCACTCGCCCCCGCGCTTCACAAACACCACGTCCGGCTCAATCAGCCGCGTCTGTTCCCGGTTGTACAACCGCCCCGGCCGCGGATCCAGCGTGCGAATAAACTCCACCGCCGCGTGCGCCTCGTCCACGCTGGCAGTGCACTGCCTTCGATAGATCCTTCACGTCCCGCTTTTGCAGCAGGCTCAAATGCCCATCCACGATCTGCGCCGCCACTTCCATGGCCCGGCGCCGATGCTCCAGTTCGGCCTCGGCCTGGGCTTGCAGGCTGCCGTGAACTTCCACATCCGGATCCGGCTCCTCCGCATGCCGCCGCGCATAAAGCTGGCTGAACTCGTGCTGCTGCGCCCCAATCTGGATCAGAAGACACTCGCGCAGATCCCGCGCCCCCACCCCCGCCGGATCCATGTGTTGCACCAGGTCGATGGCCCGCAGCACCACCTCCCGAGCTGCAACCACTGCCGCGCCGTCTTCCCCCGCGCCGGCTCCGTTGCCTGCTGCCGCTGCCGTCGCTTTCCGGGCCCCGCTCAGTTCGTGATACGACGCCGTCAGCTCCTCTTCCGTCGCCGCCAGGTAGCCGTCTCCGTCCAGGTTACCGATTACAAACTCCGCCGCCGTCGCCAGCTCCGCCTCCAGGCTCAGAGCCCCCAACTGCCATGCCAGGTGATCGGACAGAGTCGTCGGCTGCGAAAGAAAGTTCTCAAACGAGGGCTTTTCACTGTCTTCGTATTCCTGCTGCGTGCGATAGCCGGGATCAAGATATTCCTGGAAATAAGAGCCGAAATCCACCTCTTCGAACGGATCCTTGGCCGCCTTCTCCGGCAGCGCCTCCGCCCCGTGCTCCGCGCTCCCGTCGGCCCCCCGCTCCAGCCGCCGGTCCAGGATTTCCTCTTTCTCGGCCACCTGGTCCAGCATCGGAACCGTCTCGTCAATCTCCTCCAGGACGGGATTCTCCACCATCTCGGCATCGATCATCTCCTTCAGTTCCAGCTTGTTGAGCGCAAGTACGCTCACCATCTGCATCAGGCCCGGCGTAAGGACCTGGCGTTGCGCCACTCTCAGGTTCAATTTGGGCTGCAACAACGGCATGTGGAGATTCCCGTATGGACTGCTTCAAGTGTACCGGAGCCCAATTATGCTCCACGCGGAAAACGTCCTCAAGATGCCCAATGGTTCCGGATTCGAACCGGAATCATCCAATTCCGGCCGTCTTGGGTAGGGTGCCGCCGGCGTCCCCCCGCGAATTACCTGTCCGAAGAATTACCTTCTCCGGTCGCGCATGCCCCCCGGCCGGCTGTAGCTGGGACCTCCCGGTCCCGTCCCGAGTGCCACCCGCCAAACCCCCGCCTCAGTTCAGCGAGAATCCTTCCCCCAGATAAATCCGGCGCACCTCGGGGTTGTTTCCCAGCTCGTGTGGCGTACCGGACATGAAGATCTTGCCCTCCGCAATAATGTACGCGCGGTCAGTCACGCTCAGCGTCTCGCGCACATTGTGGTCGGTGATCAGGATCCCGATGCCGCTTGCCTTCAGGTCGAAGATGATCTTCTGCAGCTCCAGAACGGCAATGGGGTCGATGCCGCTGAACGGCTCATCCAGCAAAATGAACTTCGGCTGGATACACAGCGAGCGGGCAATCTCAACCCTCCGCCGCTCGCCCCCGGAAAGAGCGTACCCGCGCGTGGTGCGAATGTGGCTCAGGTTGAGCTGGTTGATCAGCCGCTCCGCCCGCCGCCGCCGCTCCCGGTAGCTCAACGGCTGGCCCTCCAGCACCGCCAGGATGTTCTCCTCCACCGTCAGCTTGCGGAACACCGACGGCTCCTGCGGCAAATAGCTGATCCCGTAGTTCCGCGCTCGCAGGTACATGGGCACGCGGGTAATCTCGGAGGCATTCACCAGCACTCGCCCCGTCTCCGGTGCCACCAGTCCCACGATGATGTAGAAGCTGGTCGTCTTGCCCGCGCCGTTGGGGCCCAGCAGCCCCACCACCTCGCCCTGGGAGATCCGCAGATCCACCCCGCGCACCACCTGCCGGCCTTTGTACGACTTGCCGATTCCCTCGGCGATCAGTGTTTCCATTCGTTCTCGGCCTGGCTCCGTTGCCCTGCTAGTGCCCCGTCTCTGAATTTCGCAATAAAAATGCTGCCGTCATCCTGCGTGGAGTTTGCCGCGCTTCTGCGGCAAACGCAGCCGAAGGACCTGTATTTCGGACGCCTGCGGATGCGACGGACTTCTGGGACGCCCCGTTACCCCGCTATTTAGGCGCCACCGTCTCCGTCTGCGTCTTCCCGCCCCTGCCTTCGATACTGACGCTATCATCGCGGCTGTTGAAAATCAAAGCGTTGCCGATCACCGTCCCCCGCACCGCGTCGCTCAACTTCGGCGGCGTCTCCGCCGTTCCCGTCAGCACATATTCCCCGCTCCCACTCGTATAGACGAGCTTCTCGCCCGTTCCCCTGCGCCCTTCGGAAGTAATCACCACATGTCCGTTCGCCGTCATGCGGTCCACTTGCCCGGCGCGCCCCTCCGGCCCGGCCCGGTGGCCCGGCGGCAGCAGCGTAAGCTCCACTTCGCTCGATCGCACCGTGGCTCCTTCTGCCTGCGCCACCACTCCTCCCGCACCCTCCCCGCTCAGCACCGCTTTTCGCTCCTCCGCAGAGTAGTTCAGCTCGCCCGCTTGCACTCGCACCACCTCGGGCGCCGCCGCTTCGTTCCCGTTCGTCTTTCTGCTTCGCTCAGGATGGGCTGCGCTCAGCTGCACCAGGTTTACCGGCCGCGCCGCGCCGCCGCCATGCGCCACCAGTGTCTGCCGCGTCCGGTTCAGCACAATCACCGGCGCTGAAACCGAATTTGCTCCCTGCCACAGCCGCGCCTCCCCGGACGGCTTATCGCGGGACTGGCCCTTCGTGCCTCGCGAGTCACCAGCTGTTCCCCGGAACGTCGCCTCATCTGTTGCCCGACGCATTTCGGCCTCTGCCGCAATCACGTGCGCCGGCTCATCGCCGCCCAGCCCAACCCCGCCCGGCGCCGCAACCCCTCCCGAAGTGGCCTGCTCGCCATTGCCCATCCACGTCGCCTTCACATTCCCGAGCGCAAAGGCGTCCCCGCTCTCCTGCGACACATCCACCGTGTCTGCCGTCACCACCAGCCCGCTCTCTTCAACCCTCGGATTCACAGTCAGATGCAGCCATTGGCCTGAGCCGTCGTACACCGCGTGGCTCGAAGTCGCACGCAGTTCCGTGGCGGCTCTGCCCGCCCTGGCCGGTTCCTGCTCCGTCATCACCACGTGTCCATCAATCACCGCCGACCGGATCTGTTGTTCTCCCTGCTCCGAACCTTTCTGCTTTCCCGCCGCCTGCGCAAACTGCACCTCGAGCCGGTCTCCTGAAGTCGCCTCCTGCGTCCCGGTCGCGGTCGTCTGCTCCAGGCTGGCGTGCCCCACACCGGTCAGCTCCTCCAGTTGCTGTCCCGCCCCTAAAATCCCCGTAACGTCATCCGCCGTCATGCGCGACGGAGCCGCCGCGCTGCCCGCCCGTTGCGTCTGCCCCGTAATCACCACCCCGCCGGTCCCGTGCACCTGCTTCATCTCCGTGTGGCCCTCAGCCGTGCCAAACTCCACGTCCGCCACCGGGGAGCGCCAGTCGCGCACCACTCGCGTCCCTCCGGCGCCTTCCTGCTCGCTGTGCAGGTTCACTCCTCGCTCCAGGTGCGCCTGCCGCAGGTCGCCCTTCGGCGAAAACTTCACGTCAACCGTCGGCGCGCTCCCCGTTTCCTGCCGTTCCCCGCTCGCTGACGCCATGGTCACGCCGCCCTCGAGCTTGCCCCGCTGCGGCTGGTTCTGCTGGTTGAACTCAATCGAGCCGGTCGGAGCCGCAATCCTGGAGCCCGTCGCCGTCGTCATCGCAAATCCGTCCTGCGCGTCCAGCCGCACCGCCGAGCCGTCCTTCCGGAAAAGTATCTGCGCCCGCCCCGCCTTCGCCTCGCCGCCGCGGGTCTCCGCCGCCGCCGCCCGCAGATCGCATGTAAGCTGGTCCCGGTCGAATTCCGCATGCTCGGCATGGATCGCCACATTCTCCCCGCCGCGCCGCGCGTTCAGTTCCACCGCCTGCTCCAGCACCAGCGTCCCCGCATCGGAGTTGAATTCGGCGCCTCTTGCGCTGCCGCTGCCCTCCACCGTGGCAAACTCCACCAGCTCGGCGGTGGTCGCCGTGCCCGTATCCGAATCGAATGTCAGCCCGCTGGTCTTTACGTCGATCTGTCCCTTTTCGACCGACTGCGCCGCCGCTTTTGCCGGGTTGCTCAACGGCGTGGCCGGCGCCTTGGCCTTCGCAGGCTTTGCCGCCCTCATCCCTTCGGCCACCGCCGCCGTCGCCGTTGGCCGCATGATCAATATCTCCACCGGCCCCGCCGCAATCGCCTTCTTCGTCCCCGGATCCCACTCGAACTGCCCGCCCCGGATCCGGTCCGCCGTCTCCCCGTCCTTGCCGTACAGCTCGATGTCTACGTCGTTCAACAGCGCGTGCCCATCCGCCTTCAGCCGCACCATCCTCGACGCGTGAATCTTGAACTCCGTATGCGCGCCGCGATTCCGAACCAGCGTCCAGTCTTTTTCGTCCACCTGGATGTTTACGCCCAGCCGCTTGGGCAAGTCGCGCAGGTTGAACCGGCTGCGCAGATGCGCCATCACCAGGAAGCCGGCCAGCGCCACCACCAGCGCGCCGCCCGCCAGTAGCACCAGCGTTCGCATCCGTTCAATGCTCAGGCGCACTGGCTCAATTCCTTTGCCCGCCCGGCAACTCGGCCAGCCGCTTGGCCAGCCGCTGCGCCAGGCTCTCGCCCAGTTCGCTCCATAACAGCCGCGCCGTCGCCCCTGAAGCCTTCTCCACCGCCGCCGTCAGGTCCACAAGCTGGCGCACGTTCTCCGCCACGCACCGCACCGCCGCCGCATCGAGCTCCGCCTCTTCTTCCAGGAACGGCGTATCGGGCCCAAAGTCGATCCGGATGTGCCCTTCCTGCTCGTACGCCCCGTCGTCAAACAGCGGCCCATACCCCGTGACCCGCACCAGCCGCGTAGCCCGCGCCCACTGCGTGTCTGCTATTGCTTGAGAGCCGCCATCCTGAGCGGAGTTCGGCGCGCTGGTTGCGTCGAACGTAGTCGAAGGACCTCCATTTGCCTTTGACCCGCTCCCACCGGGCTCTTCGGCTAGTTCCCACAAGCTCCACCCAATCTGAAACTCGTATGCATAATCCTCATGCAGAAGCTCCAGCGCCTCCTGGACCGCCGCCCTCGGTTCCGCGCCCACCACCGGCGTCTCCCCCGGCCCGACGGCTGTAATCGCACGCCCCCACACCCGCTGCAACACCGGCGCTTCCTGCCAGCTCACCGGCCAAACCGTGGCCGCGTACACCCGCGCCTCGCCTCCGTGCCGCGCAAACTCACCCAGCACCGCCGCCATCTTGTCCGCAAGCCCGGCAAGTCGCAAGTTCGGATACCACAAGCTCAAATAAAGCGCATCTGCCATTTCATTCATCTTAGACGTGCGCCCGGCCCGGTTCGATTTGGGTCGGAGGAGGCGTCCAGGCTCTTTGATTCTTGCACCAAGCGTGGTGCAGATTTCATATCAACACATCATGATATGACAGCAGAGTGCATATACATTCTTAATGTATAAATCAACACATCATGATATGTTGATGTGTATTCTGCACGGTTTTTGGTGCATTGAGCAGGCGCGATTAAACTGTTCTCCTGATGCGCCGCCTCATCCTGTTCGTCCTTCTCGCCGCGCCTGCGGCCCACGCCCAATTCCAAATCCAGTCGTCCAACACCACCGCCGACCTGCGAGGCATCGACAATGTGGGCAACGGCGTAGCCTGGGCCTCGGGCACTGACGGCGCCGTCCTGCGCACCGAGGACGGCGGCTACGTCTGGCAAACCTGCGCCATCCCGCCCGGCGCGGAGAAGTTAGACTTCCGCGGCATCCAGGCCTTCGACGCCAACACCGCCATCGTGATGTCCTCGGGCAAAGGCGATCTCTCCCGCCTCTACAAAACCACCGACGGCTGCCACACCTGGAAGCTGGTGTTCACAAACCCTGATGAGGATGGGTTTTGGGATGGGTTGCAGTTCGATCTCGGAACGGGAAGAAAGAACGGCCGCGTTGGTCACCTGATTGGCGATCCCGTAGACGGGAAATTCGCGGACTTTACAACCTATGACTATGGCGGGAAATGGTCAAAGGACACAAGCCGCCATCCAGAAGTTGCATCCGCGAGGAGCGGGGAGTCGATCTTTGCAGCCAGCAACTCTTCGATGATCCTCATCCGCGATGGCGAGTTATTCGTGACCGGCGGATCAACGAGCCGCGCCCGAACGCTGGAACTCCACGTGAAAAACGACCCCTATATCTCTTTCCGCTATGTGGGCGGAGAAATTCCCGTCAAGCACGGCCCATCGGCTGGCGCCTTCTCGGTAGCCGCGCATCTCGGTCCTAACTCAATCGCGGATGCGGATTCGGCGAGGTTTGTCGAAAGGGCAACACACTACGGCGATGTCTTGGTGGTTGTGGGCGGAGACTACGGCCTGCCGGAAAATCCAGCGGGGACCGGCGCGTTTTCCGACGATGGAGGCCTTCATTGGCTCCCTGCCCAAACCCCGCCCCACGGCTACCGCAGCGCGGTCGCCTACGACCCCCAACTAAAGCTCTGGATCACCGTAGGCCCCAACGGCACCGACATCTCCACCGACGACGGCCGCAACTGGCGGCCCGTCCATCCCAGCGCCGCCCTTCACGAATCCCCCGACGCCGACCGCAACTGGAATGCCCTCTCGCTCCCCTTCGTGGTAGGCCCAAAAGGCCGCATCGGCAAACTAGACTCCGCCACGCTGGGAGTATCGCCGGCACAGTAACAACAAGCTCAAAATTGTGGAGGAGTTAACTGATCACTGACCACTGATCCCTGACCACTGCCTCTAAACCGCCGGCTCCGTCTGCGTCTTCGCCGGCGCCACACGCGGCCGCGGCCTCATCAGCGCAAACCCCACACGGAGAATCCAGTAGGCCATCAACACACCAAAAGCCATCGAGCCTACGGCGGCGCACACCAACATCAACAGGTCCATACCATTCCCCATAAACTAAACCGCCCCGGACCAGGCAACATCTTTCAAAACAACAATTATTCCCGCTCTCTCGGCGTGCGCGGATGCAACGGCGCCTGCGGCCATTCTCGCAGACTTTCCGTTTCGTTGACCCTTGATTCTATTGACCACTAGAATACCTCTGAGGTCTGCTTTTCGGCAGCCTTTGTGCAAACTTAAGTGCTGCGCGTTCCAAATCTGTCCTTGCTTATGCCCATCAGTCACATTTCGGTACGCGGCGCGCGCCAGCACAACCTACAGGACATCAGCGTCCGCATCCCGCGCAATACCCTCACGGTGGTAACCGGCCTCAGCGGTTCGGGCAAGAGTTCCCTCGCCTTTGACACCATTTACGCCGAGGGACAGCGCCGCTACGTGGAAACTCTCTCCGCCTACGCCCGCCAGTTTCTGGATCAAATCGAGCGGCCGGACGTGGATTCGATCGAAGGCCTCAGCCCGGCCATCTCCATTGAGCAGAAGACCACCAGCCGCAGCCCCCGCTCCACCGTGGGCACCATAACCGAGATCTACGACTATCTCCGCCTCCTCTACGCCAGTGTGGGCACGCCGCACTGCCCCAACTGCGGCCGGCCCATCGCCCGCCAGACCGCCGAGCAGATTGTGCAGCGCATCCTCGAGGTTGGCCGCGGCGAGCGCGTCACCGTCATGGCCCCCGTGGTTCGCGGCCGCAAGGGCGAATTCAAAGATCTGCTGGATCAGCTCGACACCCAGGGATTTCGCGCACGCATAGATGGCGAGATGCAGGATCTGTCCGAACCCTTCCAGCTTGACCGCCGGAAAAATCACGCCATCGAAGCCATCATCGACCGCATCCTGCTGAAACCAACCGTCCCCGATCCCTCCACGACGGTGGGATTAACTAGATCCGATCTGGGTGCCCCCGGTCCCTCGCACCCGGGGACCGGGGATGGAAGCCATCCCACGTCGAGCTCTTCAGGGAAACCCTCCCTGGAGAAGCGCCTCGAGTCCGCCGTAGCCCGCGCTCTCCAGATGGCCAATGGCCTCGTCCTCGTCGCTTTTACCGGCGGCCAAGAACAGCTTTTCTCGTCCTCCATGGCCTGCCCCGACTGCGGTCTCGACGTCCCGAAGCTGGAGCCCCGCAGCTTCAGCTTCAACTCCGCCTTCGGCGCCTGCCCTGAGTGCCACGGCCTGGGCTCCATGTATGATCTCGACCCGGCCAAGGTCATCACCGACTGGTCCAAGCCCTTGCTCGATGGAGGCCTCGGCCCCGGTTCGGCCTCGCAATACCTGCTCCGGCTCATCAACCTCGCCGCACAGCGCTACTCCATTGACCTGAAGAAACCGTTCGAGGACCTGCCCAACGCCCACCAGCGCATCCTGGTTTACGGGCCTCCCAAGGGCGAAACCTCGCGCACCGGTTTCCACGGCATCCTCGCTTACCTGCGCTCCACCATCGAGGAAGCGCGCAGCGACGGCTATCGCGAGTACATGTTGAACTTCATGTCGGCCACGCCCTGCCCCGCCTGCCGCGGCAAGCGCCTGCGTCCCGAATCGCTCGCTGTCAAGATCAACGGCCTGTCCGTCGCCGATTTCACCGCGCTCAGCCTGCATCGCGCGCTCCAGGCCGCCTATGAGTTCCAGTTCACCGCCCGCGAGGCGCTGGTGGCCGACCGCATCCGCCGCGAGATCATTGAGCGCCTCGAGTTCCTTTGCGCCGTCGGCCTCAATTACCTCTCTCTCGACCGCAGCGCCGCCACGCTTTCCGGCGGCGAAGGCCAGCGCATTCGCCTCGCCACCCAGATCGGCTCCCGCCTGCGCGGCGTCCTCTACGTCCTCGACGAACCCTCCATCGGCCTCCACCAGCGCGACAATGGCCGCCTGATTCGAGGCTCTGGAAAAGCTGCGCGACCTGGGCAACACCGTCCTCGTGGTCGAGCACGATGAGGAGACCATCCGCCACGCCGATTACGTGGTCGATCTCGGCCCCGGCGCCGGCCGCCTCGGCGGCAAAGTCGTCGCCGAAGGCACGTCCGGAACAGATCATGCAGTGCCCGCAATCGCTCACCGGCAAATATCTCTCCGGCGCCATCGGCATGGTGCACCGGCCGAGGCCGCGCCCGCTCACCGGCAAGTGGCTCAAAGTGGCCGGTGCGCGCGAGCACAATCTCCAGGACATCGACATCCGCATACCACTCGGTGTAATGACCGTGGTCACCGGCGTCTCCGGCAGCGGCAAAAGCACGCTGATCAACGACATTCTTTACAAGTCGCTGGCCAAGCAGATCTATGGCTCGCGCGAGGAGCCAGGCGCGCATGAAACGCTCGAGGGCGCGGCGCAGCTGGACAAGGTCATCCGCATTGACCAGTCGCCCATCGGGCGCACCCCGCGCTCCAACCCGGCTACTTACACGCAGGTCTTCTCGCCCATTCGCGACCTTTTTGCGCAACTGCCGGAAGCGCGCGAGCGCGGCTACAAGCCTGGCCGCTTCAGCTTCAACGTGGCCGGGGGCCGCTGCGAGGCATGCGAGGGCGACGGGCAAAAGCGCATTGAGATGAACTTCATGCCCGATGTCTACGTCCAATGTGAAGTGTGCAACGGGCGCCGCTACAACCAGGAGACGCTGGCCGTGAAGTTCCACGGCTACTCCATTGCCGACATCCTCGAGCTGACCATTGAGGACGCGCTGCCGGTGCTGGCCGATGTGCCCACCATCAAGCAAAAGCTGCAAACTCTCGTCGACGTCGGACTCGGCTACGTACACCTGGGCCAGTCCGCCACCACGCTTTCCGGCGGCGAAGCCCAGCGCATGAAGCTGGCGCGCGAGCTCTCCAAGCGCCAGACCGGCCGCACCCTGTATCTGCTCGACGAGCCCACCACGGGCCTCCATTTCGACGACGTGCGCAAGCTGCTTGAGGTACTGCATCGCCTCACGGATCTCGGCAACTCCGTCATCATCATCGAGCACAACCTTGATGTGATTCGCAACGCCGACTGGATCGTCGATCTCGGCCCGGAGGGCGGCGAGAACGGCGGCCGGCTGGTGGCGGAAGGCCGTCCCGCGCGCGTGGCCCAGACTGAGGGCTCGTTTACCGGCCAGTTCCTGCGCCGCTATTACTTGAGCGCCAGGGGCCGCCTGGAGCCGCTCCTTACCGAGCCCGATCCCGGCGTAGAAGACACTTCTACAAGTTGTCACCCTGAGGAGCGCAGCGACGAAGGACCTGCGGTTGCTTCTAAGTCAGCCGTATCCACGACCAAAAAGGCCGCCCCATCCAACCGCACCACCCGCTCCCGGAGGGAGCCAGGGTCGCTAGCCCAGGACTTCAGTCCTGGGAAAGCCGCCCCCAATGGTTCCAGGAGTCCCGGAGGGACGGCGGACGGCCCCAAATCGGCGACGACCCGCAGAAAGCCGGTGCGCGCATGAGCACGCTTTCCGATCCGCGACCGGACGATCCGGGCGACCAACTCGAATCGGACCAACCCACCACGCCACTTGGTGCCTCCGGTCCCTCGCACTTGGGGACCGGGGAGGGAGGCCAAACCGCAACCGGCGCCTCCCCAGCCAACGTGAAATGGGAAGCCCCGGAACCATCGCACCCGGAACCGAACGACCAGCCGCACTACGTCCCTTACGCTCCGGAGCCTTTCCAGCCCCCGCGCTTACCCAACGTCCTCGATCTTCTCCTGGTGGCTCTCCTGCTGGGGCTCAGCTTCATCTGCGCCGGAGGAGTTACCGCGCTGGCTCTTCATTTCCACCTGTTCGGCGTGTCCACCGTCCAGGACGCGATGACTGACATCCATTACACCCTCGGCAGCGAGGTGGCGTGGTACTGCTTCACGTTTCTGGGCTGTCTGCTCATCTTTCCCCGCATCTGGCGTACCGGGTTCTTCAGCGGCGTGGAGTGGCGTCCCGACGCCGCGTTCCGCGTGCGCTGGAAGCTGTTCAGCGCCGCCTTTGCCTGCTTCATCCTCGCCATTGTCGACGGCGTCTTGATGCCCGGCCCCACGGAAGCGCCCATCGACCAGGTTTTCAAGCTGCCCGGCGCGGTGACGCTGCTGTTCCTGTTCGGAATCACCCTGGCGCCGTTCTTTGAGGAGCTGGGCTTCCGGGGATTCCTGCTGCCCGCGCTGTGCACCGCGTGGGACTGGACCGTCGAGCACTTTGAGCACTCGCCGCCGCGCCAGCCCGACCCCGAAGGCAAGACCCGCTGGTCGGTGTCGGCCATGATCGCCGGCTCCCTGGTCACCTCAATCCCGTTTGCCCTGATGCACGGCGAGCAGACCGGCTACTCCCTGGGACCGTTCCTGCTGCTGGTGTGCGTCAGCCTGGCGCTGTGCTGGGTGCGTCTCAGCACGCGGTCGCTGGCGGCGAGCACCATGGTCCACGCCAGCTACAACCTGCTCCTGTTCGCCACCATGGCCGTGGCCAGCGGCGGCTTTCGGCATCTGGACAAGATGTGAGAAGCAGGCAACAGGAATCGGATCAAGGAACAGGGAAACTGCGAAAACAAAAGCGGCGATGTCTTACGCCGGAACCATGCCTTCGTTGTGGGCCGCGCCGTGGGCTCCGGATTGAAGTTCCAGCGGAAGGAATACCGAGAAGACCGTCCAAGAATCGGGTGAAAGTGCGCGGCTCTTCACCTGGATGGTTCCACCGTGTTTGCCGATAATTTGCGAACTCAACCAGAGGCCCAGGCCGGTGCCGGTATCGCCTTTGGTGCTGACAAATGGCTCGAAGAGCGAACCGCGCACCTCCGGATGGATCCCGCATCCGGTATCGGCGATGGTCAAGCGGACACCCCGCAGCGAGCCGTTGCTGTGCTGCCGGGCATCGGCGGTGCGAATCTTCAGCCTGCCCCCGTGTCCAATTGCATCGACGGCATTCCCGATCAGGTTCAGCGTCACCTGGCGAAGTTCGCCGGACATGGCGACAATCGGCGAGCAGTCGCGGAAATCCCGTTCAATTCTGATCTCAGCGGAGGCGAGCCTGGGCTGATAGAGGGCGAGAGCGGAGTCCACTATCTCGTCGATGTGGACGAGGGAGGGCTTGCTGGGGTCGCGGTAGAACCGGAGAGTCTGGGTTACGATTTGAGCCACGCGCGCCAGCTCCTGTGATGCGGTCTCTGCCAGGCCCTTTGACTCTTCGAGCGAAGACGACATCCCGATCAGGTAGAGCAGATTGGTGACTGCGGCGAGGGGGTTATTGATTTCGTGCGAGATGCTGAGTGCCAGACGGCCGGCAACCACCAACTTTTCCGATTTGCGAAGAGCAGCATCCGCCAGCATGGCCGCGACAAGTTGGTCTCTCATTTCATATTGCCGGCTGCGGCTGCGCAGCGCGGCCCGCACCGTACTGACGAGAGTCTCAGGCCGAACCGGCCGCTCCAGCAGCACCACGTTGCCGAGCGGCTGCTGCGCCAGCATTCTTCTCTGGCTCCGTTCGCCGGGCACGGTAAGGAGAATGAAAAACACTTCGGACCAGGAAGGTTGTTGGGCGATCTGTGCGGCCCACAGGCCAATGTCGGGCAGGTGCATGGCTTCCTCCGCCATGAGCACCACGCCGGTTCCGGCAAGGGCTTCAATCCGGGCCTCCTCCGCGGTGAGAAAGAGTTCACACGGGATGCTCTGGCTCGCGAGCAGATTCGAGATCAACTCGCCGTCTCTTCCCGTGGGCGCGACCACAAGAGCTCGCAGTTCTGCTTCCTTGATGGTCATATTGCTTCGCCAGATTCTGCGGGGGATCGCGAACCTTGCAGGCTGTTGGAATCGCCGCGGTAGATGGGAGAGCCGGTCAGCACGCCCTCGAATTCTGTAAGTGCCGTACCCACCACGATGGTTCCGTTTTTCATCACCAATTCACGAATGGAGCGTTCGTGTTCTCCGCTGCGCTTCTTGATGACGGAGAGCGCCTGCCGAACCTCGCCTGCCGCTTCAAAATAGCGGAACAACAGAACCGTGTCGGCCAGGTAGCTTACGTCCACGGGCGTATCGATGTTGGTTCCCACAAAACCATGCTGGGCCACGGTCATCAGGGTTGCCACGCCTTTATGGCTCAGGTACCCGAGCAGTTCGTGCAGTTGCATGGAGAGGAATTTTTCGCCGGGCATGGCGTTCAAGAACCCGTTCAGGCTGTCGATGATCAGCAGCTTCAATTGCTGCTTCTCTACCAGTTCCCTGATTTCGTGAACGAATTGGCCGGGCGAGAGCGCCGCGGCATCTACCTGGCGAAGGATCAGGTTCTTGTCGTCAGCGTGTTTCTTGAGATCGAGGCCCAGGCCCTTGGCCCGGACCGCAAGGGTTGCCAGCGTTTCATCGAAGGCGAACAGCGCCGCGCGGCCGCCCTGTTCCACCGCGGTGACCGCATAGCGAACGGCGATGGTGGATTTACCACAGCCGGCCGGTCCCAGCAGAAGCGTACTGGTTCCGGTGTCAAGCCCGCCTCCCAACAGCGCATCCAGAGCTTCAATACCGCTCTTTAGCTGGGTGGGCTCAAACGTAAGAAGGTGCTCCGGGGCCGCAAGCCGAGGGTAGACCTCGATGCCGCCGTGCTTGATGGAATAGTCGTGAAAGCCCTCGCGAAACCAGGAGCCGCGCAGCTTCTTCACTTCAAGGCGACGCCTCTTGATGCCGTACTCCCGCTCCACGCTTTCCAGCAGGATGACGCCGTGGGCAATGCTCTCGAGCTGCAGATCGTGCCCATCGGCGGTGCGATCGTCAAGCAGGAGCACGGTGCATTTGCGGCCGGCGAAGTATTGCTTGAGCCCGAGAATCTGCCGGCGATAGCGGAGCGAATCGCCGGCAAGGAGACGCATTTCAGAAAGGGAATCGAACACCACGCGGGTGGGTTGCAGCCGCTCTACTTCCGCCAGTACCGCGTGAGTGGTGTCCGCAAGTTCGATTTCGGAAGGGCTGAAGACCGTGTACTGGGTTTCCACTTTGAGCCGCGTTTCGTCTGCGACCAGTTCGAACAGATCGATTTCATCGAGCGACCATCCGTGCGACTCAGCGATCTCCAGCAGTTCATCCTTCGATTCGGAGAGCGTGATATAGAGGCCTTTCTGGCCGCGCCTTGCGCCCTCCATCAGAAACTGCATGGCGATGGTGGTCTTTCCTGTGCCCGGATCGCCTTCAATCAAATAAATGTGATTGCGCGCGAGGCCGCGCCCGCCCAGAATGTCGTCAAGCCCCGTGATGCCCGTGGGGAACAACTCGATGGGCCTGGGATGCCTGGTTTCCCGATTCCCGGCACCATTTCCGCCCGTGATTACACCGACGTCTTGGCCAGGTTTTGAATTCATTGAGAGCTCCAATTGTGAGTGAGACGAACTGGCTGCCTCATGATTGCTGGACGACATCCAGGAAGCTTGACTCCTCTGATTGGTGCCGTGCAATTCTTGGGAGGTGCTTCCTTCGCTGCTTCCACCATGGGATGGTTGCGAGGGACGGCCTGGGGTTACTACCAGCTTGGCTCTCAGCTCACAGATCTGTCTGGTCAGTTTTATACACGCGGGTGCTGTTCGCGAGACCTGGAAGGCTCGGAAGTTACGCTCAACACTGCGGTTGGCCACGAGCAGCGTTTTTTGCGCGCTGGGATCAAGAGACGGTCGGTGCTTTCAAAAGATGTGAGGAACAAGCCCGGTCATTCCGACCTTAACGCCACCAGTGGACTGATCCGCGAAGCCCGCAGCGCGGGCACATAGCCGGCAACCGCAGCCACTGCCAGCAGCGTGACCGCCATGCCGATGTAGGTTGCGGTGTCCCATGGCGAAGTGGCGTAAAGAAGCGATGCCACCAGCCGCGCCGTCATCACGGAAATGGCCGCGCCCAGCACCACCCCCACACTGGCAAGCCGCAGCGTCTTCATCAACACCCGCCTCCGCACTTGCGCGGCGCTCTCGCCCAGGGCCATGCGGATTCCGATCTCCTGCGTCTGCCGCGTCACCCCGTAGGAGATGACGCCATAAATCCCCAGCGCCGCCAGCAGCACGCCCAGCCCGGCAAACACCACCACCAGCATCATGAAGAACCGGCGCGGCGAGTTGGCGTGGTCCACCAGCATCTCGATCGGCTTGAACTCGGCCGCCGACTGATTGGGATTGGCCTGGCGCAGGAGGCTCATGACGCTGGATGCCAGTTGTGCCGGCGGCAGAGTGGTGCGCACCACCAGCTGCGGCGTGCCGCCGAATGCCTGCGCCCACGGATAGTAAATCTGCCAGCCGTTCTCGCCCTCCACACTTTCCGTGTGCACATCCTCAGCCACACCCACTACCAGCAGGCCACCCTTGCTTCCATTGTCCAGAACCTGCCCTACGGGATTGTTATTGGGCCAGTGGGCATAGGGGACGAGAAAATTCGCGTACCCCTTGTCGATAATCACCACGTTCTGCGTGTCTGCACGGTCGCTCCAGGTGAAGTCGTGCCCGCGCAGCGGTGTGCCCATGGCGCGCAGGTATCCCGGCGAAATCACGTAAACCAGCGGACCGGACACATGAAGGTTGTCCGGCTGCTTGACACCCTTGGGAAACGGCAATCCCCACGAGCGGTTCCCGGCCAGCGGAAGATAATCGGATATTCCCGCCGCCTCCACGCCCGGAAGTGCGCTCACCCCCTCCAGCAACGGTTGGAAATAGGCGCTTCGTGCCGCCAGAATCTTTTGCCCGGTATCCGGAGCGTTGCTTTTTGCAAGCGCCGGAGGGTCGTTATAGTCCACCGTGACTGCGGCCGCGCGCTCCGGTTGGAAGCCCAGGTCCACATCCAGAACCTTGAGAAAACTGCGCAACAGCAGCCCCGCGCCCACCAGCAGCATGCAGGCCAACGCCACTTCGCTGACCACCAGCACCGAACGCAGCCGCTCGTGCTTGCGGCTCTGCCCCGAACCCGCGCCCGAGTCCTTCAGCGCTTCCTGCAGATTGCTCGCCGCCATGCGCAGTCCAGGAACCAGGCCGAACAGCATGGCCGAGGCTACGGCGATGAGCAGCGTCCATCCCAGAGCCTCGCCGTCAATGTGCAACTGGCTCAGCAGCGGCATGGCAATGGCTCCCTGCTGCCGCAGCCATGCAACCACAGTGGCCGCCAGCAGCAGACCGAACACTGCGCCCGCACCCGAAAGCACCAGGCTTTCCGTCAGCAGTTGGCGCACGATCCGGCCTCGCCCCGCGCCCAGCGCGCCGCGCATGGCAAACTCCTTCGACCGCGCCGTGGCTCGAGCCAATAGCAGGTTCGACAAATTCACGCACGCAATCAGCAGGATCATTCCCACCGCCAACCACAGCACCGTGAGCGACTGCCGCAGCCGTCCGGTTACATAATTCTTCAGCGGCACCGGCACCACCGCATCCTTGTAATCTTTCCCGCAACCGTTGGGATAGCGGTTATTCCAGCACATGAATTTCTCGGCCGCCTTGGCATCCCAGACTGCCTGCCCCAGGGTCACGCCGGGCTTCATCCGCCCGATCATGGTGATGATGTTGCCCCAGTCGCGCGGCGGTCCGTAGAGATCCAGCGGCGTGAGCGCGTCCACCTTCGTCCCCGGCGCAAATACGGCCCCAAAATCGAATGTCTTCGGCAGCACGCCGATCACTGTCGTCTGCGTGCCATTGATGTCGAACGCCTTGCCGATGATATTGGGATCGGCGTTGAACTGCCCCCGCCACCACGCATCCGTCAACACAATCACGGGCGCCGCACCATTGCGCCCATCCTCGTCGCGGAACAGCCGCCCCATCTCCGGCTGCACCTCAAGCACGTTGAAGAAATTGGCGATCACGTCGATGCTCGTCGCCGGCTCCGGCGTGCCATTACCGATTTGCAACTTGAGGTTGCCGGGACTCGAAAACGCAAAGTATCCGGTCACGTCCTGATAGGAGCGGCTCGCCCGGCGAAACTCGTCATAAGCGTCGGTGGAGTACGTGGCGCAACTGAGCCCGCACTTGGCCGGCGGCGGCGCAATCCACACCAGCTCCTGCGCGTGGGGAAAAGGAAGCGGATGCAGCATCAACGTATTGACCACGCTGAACACGGCAACATTCGCGCCGATGCCGAGCGCCAGGATGAGCACCGCAACCACTGTGAATCCCGGATCGCGCAACAGCTTGCGCACCGTGTACTTGAGGTCCTGCCCCAGAATATCGATCTGCATAAGTCCCCGCGCCTCCCTTTGTTTCTCCCGCGCCTGCTGCACTCCGCCGAACCGTACCAGCGCCAGCCGCCGAGCTTCTGCTGGCGCTACCCCGCGGTCAATGTATTCGTCGATGGCGAGCTGCAGATTCGCTGCGAGCTCCGCCTCGAGTTCCGCGTCCAGCGCTTTTTTCGCAAAGAACGCCCAAACGCGCCGCCGCAGCCGCTTCAGGCCGCTCATGCCTTGCCGGGCTCCTCGTCCGCGGTCGCGTCCATGGCAAACATACGGTCCATTACGCCGGTGAGCCGCTGCCAGTGGCGAGCATCCTCGGCCAGACGGGTTCGGCCGTCTTCAGTAATGGAATAGAACTTGGCTTTGCGGTTGTTTCCGGAGACGCCCCACTCTGACGCGATCCAGCCGCGCTGCTCCAGCCGCACCAGGGATGCGTAGATCGTCCCCTGATTCAGCAACAACTGGTTGGCGCTTACCTGCTCGATGCGTCGCGCAATTCCATATCCATGCAGCGACCCCATCGCCGTCAGCGTCTGCAGCACCATTAAATCCAGGGTCCCTTGCAGCAAATCCAATTTCGAATCGGGCAACCAGTCCCTCCTGTGGTACGGCCACATCAGTATGGCATTTTTCATGTGGTTGCGCCACAGGAGATTTTCGGGCACAGATTGAGAAGTCCCGGATCTCGACGAGCGACGTTAGTTAAGCCGGCGTTGCTGCCAGTTCCATTGCCTGGTGAAGCGCTGGCATGTGCGCGAGTGGACTACCGTGGCCGAAGCCCGCGCACTCATTCACCCGGCCTGAGACGACCTGAAAGGCTGGCAGCTTAACCATGTGCCGTGAGCTGGTTCGCCCCAACCGGCTTGACCTCACGCGACCGCCGCACCGGCAGATAGATCAGCAAGAAGAGGATCAGCGCCACACTTTCGGTGCTGAGGATGTACCACGGCCACGGCCCCAGGTAGTCCAGCAGCGACGGATCGGCGGGCTTGGCGCGCAGAAAAAAATAATCCGTGCGGAAGAAGTAGTCGATCGGTCCATCGATCAGGGCGACGATGTTGATGCCGATCATTGCCCGGACTACCGACCATTCCCTCGGACGCGCCTGCCCCGACCACACCAGGTACAGCACTGACATCACCGTAAGACCGTGGGTGACGAAAAACTCCACCGTGCTGAACGAGGGAAACGGCTCGTTCAGATTCGGCGTCAGTAGCGCCATTGAGGCTCCGGCCAGCGCCCAGAAATAGGCCAGGTCGAAAAACGCGGGCTGCAGCGTGAAGAGCGACAGGATGGCCAGGAATAGCGAGAGATCGCAAAGCTCCAGAGGCAGGTCATTCGGAAACGAGAGCGGATGGCTCCAGCGGTAGAAAACTACCATGTTGACCACCATCGCACAAGCCAGCCCCAACCGCACGCCTCTTGCCGCGGCGGAGAATCTGCGATGGACAAAGGCCAGCACGCCGGCGAGGACGGGCACCGCGGCGAGGATCGCCAGATGCGCTGGTCCGAACAGTTGAATGTGCGGATTCATGGCTCTGCGCGCCTGCTACCAGAATGCCATGCCGCCGGCGCGGCGGCCCGGTAAGGCCTGCCACTGCCGGCGGCAGCATTCATCGTTTGCCCGAGATGGCCCGAACGATCGCGGTCAGGATCACCGCACCAACAACGGCGATGAGGATGCTGACAATGAACCCATGCTGGCCGACTCCACCCAGGCCGAGATGCGACGAGAGGAAGCCGCCGACAAGAGCGCCTATCAAGCCGACAACCATGTCCATAAAGAACCCGTAGCCCGAGCCCTTCATGATCTTGCCGGTGAGCCACCCGGCAATTGCACCGATGCAAATCCACGCAATGATCCCGTGTCCCATGCATTCTCCTTTTCAGTTAAGTTTGGATGCAGACGCTGCGGCAAGTATCGTGCTGCGCGCATCTCTGGGGGAGCCGGGCGGAATTGTTACACGCGAGCGCTGCTCCTGTACACTGGAATGTTTATATCGTCATGCAAAACAAATATCCAATTGGCATTCTGGGCGCAACCGGGATGGTCGGCCAGCGTTTCATCCAGCTGCTTGAGAACCACCCCTGGTTTGAGATCGCCTGGCTCGCCGCCAGCGACCGCTCCAGCGGCAAGAAGTACGGCGACGCGGCTAAATGGCGGCTGGACTCGCCGCTACCGGAGCGCATTGCGCGCATGACCGTCTCGCCGGCCGATCCAGCCGGAGCGCCGAAGATTATTTTTGCAGCCCTCGATGCGGACATCGCGCGCGAGATGGAGCCGGCTTTCGCCGCCGCGGGTTGCGCCGTGGTTTCCAATTCCAGCGCCTTCCGCATGCACGCCAGCGTGCCGCTCGTTATTCCGGAAGTGAATGCGGATCACCTGCACCTCATCGAGGAGCAGAGCTGGCGGCGCGAGTCCGGCGGCTACATGGTCACCAATCCCAACTGCTCGGCCATCGGCCTGGTGATCGCGCTCAAGCCGCTTGAAGAACGCTTTGGCATCGAGCAGATCTTCGTCACCACCATGCAGGCCGTCAGCGGCGCTGGCTATCCTGGCGTGCCGTCGATGGACATCCTGGGCAACGTGGTGCCATACATCAAAAACGAAGAAGAGAAGATGGAGGCGGAAACGCTCAAGCTGCTGGGCCGATTAGAAGGCAGCAGTGTGAAGCCGCTCCAGGCGCGCATGAGCGCGCATTGCAACCGCGTTGCTGTGGAAGATGGCCACACTGAGAGCGTGTCGATCAAATTCAGGAAATCCGCGACGCGCGAGGAGATTCTCGCGGCGTGGTCTGAATTCAAGCCGCTCTCTTGCCAGCATCTTCCCATGGCGCCGGAACAGCCGATTGAGTTTGCGCCGCAGGACGACCGTCCGCAACCGCGGCTGGACCGCAATCGCGGGCGCGGCATGGGAGTCACCGTCGGCCGCCTGCGCCCGTGCGGCGTGCTCGACTGGAAATTCACCGTGCTCTCGCACAACACTATTCGCGGCGCGGCCGGCGCGGCCATCCTGAACGCGGAGTTGCTGGCCAGCCTGGGGAAATTCGGCCCCGAACCCCCTGCGGATCGCTCAGACTCCTTACAACTTAAGAAAAAGGTCGAGATCGGCGACGCAATAGCGGCCGGAGTAAGCCATCTCATCAGCGGGATCTGATACAGGAAGCATGGAAGCACACGCATGAGCCTTGTGGTCATGAAGTTTGGCGGCACGTCGGTGGAGGACCCGGCGGCCATCGCGCGCACCGCCGCCATTGTGGCGGGCCGCGTGGCCGCGGGCAAAAAGCCGGTCGTGGTGGTCAGCGCCATGGCTCGCGTCACTGACCAGTTGCTGCGCTGCGCCGCGTCATCTGCGCAGGGCGACCGCACCGGCGCGCTGGCCATCAGTTCGCGGTTGCGCTCGCGCCATCGCGACACCGCCGCCGCGCTGGTCAAGGATCAGAAAGAAGCCGCCGCGCTGGTCAACTGGATGGACCAGAAGTTCGACCAGCTCGATGAGATCCTGCGCGGCCTGGCTGCCATTCTGGAGCTTACGCCGCGCATCTCCGACCTCATCGTCAGCTACGGCGAGCGGCTTTCCAGCCGAATGATTGCGGCAGCGTTCGCCGAGCGCGGCGTCACCGCGGCCCACGTCGACGCCCGCGAAGTCGTGATTACCGATTCGCAGTTCCAGAAGGCTATTCCGATCGACGCAATCATTGAAAAGCGCTCAGCGGAAAACATTCGTCCGTTTCTGAATGAGGGCAAGGTCCCGGTGATCGGAGGATTCATCGGCTCGAATGAGTCCGGCATCACCACCACGATCGGCCGCGGCGGTTCCGACTTCACGGCCGCTCTGCTCGGCGGCGCCATGCAGGCCGAGTCCATTGAAATCTGGACCGACGTGGACGGCATCATGACCTCCGATCCCCGCGTCTGCCCCGATGCGCTGCGAGTCAAGGTCATCAGCTTTGAGGAAGCGGCCGAGCTCGCTTACTTCGGCGCCAAGGTGTTGCATCCGGCCACGATTCTGCCGGCAGTCCGGAAGAACATTCCGGTGCTGGTGCTCAACAGCCGCAATCCGGCCAACGAAGGCACCCGCATTATCTCCCTCGCGCCCCACTGCAAGAGTCCCTTCAAGTCCATCGCGGTCAAAAAGAAGCTGAGCATCATCGACGTTGTGGCCAGCCGCATGCTCATGACCCACGGCTACCTGAAGGAAATCTTCACCATCTTCGACAAACACCAGACTCCCGTGGACATGGTTTCCACCAGCGAGGTGTCGGTGTCGCTCACCGTCGATTCCAATGACAAGCTGCCGCTGATTGCCGCTGACCTGCGCAAGCTGGCCGATGTGAAATACGAAGGCAAGAAGGCGCTGGTGTGCATGGTGGGCGAGGATATTCGCGGCCAGAACGGCATTGCCGCGCAGGTGTTCGCGGCCATCCGCCACATCAACGTGCGCATGATCTCGCAGGGCGCCAGTGAAATCAACATGAGCTTCATGATCGACGAGGACGATGCGGAAGAGGCGGTACGTTCCCTGCACGCGGCTTTCTTCCAGAATCCCGACCCTGCCATCTTCGACGTGGAAGCAAGGCACACCTAGAGCGAGTGCAAGGATGCTTCCGCTGGGAACACCGTGATCTGCCCACTCAGAAGGAGTCGCCCCATGCATCGTCTCCGTTTCATCCTTGCGCTATCCGCAGTGGCTGCTTGCGCGTCGCTGCTTGCAAAAGCGCAGGCGCCGTCCTCGCCGCCTGGGCCGCAGCTTCACTTCGTTTACGAAGAGTTTGTGACCCTCGCCGCCGCTGTGCCCGTAGGCGAAACGCCCATTGGCAAACGCAACATTGTGCCCATTACCGGCGGCACATTTGAGGGGCCCGGCCTGCGCGGCAGCGTGATGCCCGGCGGATGGGACTGGCAACTCACCCTTCCCAGCGGCTGCTTCCAGTTGCACGCCGACTACTTCCTTAAGACCGACGACGGTGTCATCATTCATGTTGTCAATGCGGGGATGGTCTGCCCCAATTCCGCCGGCAAGCGGGATGCGCTCTTCACCTCGCCCCAATTCGAGGCGCCCAAGGGCAAGTACGATTGGCTTAACGGCGGAGTCTTCGTCGGCACGCTGGAAGTTGCCAGGATCGACGGAAAGCCTGCCGTGCACATCCGCTTCTTCATGGCTTCTACCGACTAAGCTGTCTTTACGGGCGCAATTTCGGCAATGCAGGATCGAACATGAATCTTCTCATCCTCGGCAAAGGCAAAACCGGCTCGTTGGTGGCAGATGTCGCGCGCGAGCGTGGCCACGGCGTGCGCACACTTGAAATTCATGAGAACCGAAGCGCATCGGCGCTCACCGCCCCCACGCTGGCCGGCGTTGACGCCGTCATCGACTTCACCAATGCCGAATCCGCAGTCGAAAACATGCGCGCGGTTCTCGCGCTCGGCTGCCGCATTGTCGTCGGCACCACCGGCTGGTACGCGCACCTCGATTCCATGAAAGCCATCGCCGAGCGCCGCGGCGGTTCCCTGCTCTACGGCTCCAACTTCTCCATCGGCGTGCAGAAGCTGTTCCGGCTCACAGCCGAGCTGGCTCATCTCGACGGTTACACCTTTTCCGTTGCCGAGACCCATCACGAATCGAAGCTCGACGCGCCTTCCGGCACCGCCCTCACGCTCAAGGAGATTATCCAGTCCGTGCGCCCCGACGCCGAGGTGCCCATCGTTTCCCATCGCGTCGGCGACGCCAAGGGCGAGCACATCGTCACCGCAAAAAGCGATGTGGACGTGCTCGAGCTGCGCCACGATGCCTTCAGCCGGCGCGGCTTCGCACTGGGCGCAGTCTGCGCCGCCGAGTGGCTCGCCCACCAGAAACAACCCGGCGTATGGGACTTCCGCGAGATCTTCGACCAACTATAGCGACCGGCCAGCCTCACCGCATATTCCGTTTCGCGTCGTATTCGCACTTTACCAGCCCATCACGGTAATCGATGTGGATGGTGAGCCAGTCCAGCGTCTGCGCGCCCAGAAATCCGGAAACCTCAACGCCAAGGTCCTTGGATAGTTTCGAGGTGTCGAAGGAAGGTACTCCATCAACCTTGTGCGAAACACTGGCAAATGTGAAGGTAACCTGATTCGCCTTATAGACGCTTCCGACCTCGCCGCTCAGGCCGGTCACTCGCTGAAAGTAATCCCTTTGGACCTTGGTCACTTCCTGCGCTGCGTCCGGTGAAATCGAGGTGGCCCAAGCGCCGGTGTCGAGGATGAAAAGCTTGGGATGGCTGCCGTTGAGCGCCGTCGGAACCAGCAGATTGTGCCCACTCCGGTAGACCAGCGCATAGCCCTTCATCTCCGGCGATATGTAGCGATCGAAGGGACCGCGGCGCACCGCCGGCGCGGGCGGTTTCGCGGCTGCCTGCGTGTTATTCGCGCTGCCTGTACCCGTCCCGCCCGCCACCGGTTCTGCCACATCCTCCGGCTCGGCTGCATCGTCGTCGCTGGCGGTGAGCGAGGGCTCCGAATTCCCCCCGTCGGGCCGCTTTGGCAGCGGCTCCAGATGCAGTTTCCGCCCCGGAAAATCCAGCGTCACCAGGAAATTCGAAAGAACGTCCATCCCGATCAGGCCATCGAGAGCGTCAGATACGTAACGGCCATCCACTACCGTGACCGCGCAATCCTGAAACTCGATATCGCCAATTCGAATCCTGTCCACAAACGCTGAATAACCTGCCTTTTCACCCTGGTCGCCTATGCCGCCGACTTCCGCCGTGCTGAGAACCTTCAGCCCGGCGCGCTCGGCCACGTGCCGCGAAATCAAAATTCCGCTCGCACCGGTATCCACCTCGAGCAGGGATGCTTTGTTGTTCAGTTTTACCGGGAAACCGAACCCCTCGGCGTGGTATCCGACCCAGATGTAGGTAAGCGGGATCTGCGTGCTTTCCACATTGGAGACCAGCCGGCAAGCCTTGCGCGGCGCGGCGGCCTCCCTCCGCAAATCGTCTACGTACTCCTTCCAGCGGCGCGCCTCGTCGGCGTCGCTCCCATTGGGGGAGGCGCCGTAAGCTTCCGCCTCGGCAAGCCTCTGCTTCAAGGGAAGCGTAAACAGCCATTGCCGGCGGATCTCCGGATCGGTCGGATCCAGCTGGTGCGCTGTGGTCACGGCCCTCAGGCTGGAAGCGTACATAGAGTTGAGAGTGTCCAGGCGAGCCAGCAACAAAAGGTTTCGCGCCAGGCATGGGTCTCGCTGGAGCGCATCATTTGCCGAAGCTGCCGCCAGCCAGGGAAGACCCTGCCGCAGCTCTACTTCGCCTCGCAGGGATATGAGTGCAGCCGAGCCTGGAGCGGGTTTCAGCGCTGCCGCCACCGTTTCAGCCGCCTCGTTCACCTTCTGCTCTCGCAGCAGCGTACGCACAAGGCCCGCGATCAGCTCGTTGTCGCCCGGCTGCCGGGCAAGAGCCTCCCGGTACAAGCCCTCTGCTTTGGCGAAATCTCCGTTCAGCAGCGCCTGTTCGGCCACGCTGGGCTCGTGAGGCCCGCGCACCGAGCACGATGCGGCATGCAGCCAGCTTGATGACAGCACCAACAGCCCTGCGGCGACGGCAACCCGGTACAGTCGCAACCCGCTCTCCACAACTGTTCTCCTGATAGACATCCCATCGTATCTCAGGTGTTCGGTGCTGACCCAGACATGGTCTCTGGCGGGCATCATCCGCGGCGCGGAGTGGCTCGCGGCTCAAACGGATCTGAACCGCAGCTCTGAAAAATGCCCGTGACCCCTGACACCCGTCCCCAATCCCCGCGCGGTATAAACTAGCCTGTCATGGAAACAATAGGATGTGGCACCGCGATCGTCACGCCCTTTCGCGCGGACGGATCGATCGATGAGCAGGCTCTCTGGGCGCTGGTGGATTGGCAAATTGAATCCGGCATCGACTTCATCGTCGCCTGCGGTTCGACGGGCGAGGCCGCGACCCTGGATGAAGACGAGTGGCTCAACGCCGTCCGAATCGTGGTCGAGGCGTCGCATGGGCGGGTGCCGGTTTGGGCCGGCTGCACCCACAATTCCACCCGCACCCTGCTGCGCCTGGCCGCACGCCTGCGCGAAGTCCCCGGCATCAGCGCCGTCCTTTCCGCCAATCCCTACTACAACAAGCCCACGCAGGAGGGCCAGTACCAGCACTTTCTGGCCCTGGCCAAGGCCGTCGCACCGCTGCCGGTGTGCCTCTATAACGTGCCCGGACGGACGGCGGCCAATCTCGAACCGGAAACCGTGTTACGCCTGGCCGAAGCAGCGCCCAACATCCAGGCCGTCAAGGAAGCCAGCGGCAAGCTGCCCCAGATCGCCCAGATCGTTCACGGCGTAAGCCGCTCATTCAAAGTATTTTCCGGCGACGACAACATGGCTCTTGCCGCCATCGGCATCGGCGCCCATGGACTCATCAGCGTGGCCTCCAACGAGGCGCCCGCTGAGGTTGGCCGCATGATTCGTGCCGCTCTGCTCAACGACTGGACGCAGGCGCGCGGGATCGAGCGCCGCCTGGGCCGGCTTTTTGAGGCCAACTTCTGGGAGTCGAATCCCGCACCGGTCAAAACCGTGCTGAGTCTTATGGGCAAATGCGGCGACGCCGTCCGCTTGCCGCTGGTGCCGCCCACCACCGCCACACGCGCCCGGTTGGAGCGCCTGGCCGGCGAACTCGGACTGCTCAAGCTCGTCGTCGTTGAGGGCGATCTGGGCCTGTTCTGAGCGCAGGCTCAACTCTCAGGTGCCGGAACTGGGGAACTGCCGCCATCTTCAATGAGCTGCCAGCCCCAGCCAACTCGGCATCTATCCTGCTGAATTTAAAGCGGAAATAAGGTCAATCGATCCGCGCCGCCACTTCCGGACGCCGGTCGCGTTGACCCCGCAACCTTATTAGGCGACCCTGCCCCGCAAATCCTGCTCGGCGCGGAACCAGTCATCCATGTGTTGACCATGCTGCCCCCCCCGCTCCTGCCAGTAGCTGTGGGCCAGCCGGGCCACTTCCTCATACGGCAGCGACCCATTCTGCTGCGTGCCATTGTGGTTTTGCGCCACCGGGTCGGAGCTCACTCCGTTGCCGCTCTTGCTTGCCGCCTTGCGCGGCTTCGCCGCCGTCCTGGTCTTCTTCACCGTCTCTGCCATTCTTCTAACCTCCCGGTGGATTGAGGCCCATGAACGGGCCTGTCCCTCTCAGGATACCCGAAAAACGGCACGTAACATACCCCATTGCAGGCCACGCATCCACATTTGCAACCCTACCGGACCAATTTGACCATAATTCACTGAAAATAAACAACTAATCCGGATCATCGCACTACTTGACCCTCCCGCCTCCATCCCATTTCCGTCCCGGCCGCGCAACCTCCCACATCTGCTCTGCAATCTCGTCGAAAAGCCCCATGCGGTCTTTCCCCACCCCATAAAGATCGAAATGGGTCCGGCCGGCCAGGAAGTGGAATTGCGCCTCCGCTCCCAACCGCGCCAGTACCGCATCCAGTTTGTGCGCCGCTCCATCCAAATAGAACGTATCCGCGGTCCCAACGTACAGGTGAATCCGGCCTTTCAGGTCCGCGTCCCGGTTCGCCCAATTCGTCTCCACAATATGCGCCAGATCGTAGTGCTCGCGCCAATAAGCCACCACGCGAGGATCAACATCGCCCGTGGCGTGGTCGAACATCGCCTCCGGCGCGCCCGACGCCGACTTCGGCGAAAACACCCAATCGAATGAGTGGATCTGGCCGCCGTACGCTCCGATCACGTCTTCCAGGTGCGTCATTTGCTCGAACGTGGCGAGAACCTGCCCCTTGTCGCGCACAATTGGGTACGGCGTGCCGTCGGGACGGTGAAAGGCGTTCGCGTGCGGTGCGTACAGGTCGATGCCGGTGAAGTCATGGAAGTCGCTGGGGTCGGGAGACGTGGACCAGGTCCCGCCAAAGATATTCGGGTAATCGATTTCAAGCTGCAGCGTTGCCCAGCCGCCGCTGGAGTGTCCGTTCAAAAAGCGCCCGTCGCGGCGCGCGTCCATGCGGTACTTCGATTCGAGCCAGGGAATCAATTCCGTGGTCAGCGCTGCGCCCCACGGGCCGTCGTTCACGCTGTCGGCAAACTCATGCGTGCCTTCGGCGCAGGATTCATCCAGCATCACCCAGATCATCGGCGGCATGGAACGAGCCTTCATGCGCTCGTAGAGGCGCAGGCCGTATACCAGCGCTCCATCCAGATCGCCGCCGAATCCGTGCGTCCAGAACACCGTGGGATAGCGTTCGCTGCCCGACGTGTAGCCAGGCGGCAGAATGACCCACGCCCTCAGGCTCACCGGGTGTCCCCAGAATTTCGTCAACAGCGCGCTCTGGAGGTCCGCAAGCTGGGCCACATCCGGCGTGGCCGCCTGCTTCAGCTTTTCAAATGCCGCTTGCTGGGGTGACTCGGGCGGATGATGATCGAGCACGAGCTCCGGCTCCGCCTCTGCGCCGGGATGCCAGCCGGCCAGCGTGACCACGGGGCTGATCCAGTCCTCCGTGGTGCGGCCGTGGTAGTTGTAGTCGTGATCCACGTCCAGCACCGCCTGCGCTTCGTAAACTCCCGGGTCCAGTTCCGAGAACGGCTGCGGGAAAGCACTCCGATCGGCATCCACTTCAACGGTGTCGCCGGGCTTTAGATCGCGCACTTCGCCAGCGCAGACCCAGGTGCCGGTAGGATGCATCTCGTCGTTATCAACCGCACTGTCGCCAGATCCGTGCTTGAGAAAAATGAGCAGGCGGCCGCTCACCGGCGCTGCGAGTGCGGGAGCGGCCTGCACCCGAAAAAACGTATGCGCCGCCTGAGAATCCGGCTGCGCAGCGCACGGAATCACCGCGGCCAGAAGCAGCCCACTCCCCACCATCGCAAGCATGCCGCGCGTGGCACAGGTCTTCCTGCACACAAATTGAGACCGCATCGAAAACCTCCTGGGAATCAATCGCCTCGCCGGGCAGTACAACCGCATTGTGCTGACCTAAGAGACCTGGGTATGCTCCAGAATTGCACGTCCCGATGATTCCTTGGCAAAGCGCGCAATGAGTTCCTCCGCGGGCATCGGACGGCCAAGCAGCCAACCTTGCCCCAGCACTCCTCGGCGTCCCTTGCGGAAGTAGTCCGCCTGTTCCGCCCGTTCAATGCCCTCCGCTATCACGGTCAGCCCCAGCCCTTGCGCGATTTCAAGAATCTGCGGCACCACCGAGGCAGTCACGGTCTCCGTGCCCACCGTCTGCGTGAACACGCGGTCGATCTTGATCGCATCCACGCGCAGGTCCTGGAGATAGGAAAGGTTGGAATAACCCGTGCCAAAGTCGTCGATATAAACCGCAAAACCCGTCTGCCTCAGCCGCGCGATCGCCGCTTTGGCTGACTCCAGGTCAGCCGCGGAGTGCTCGGTGAGCTCCAACGCAAGCGCGCTCGGCAAAACTCCCGCATCGCGCACGGCTTGCTCCAGCTCATCCAGAAACGCCGGGTGGGCCAGGTCATGCGCCCCCATGTTGATCGCAACCCTGAAGTTGCCCCGGCGCAGCAGCGGCGGCATTTCATTAAGCACACGATCCAGCACCAGCCGCGTCAATGCGCCCACAAATTCCCTCTGTTCCGCCACTGGCACAAAAACCTTAGGCGGAATGGACTCGCCCGATTCCGTCACCCATCGAGCCAGCGCCTCGGCCCCGACGCACTCTCCTGTATCCAGGTCGATGATCGGCTGATAGGCACAAGCCAGTTCGCGCAATCGAATCGCCCGCCGCAGCCGCGACTCCAGCGAGCCCCACTCCACCAGCAGCAGCAGCAGAATCGACGCCCCGGTATTGCCCAGCAGCGCTCCATAAATGAGGGAACCCGCCAGGTCAGCGCGGTGGCGGCGATTCATACCGTCTCGCGTCTCCGCCGCCACCACGCATACCGCGTCCTGTCCGGAACACAGCGGAAGATAGTACTCGCCCCCGCGAAGAACCGGAACCTGGGCCGCAGTTTCCGCGTAGCCCAGCGGCTCGTCGTGGCCAAACACCCGAAACACCCGCCTATGTGTCCGGTCGAGAACCAAGCCCGTGGAGAGCAGCGGCGCGTTGTCGAGCGCTTCCAGGGCCTCCCGATTGAGAACAACCGACACGTTGCCGCTGTTAATCATGATCCCGGTGGATTGGGGCGAAATCAGCGAAAGCGAGGTGTCGCGAAACACCTTGGCGCCATTCACTGTGAAATCTCCTGCCGAAATCGCAACCGGAACCGGCAGCCGGCCATTCATTGACGTGCAATAAAGAAATCCGCCCTTCAATCGCCCGATCTCGCGGACTGCGATGGCGTTGAACACAAACTCCCGCATTACGGCCAGTTCGCCGTCCGAGCAAAATGATTGCTGGTCATCGGAAACAAGGTTGATGGCCGACCGCGTTTCCCCGGCCATGGTCTCTTCGGTCTTCAGGATGCGCTCGGCGTAGCCGCGCAGTTCCTGTTCGCCGGACTTCTGCCGATGAGCCAGCGCCGTGGGCAAGCTTGCAAGAATCCCTACGGCCACTCCAACAGGAAGCAGCAGGATGTACTTGGCGCGATTGTCACTCTTGATCAATCGGATCGCTTGTGAAGTCCAGTTCTGGCCCGAGGGTCCTGTCAGTGACCAGAGATCCCTGCGTAGAACCATAGCACGGTCAAATTAGAAAACCTTAACAAACCGATTGAAGTCGGTTTACCCCTCGGGTTCTCTGGAAAATCCAGCAGGTCCGCTGTGCGTTGGCCCCGCCGCTGCCGATCCGCTCTTCATGCGCAACTGGGCCTTGAACTCGTGTGCTGCTACGGGACGGCCGAAGAGCCATCCCTGACCGTGAGCGCCGGGAATTGCGCCGCTAAAATAATCGGCCTGTTCCACGGTCTCGATTCCCTCCACCACAATGCCGAGGCCAAGCTTCTGCGCCATTTCCAGGATCTGTGGAACCACCGTCGCGGTCACGGCTTCCGTACCCACCGTGCGGGTAAAGGCGCGATCGATCTTGATTCCGTCCGCATGGAGATCATTCAGATAAGAACCGGTCTGTACCGCTTTATTCCGTATGAACTCATGCGTGACAGCCAGAAAATCTTCGCCGTCATCGATCGTCAAGAAATATACCCGGCCGAGCTGGCCTTCTGAATAGTGCATACAGGCGCTCTTTTATTGTATCTGGGTATTCATTGGATTGACGTGGATTTATATCTCTTTTCCCCTTTAGAGGGAGAAAATCCGGTCCCCGGCCTGGGAACACCCGGAACGAGGGATCCGTGACCGGTCCTAACCCGCCCGGTTTCACCCACGACAAAACCCGTCAGAACTCGATCTTCGGCGGGGTCTTGATCTCTTCCTCGAACTGGAGGTATTCCAGCTTGGGCAGGCCGGTCATGTGGCCGATGAATTTTGAAGGGATGGTATCCATCATCGTATTGAATTCCTGCGAGATGTTATTGTAGGTAGATCCCTGGCGGGCGATCTCTTCCGCGAGGCTTTTGTCGCCGAGGAGCGCGATCGGCCAGCCTGATCGCCGCTTCGGACGAGGTGCCTCCACGGGGCTCGGCACCGGGAGAAGCCCCGGCCGTTGCTACCCTGGAGGGCGCAGCGGCGGCCTGACCGGGTCAGGGGGCCGGTCCCGAGCCCGGGGTGCGAGGGAGACGTGATGCCGACGAAGACGACGGGACCAAGCAAGAAGGGGTCGCGGGGAGACGCGGCGCCGCGCAGGACCCCGCCCACGGTCGCATCCAACTCCAGAGGTGCGACCGTCAAGCGGACGGGATCGCAGCGGCGGACGGCGCCGGAGAAGGCGGCCGCCCCGCGGCCCCGGAGCGGCCCCTCGGCGGCATCGCGAGCCCCGAATCCGAGGCTCCCCGCGCCGGCCGCGAAAGTGTCGGACGCGTCGAGTTCCCGACCCTCGGCTGCCGCCGATGGGCGCTCGAGGGCCGCCGCATCCCGCCCGGGTGCCAAACAGGTCACGGGCGGTGCCGCGGCTGCCCGACCACGCGGCTCCCGGACATCCATCCCGAAGGCTGGCCCGGGCGGACCGTCGCGCTCCCGCGCGGTCGGGTCGCGTGCCCCGGCCAGGGCGGCCGCCTCCCGGCCGGCCGTCGCCCCCGCTCCGGCGCGAAAGAGGGCCCCTGGCCCCGCCTCGAATTCGGCGGCCGGCCGATCCGCTCCGCGCCCGGGCAGCGGCAAGCGCGGCCCACGGCCCCAGCCGGCGGGGTCGCGGCCTTCCGGTTCCACCCCGCGCCCACCCTCCTCCACCGCTCGTAAGCCCGTTTCGCGGACGTCCGTCTCCGGCACCCACAAGGCAGCTTCCCGGGGACCGGCGTCCGCCCCCCGCAAACCCGGCTCCCGACCCTCCGCCTCCGCCCCCCGCAAGCCCGGCTCCCGACCCTCCGCCTCCGCCCCCCGCAAGTCCGGCTCCCGGCCCCCCGCCTCCGCCCCCCGCAAGCCCGGCTCCCGGCCCCCCGCCTCCACCCCCCGCAAGCCCGGCTCCCGGCCCCCCGCCTCCGCCCCCCGCAAGCCCGGCTCCCGGCCCCCCGCCTCCGCCCCCCGCAAGCCCGGCTCCCGGCCCCCCGCCTCCGCCCCCCGCAAGCCCGGCTCCCGGCCCTCCGCCTCCGCCCCCCGCAAGCCCGGCTCCCGGCCCCCCGCCTCCGCCCCCCGCAAGCCCGGATCCCGACCCCCTGCCGCGACGGGTCGGAATCCCGTCTCCCGGGCTGCCTCCGCCAGCCGGGGACCCGGGCTCGCGGCCCTCCACGTCCACCACCGGCAAGCCCGCCACCGTCAGGCCTGCCCCGGGCCCTCGCAAGGCATCCCGGCACCCCTCGGGCCCCCACGCCACTCCGGTGCCAGCTGCCTCGCGCCGCCCCGACGGCGCACCTCGCGGGCTCCCGCCGGTCACTCGTGTGGGGCGCACGTCTGAAAAGACATCGAAACAGGCACAATCAGGGATGTCGCCCAAGGCCTCGCGCCTCGCGGCACCTGCTGCCGCGGATCCGCCCGCGGTGAAGGCAGGGGTCCGGGACCAGGCTCTCGCTCGTCCGGGGGGTGACGACCATCCGCCTCCAATCCCTGAAGCGGCGGCACCACGAGACCGGGCAGGTGCCGCCGTGAGCCCAACCCCGAACCCCGACGCGAAACCGTCCGACGTCCAATCCGCCCCAGCGCCATCGGTGAAGAAGACCTCAGCAGTGACAACTTCCGCGAAGCCCTCCGACAACTCCATCAACCCGGCCCCCGCAGGGGCGGGCGTGCTGCCGCAACCAAGCCTGCCCCGCGCCGCAGTCAGCGCCTCCTCGGCCTCGGGAGTGCTCGCCCCCGACCCGCTGGTGGTGGCTGCCGAGGGGCTCATCGTGCGTGGCAAGGAGGCCGGCTACCTCACCCCCGATGACGTGCTCGCCGCCTTCCCCGAGATCGATGTCGAACCCGATCACCTGGAGCGAATCTTCCACGCCTTCCGCGAGATGGGGATCGAGGTGACCGACGGCGACAAGGACTTCGAGGTGGTCGAGGACGACGAGGAGCTGGTGGCCACCGCCGAGGCCATCGAACTCGGTGTCACTCGACGACCCGGTGCGAATGTACCTCAAGGAGATCGGCCGCGTGGCACTCCTCCGCGCCGAGCAAGAGGTCGCCTACGCGAAGCTCATCGAGCAGGGCGACGAGGACGCCAAGAACGCCCTCACCGAGGCCAACCTGCGACTTGTGGTCAGCATTGCCAAGAAGTACATCGGCCGGGGCATGTCCTTCCTCGATCTGATCCAGGAAGGCAACATGGGACTGATCCGGGCCGTCGAGAAATTCGACTACCACAAGGGGTTCAAGTTTTCGACCTACGCCACCTGGTGGATCCGGCAGGCCATCACCCGGGCCATCGCCGACCAGGCACGCACCATCCGGATCCCGGTGCACATGGTGGAGACCATCAACAAGCTGGTGAGGGTCTCTCGCCGGCTTCTCCAGGAGCTGGGCCGGGAGCCGGCGGACGAGGAGATCGCCGAGGAGATGGGCATCACCCCGGAGAAGGTCCGTGAGATCACCAAGGTCTCCCAGGATCCCGTCTCGCTGGAGACACCCATCGGTGAGGAGGAGGACTCCCACCTCGGCGACTTCGTGGAGGACAAGGAGGCCACCGCGCCCAGCGATGCCGCCTCACTGACCATGCTGCGCACCGAGGTCGAGGATATCCTCGACACCCTGACGCCACGCGAGCGCCGGGTGCTCCAGCTCCGCTTCGGGCTCATCGACGGTCATCAGCGGACGCTGGAAGAGGTGGGCAAGCGCTTTGGGGTCACGCGCGAGCGCATCCGCCAGATCGAAGCCAAGGCGCTGCGCAAGCTCCGCCACCCGTCGCGCAGCAAGAAGCTCAAGGACTACCTGGAGTAGCGGCGGCGGCGGCCATCCTCGCCTCGCCGGACGCCATGCCGCTCGCGGTTGACGGTGCCTGGAGCGGGCCCGATCGAGCCACCGGCCCAATTCGACCCTATAATCGCGATTCGATCCGTTCCGGGTTAGCTCAGCGGTAGAGCAGGCGGCTGTTAACCGCAAGGTCACTGGTTCGAATCCAGTACCCGGAGCCAACGCGACCAACGTCACACCAGGGATCCAGGAGAAAGCCGATGGCTGATGCCGAGCAGGTGGAGGCCGGGCTGGCCGGCTCCGCCCCTTCTGACGACAGGGCGGGGCAGGCGGGCGTGGCAACCCTGCACGCTGCCCCCCGGCCACCGGAACCCGTGGCCGCGCCCGGACCCGGAGCCGCCGCTTCCGACCACGAGCCGTCGGCATCGGTGCGTGGTGTGCCCACCTGGACGTTCGCATTGCCCTCGGTCGGTGCGCCGCCGGCGCCTCCCGTGACGCTCTCGCCGGGCGCAGCGACCCCGGCCGCCGCCGCGCCGCCACCGCCCCCGCCGCCCCCGCCCCCGACCACGGCTGTCGCGGCCGCCCCACGCACCGCGGCATCCCCCGCCGTCCAGCTTCTCGCCGTGCCGTCCCTCGGGCCGGCAGGGACGCGACGGCACCCCCTGGCCGTGGCGGTCCTCTCGGCGATCACCCTCGGCGCCTACACGGTTGGCTGGCATGCGCGCGTGAACCGTGAGATGTCCGACTTCGACGCTCGTCTCGAGGTCCATCCCGGCGCGTCGGCCTTCGGCGTAGCCCTCGCCTGGCTTGCCGGTCTGCTCTGCACGCTGGCCGGGGCCGCCATCATCGTCGCCCACGCCCTCGGGTCGGTCCCGCTCTGGCCCGTCTTGCCGCGGGCCCCACCATCCTGGGGGTGAGCGTTCCCTGGCACGACCTGATGCTGGCGGACTCGTCGCCGTCCCCTACCTGACCCTCGTCCTGCCGTTCTCCCTCGTCGCGCTGGTGATGACGCTCGAACGGGCCCGGCTGGTCCAGGAGCGGGTCGGCATCCGCGCCGATCGGCAGCTTCGACCGGTCGTCCGCGCCTGCCTGCTCCTCCTTCCAGTCGTCGGAGGTCTGTGCTACGTGGCGTCGCTCCAGTCCTCCCTCAATCGCGTCTGGCAGGCGACGCCGCCACTCGCGCCGCCGGCCGGTCCGCGCCAGCGGTGAGCTGTCCCTCGTGCCCATCTCCATCGCGTGCGTGTCGGGAAAGGGGGGCGTCGGCAAGACGACCACCTGTGCAGCCCTGGCCGGCGCGTTCGGCGAGATGGGCCAGGAGGGTGCTCGCCGTCGATGTCGACCCGCAGTCGAACCTGACCTCCGGGCTCGGGTTCAATCCCTACCAGCTCAAGAGGACGATCACCGACATCCTGGTCGACCCGACCGTGTCTCCCGAGGCGGTGACGCTCGCCACCGAATGGGACGGGGTCTCCCTGATCCCAGCGAACCCCGACCTGAGCGCGGTGGAGGGGGAGATGGCCACGACCGTCCGCCGCGAGCTGCGTCTCCGCGATGCCCTCAACCGGGGTGACGGCCTCCGCGCCTACGACGTTGTGCTGTTCGACACTCCGCCCAACTTCGGCTTTCACACCATCAGCGCGCTGGGGGCAGCGGCCTGGATCCTGGTCCCCCTTCAGATGTCGGGCTATGCCATGAAGGGGCTCAAAGAGGTGCTGCGGACGTTTCAGGCGGCGCGCGAGCAGCTCAACCCCGACCTGCGCATCCTCGGCCTGCTGCCCACCTTCGTGAACATTCGGACCCGGTTCAGCCAGCAGATGCTGGAAGGCCTCCGCGAGATCCCCAGCCTCCACGTCTTCGATACCGTTATCCGCGTGACGGTGAAGTTGCAGGAGACAGCGATGGCCGGAGCACCGATCACCGCCTACGCGCGGAATTCGGACGCGGCCCAGTCGTACCGGAGGCTGGCCCTCGAGATCCTCGAGTTGACGGGCTCGGCCGTGTCCCCGGACCAGGTATGACGCGTCGGGTGTCGCTCAAGGCCAGCCCGGTCCAGGAAGCCCAGCTCGAGGAGCAGCCGACCGGCACACCATCCGAGGCCGAGGTCGAATCCGACGAGGGCGCCGAGGACCGGACCGCCGCTGCTGCCGAGCCCGAGATGGCCGCGGAGGACGTCCCGCCGGAGGTGCCCGCACCCGTGGCGGAGGAGAAGGGGGCCGACGCGGTCGCGGAGCGCGAGCCAGAGCCGCCAGAGGCCGAGGAGGCGATCGAAACCGAGCCGGACGAGGCCGAGGAGGCGATCGAACTCGAGCCGGAGGAGGCCGAGGACGCGATCGAACTCGAGCCGAATGAGGCCGAGGACGCGATCGAACTCGAGCCGAATGAGGCCGAGGACGCGATCGAACTCGAGCCGAATAAGGCCGAGGACGCGATCGAGGAATCCGATGGAGAGATGGCCTTGCTCGCCTTCGCCCTGGCCGCGACGCCCGAGGTCCCGGCCTCGTCGATGGACTCCCTCACTCTCCCCGAGCGCTCCCGCCACGAGGCGGACGCCCGGCGGGAGCGCCGCCGCCGGAGTGCCGCGCGTCTTCCCGCCCTCGTCTCTCCCGTGGACATCCCCGAGGACGCGGAGGGGCGCGTCGCCTTCGCCGTGATCCGGGGTGGCGCCGACCGCGACGAGCCGGCACCGGGTGGGAGCCCGGCCGCCCCGCAATCTGAGGACCGCGTCCGCCGCTTCCTGACGCTCGGATCCGGCTGGGTGGCGGTCGCCGCCCTCGCTGCCGGGCTGGTCGTGGTGTTCGTCGCCCTCTCCCTCCTCTACCGGTGAGCCGGCCGGCTCGGATCGGCCGGACCGTCGTGGCCGGCGCGGCGGCCTGGGCGGCGGCCTGCGGTCTGGTCTACTGGCGAACCTTTCGACGGCTCCGCCCCACATACCGCGACTCCCGCCGGCTGACGCCCGCCGATTTCGAACTCGACTACGAGGAGCTCGAGGTCACGACCGCCGACCGGCTGCGCCTCATCGCGTGGCTCCTGCCCGGGACACGGGACGCGCTCGTGGTCGTGAGCGGGGGCTATCGGGGTCACATCAGCGACGTCCTCGGGATCGGCGCCGCGCTGCGGCGGGCCGGCTTCTCGGTCGTCGTCTACGGCTGGCGCGGGACGCCCGGCAGTGATGCCGCCCCGCACACCCTGGGCGCCAACGAGTGCCGCGACCTGACGGCGGTTCTCGACGCCGTCCGGGGGCGCCTCGGCGCCGTCCCGATCGGGCTCCTCGGTTACTCGATGGGAGGAGCGGTCTCCATCAGCGTCGGCGCCGGCGACCCCGGGGTGCGTGCCGTCTGCTCCGACAGCGCCTTCGCCGACCCGGTGAGCCTGCTGGAGGAGCGCATCGGTCACCGGCTCCACCTGCCCGCCGCGGTGCTGGCCGACCCGGTCATGGCTCTGATGGCCCGGCGCGCAGGGGCCCGGCTCGCCGACTTCAGCCCTATCACAGCGGTCGCCCGGCTGGCGCCCCGGCCCCTCCTCCTCATCCACGGCGATGCCGACGCCTCGGTGCCGGTGGCGAACGTCCACCGGCTCTACGCGGCGGCCGGCGGCCGCAAGGAGCTCTGGGTCATCCCGGGTGTGGGCCACGTGGGCGGCTACTTCGCCGACCGCACCGCCTATGTGGAGCGCGTGACCGGCTTCTTCGACCGGTCGCTCGGGGAGGCGGCGGTCCTGTCGAGCTAGTTGTAGACAAACACACTCATGTGTTACGCTCCCAATCGTGGACAGCGCTCGTGGCATTCAGACCCTCCTCCGCCACCTCAACTCGAGCCTCTCCAGCCGCCCTGAGGACGAGCTGATCGCCCAGGTTCTCGGCGGAGCCGAG
Organism: uncultured Acidobacteriota bacterium; assembly: GCA_963788435.1. Taxonomy (GTDB): domain Bacteria; phylum Acidobacteriota; class Terriglobia; order Terriglobales; family Acidobacteriaceae; genus Telmatobacter. The sequence continues at coordinate 2,801 of CAWBIG010000175.1, read as the reverse complement.
CCACCCGCCACCCTTCTCGCCACGGCCGGGCGGTTGGCACGCCTACCCTTCTGGGAGCGGCGGGCGCTCGGGGCCAGCGGGCTGGTGCGGGACCACCGGGTCCCGCCGCGTGAGGCGATCCGGCTGGCCGCCCTCTGGGAGCTCGCCGAGCGCTGGTATCCCGACGAGCGCCCGGCCGTCACCACGCCGGGCGCGGCCCTCCATCTCCTCCAGGGTCTGCGGGCCCTGGGCAGGGAGGAGGTCTGGGCGCTCCTCCTCGACGCCCGGCACCGGCTGATCTCGGTCGAGCCGGTGGTTGCCGGCTCGCTCAACAGCGCGCGTCTCCTCCCCCGTGACGTCCTGGCTCCGGCACTCCGTGCGGGAGCGGCAGCTCTGATCGTGGCCCACAATCATCCGAGCGGAGAGGTCACGCCCAGCCGGGCCGACCGGCTGGTGACCGTGGCCCTTCGCGACGCCGCCCGCCTCCTCGGGCTGCCCCTCCTGGACCACATCATCCTCACGGCGCGGTCGCACTACTCCTTCCGCGAGGTCGAGGCCTGGGAGACCGAGGGGGCCACCGCGGCGGCCTGAGCCCTGGCGCGCCGGGCCCGTGTCACCCGCCGGCGGGGAATCCCTGCGCACCACTGACCGGGTCGCTCGCCCGGCTATGCTGCGGCGTGACGTACGGAGGTCTGGAGAGCGAGGTGCAGCTCATGGGAGCGTGGCCTGTGGCGGTGCTGCCGCCGGCCATGGGGCGGGTGCGCCACGAGGCGTGCGCCGGCCCGGCGGTGACGCGCCGTGAGCCTGGATCCTCGGGATCTCCGCGTTGGTGCCATTTACGAGGGTGCGCGGACGCACGCCCGCTCCGAGGCCATCGAGCTGCGCCGCCGCCGGCGCGTCGATCTGGGTGACCTCATGAGCGTCGTGTTCGAGAGCAGGGAGACGCTCGCCGCCGCCACGGAGGAGGCGCTCCGGTCAGAGGATCGAGGACCCTGAGAGGGTGCGCGAGGAGGCGGGCCGCTTCGGGCTGCTGCTTCCCCCACGGGCGGGCTCGCCGCCACCCTCTTCCTCGGAGGTCTCGGACGCCGCCGAGATGGCCTCCACGCTGACCGAGTTGGAGGGCGCCGTCGAGAGCGTCCAGCTGGAGATCGACGGCAGCCGCGTCCCGGCCACGGTCTGCCCTTTCAGCATCGCTGCCGGGGGCACCCCACCGGTCGCCTACCTCCGCTTCGAGCTGACCGCCAGCCAGCGGGAGGCCTGGATGGAGGGTGCTCGGGTGCTGCCTCCCGGTTGCCCATCCGCGTTCTCGGCGAGCGCCGGCTCAGCGACGAGCGGCGCGCCGCCATCGCCGCCGACCTGCTCCCGCCGTCGCGGGCGAGCGGCGCGTGACCGCGACGTCCGGGCACCGGCCGTGGCCGGCTCACGCCGGCGGCGACGTGCCCCGGCGGTGGCGGTCACTCGTCCTCCCGCTGGCAATCGGGGTCGCCGTGATCATCGTCGCGCTGCGGCAACTGCCGGGCCACCACCCCCCTGGCGCTCCGGCCATCCCGACCCCGAGCGGCCTCAGCCTTCTCGACTCCGCGCAGGCCGGGGGAGCTGCGCCCCTGCAGCGCCGATCCGACCAGGCACCGGCGGCGATGAACTTCGGGAGTCGCGAGTACGTGCAGGCGGAACTCGCTCCCCGCCAGGCCCAGCCCGCCGGCGCACTGGAGATCGACCACACCGGCAATTCGGCCTTTGGGACGACGACGACGGCGACCTGACCATGACCACCCCGGCCGACTACCTGTACAAGCCGGCGAGCTGCTAACCTCACCGCCGCCGGACGGAGCGCCAGGCCCGTCCCTTGCCACAATCGGCGAATGGCGATTCCTGAGGTCCTCCCTTCACCGCGCTGGTGGGCCAGGAGCCGATGAAGACGGCGCTCGTCCTCAACGCCGTCAACCCGGCCATCGGTGGCGTGCTGATCCGGGGTGAGCGCGGCACCGCCAAGTCCACCGCCGTGCGAGCCCTGGCCGGGCTGCTCCCGGAGATCGAGGTGGTCGGAGGGCTCCCGCTTCTCCTGCAGCCGGGAAGTGGTGACCTCCTCTGCGACGAGTGCCGTGCCCGCCAGCTTGCCGGGAGACACCTCCTCCAGGTCAGCCGCCCGATGCGAGTGGTCGAGCTGCCCATCAGACGCGTCCGAGGACCGCGTCGTCGGCACCCTCGACATCGAGCGCGCCATCAAGGAGGGGGAGCGCAGCTTTCGAGCCGGGTGGTCCTCGGACGCCAACCGCAACATCCTCTACGTCGACGAGGTCGACCTCCTCGACGATCACCTGGTCGAACGTTCTCCTCGATGCGGCCGCGATGGGTGTGAACATCGTCGAACGCGAGGGCATGTCGGTGGTCCATCCATCCCGATTCATCCTGGTTGGGACCATGAACCCCAGGAGAGCTCCGCCCCCAGCTCCTCGACACCGCTTCGGTCTGCTGTTCGACGTCGATCGGGCTCCGCGCCGTCGGCGACGGTCGCCGTGATCGAAGCGGACATCGCCCGGCAGGCGGACCCGGGTGCCCAGCGAGATCCAGGCCCGGAGGACGAGGCGCGGCTGGCGCGCGATCATGGTCGGGGCCCAGGCAGGCTGCTGCCGCTGGTCGAGGTCCACCGAGATGGGCTGGCCCATCGCCCTCGCCTGCGTCGATACGGGGGCGATGGGCCACCACATCGACATGGTCGACCCGCACCCACAAACTCTCTCGCCTCCGCGGCCGAGGCGGTCGTCGCGCACGGACCACGCGGAGGACCGGATGCCGCCACGAAATCCTCTCCAGCAATACAT